>CAJMPT010000028.1 GCA_905215465.1 uncultured bacterium | reverse complement strand
GAAGGTGCCGCCCGGCTTGACGTCGCGGACCATCTTGAAGCCCTTGACGATGTAGGACGGGTTGTGGCAGGCCACGAAGTCGGCCTTGGTGACGTAGTACGGGGAGCGGATCGGGGAATCGCCGAAGCGCAGGTGAGAAACGGTCACGCCGCCAGTCTTCTTGGAGTCGTACTGGAAGTACGCCTGGACGTACTTGTCGGTGTGGTCGCCGATGATCTTGATGGAGTTCTTGTTGGCGCCAACGGTGCCGTCGCCGCCGAGGCCCCAGAACTTGCACTCGATGGTGCCGGGGGCAGCCGTGTTGGGGGCGTCCTCGGGCTCGGGCAGGGACAGGTTGGTGACGTCATCGACGATGCCGATGGTGAACTCGCGCTTGGGCTCGTCCTTCTTGAGCTCCTCGAAGACGGCGAAGGCAGACGCGGGAGGCGTGTCCTTGGAGCCGAGGCCGTAACGGCCGCCGGAGACGTGGATGTCGGTCTTGCCGGCCTCGTAGAGGGCGGAGACGACGTCCTGGTAGAGGGGCTCGCCAATGGAGCCGGGCTCCTTGGTGCGGTCCATGACGGCGATCTTCTTGACGGTCTCGGGGAGAACGTCGACGAAGTGCTTGATGGAGAACGGACGGAACAGGCGGACCTTCACGAGGCCGACCTTCTCGTCGTGGGCGTTGAGGTAGTCGATGACCTCCTCAAGGACGTCGCAGAAGGAGCCCATGCAGACGACGACGCGGTCGGCGTCGGGGGCGCCGTAGTAGTTGAACAGGCCGTAGTCGGTGCCGAGCTTCTCGTTGATCTTGCCCATGTACTTCTCGACGACGGCAGGCAGCTCGTCGTAGGCCTTGTTGCAGGCCTCACGGTGCTGGAAGAAGATGTCGCCGTTCTCGTGGGAGCCGCGGGCGTGCGGGTGCTCGGGGTTCAGCGCGTGATCGCGGAACTCCTGGACGGCCTCCATGTTGCACATGTCCTTGAGGTCCTCGTAGTCCCAGACGGCGACCTTCTGGATCTCGTGAGAAGTGCGGAAGCCATCAAAGAAGTTGAGGAACGGGACCTTGCCCTCGATGGCGGCGAGGTGAGCCACCGGAGAGAGGTCCATGACCTCCTGGACGTTGCCCTCGGCGAGCATGGCAAAGCCGGTCTGGCGGCAGGCCATGACGTCGGAGTGATCGCCGAAGATGTTCAGCGCGTGGGAGGCGACGCAGCGGGCGGAAACGTGGAAGACGCCCGGCAGGCCCTCGCCCGCGATCTTGTACATGTTCGGGATCATCAGGAGCAGGCCCTGAGAAGCCGTGTACGTGGTGGTCAGGGCGCCGGCGCCAAGGGAGCCGTGGACGGTGCCGGAGGCGCCGGCCTCAGACTCCATCTCGACGACGTTGACGGGCGTGCCGAAGATGTTCTTGCGGCCCTGAGCTGCCCACTGGTCGACGTGGTCGGCCATGGGGCTGGACGGCGTGATGGGGTAGATACCCGCAACCTCGGTGAACGCGTACGAGACGTGCGCGGCGGCCTCGTTGCCGTCCATGGACTTGAACTTACGTCCCATATCCTCTCCTTCTTGAACTCCCTGGGCACCCCCATGGCCCCAGGCCGTTCTTGCTGGGCCCACGCAACTGGTGCATGAGCCTTCGCATTCAGTCCCACAGTCTACCCCGCTTGCGGTGGTATCGATACCAAGTTGTTCTGGCATTCCGTAACGTGAGTGATTTTTTCCGCGGGCGCGTTAACCTTGGCGAGAAGAACGCATAATACGATACCTGCAGAAACGCGCCAAAAAGGAGCCATCGTGGCCAATCAACTTCCCCAAAGACAGCCCAGGCGCTCTTCCTTCGATGGCATCGATACTGCGGCCGACGGCGCAGTCAGGCGTCGAGAAGAGCGGGCGGCCAGACGGGCTTCTCGCCAGATGGAAGCGGAGAGGCAGGCGAGGCGGCGGCGGAAGCTTGCGGGTACGCTGCTGGTGCTGGCGGTCATTGCGGGCGTGAGGGCATCGTGTGCTCGCACGGCGCAAGAGGCCGGCGAGGCTGCAGCGGCCACAGTGACCCAAGAGGCGCGCCACAACGCCGCCGAGCTGGGGTGCCAGATCGTGCACGGGGCAAAGGCCTTTGTCGCGGGCTACGTGCAGCCGACGAGCACGCCCACATCGGAATGGGCACGGGGCCAGATGCCCTACCTCTATCAGATTGACACTGCCTTTGCGGACGAGACGTACAGCAACGGACCCATGGGGCTGCAAGGATGCGGACCCTTCGCGCTGGACATGGTCTACATAGACCTCACGGGAGACACGTCCATGGGCCCCGTCGAAATGGCGGCCTACTCAACGGCTCACGGCTACTCGACCGACCGCAATGGCACCTCATGGACGCTGATCGGCACCGGCGCCGCGGGGCTTGGCCTCAAGAGCGAGACGCTGAGCGCGTCCGTAAGCTCGCTGCGCCAGGCGCTGGAGGCCGGCAAGGACGTGATCTGCGTCATGGGACCCGGAACGTTCACGCGCGTGGGGCACTTCATCGCAATTGACGGCCTGGACGCCGACGGGCGGGCCATCGTGCATGACTCAAACAGCTACCTGCGAAGCCATCAGACCTGGGACCTCAGCCTCATCGTCAGCGAGATGAGCGCCGCCTGGGCGCTCTCGGTGGCATAGGAGCTTCTCGCCGGGCGCAACCGCGGCTAGCGGCGCCTGTCCATGGACTCCAGCAGGCGGGCGTAGTCCTTGGCCAGGCGCTCGCCAACGGAGCCGCATGCGTCTGCGGCGCAGACAACGCCATGCTCGTCTGAGGCGAGAAAGACCTCATCAAAGGCGGCGACGCCGGAAGCCACGTCATCGATCAGCTCCGCCTGGCGGGAAAGCGGCAGGCCAACGGTCTTAGCGAGGTCCTCCACCAGGGAAGACGCGCCGGAGAGGCTCTGCCCGGCATCGACGCCGGCCACCAGGCATCCATCACGGACGGCCCACAGGGTCTCGGGCGCGACGCCCGTCTCCTCGGCCTCCTGTCGCGCAAGGGACGCCCGGGCGACGAGGGCTTCGGTGTCCAAGGCGCCCGGTCCCTCGTACGGCCCGACCGTCATGGCCGCCTGGCCCTCCTCGTCGATGATGAGCATGAGCACGCCGTTGGGGTTCTGGGCGGAACCGTCTCGCAGGGTCCACTCGACGTGCTGCTTTGCCCACGCGATGAGCTGGGGAGAGACGGGCGCGTCGTCCAGGACGCGACGGCTCAGCGCGCGCAGGTGGCGGTTCTCGAGCGCCAGCTTGCCTGAGGCCAGGCGCCAGCGGCACACCAACGCCGGGGTCCCAAGCTTGAAATTCCTCATCTCGGCGCTTCCGACGTTCACGTCACCCATGGTCTTCTCCCCTTCTGCGGACGGCTTCTGTAGCGTACCCCATCGGGAAGCGGCTGAAACCGGCGGCGCCGGGCGTCAGAGCGCGGAAGGCAGCCAGTCGAGCAGAGTCGCGAGCGGGCCGAGGCGGACATCCGCAAGGGACTGGTCAAGCTCGGGAGCGCTTGGCGGCATAACGGCGCAAACTGTTGCACCTGCCTCGTGAGCTGCGCGAATGCCAAGCGGCGAGTCCTCGACCACAAGCGTGCGGCACGGGCTGACGCCCAGCCGGCGCATGGCCGCAAGGTAGATGTCGGGTGCCGGCTTGTTTGCAGCGCAGTCCTCTCCGGAAAGCGTCGCGTCAAAGGCGCTGGCCAAATTCAGCTGCTCAAGAAAGCTATCGATGACCCAGCTCGGCCCGGCCGAGGCGAGCCCCGTCTTGAGGCCCAGAGCGCGACACGCCTGAAGGACCTCGCGCATGCGGGGAACGCACAGCTGGGCATAGGGCACCGGGTCGTTGGCAAAGCGAGAACGAAACCGCTGGTAGAGAGCCTCGCGTTTAGCCGGGTCATCAGGCACTGCGGTTTTCCAGATGACCTCGTTGTTTGAGCCGTAAAAGCTGGGAAACGCAGAGTCGTCAATGCCAACCTCGGCAAAGAACTCACGCCGGCGGCGGTCGTAGAAGGGCTCGGTGTCAACCAGAACGCCGTCTTTGTCAAAGATGATTGCCTCGTAGCGCACGGGACCTCCCCTTTTGCTTAATTTGCAAGGCTCATATGCGCAGCCGAAGCCAAATCGCTCACACGAAGGCCCGTTCTGCACAAGGCATGGGCTAGCGGCGCCCCGGCAGACACCCAAACGCCCGCCGCGGCGCCGCGGGCAGCTACTTCTCGAGCTGCTTGGCAAGCATGATGGAAAGAATTGCCTCGTCAGTGGTGGCAAAACCCTCGCGGACGAGCTTGCCCGTGTGGCTGATGGTGTCCTCGGCGTCTTCAAAGACAATACCCTCAAGGCTGGACGGCTGAATGTCTGCCAGCGCCAGCGTCGAGGAGGTGATGGCAGCGTTGGTACCTGCGGCAATCTTCAGCGCACACGTGGCCTTGGCGCCATCGCAGATCATTCCCTGGAGCGTTGCGAGCATGTTATTGATTGCGCACTTTATCTCTGGCAGGTTGCCTCCCTGCAGGTAGGTCATGCCACAGCAAGAGCCCGTGCCGCCCGCAATGCCACTTCCGCACAGGGGAGAAAGACGTCCCATGTACTCCTTGATGTGCATGACCACCAAGAACGACATGACCAGCGCGCGAGCAAGGTCCTCGTCGGAGGAGCCCAGGGCACGACCCAGCTCGATGATGGGAAGGCTGCTGGCCAGGCCCTGGTTTCCGGAGCCCGCGCACGTCATGACGGAAAGCGGGCACCCGCCCATGCGGGCATCGGAGGCGGCGGCCGTGGCAGAAATCAGACGCAGGGAGAGGTTGTTGAGCAGCACGCCGCGCGCATTTGACCCGGCGCTCATACGGCGGCCGACCTCCAGGCCATAGCTGTTACGCAGGCCCTCCTCGCTCACGCGCGTGTTCATCGGCACGCAATCAAGCACAAACTTGATGTCCTCAAAGGGCACGGTGGTCGCAAACTCGTAGATGCCGTCCACGGTGAGTCCGGTGCCGCCGTCGGCATCGCCGGCACCGACGGAGATGGGCTTGTCCACCAGGACCTCGCCGTTCTTCTCCACGCGCACGACGTTGGTGTGGTCGCGGCAGACAATGACGCGGGAGGTGTCCGTCCCATCCGTAAGCAGGGCCTCAATGTAGAGCGCCTCTGGCGTGGCCTTCTGCTCGACGTGCACCACGTGGGCCTCTACCAGCTCCTTTGCAGCCGCCAGCTGCTCAGGCGAGAAGCCCTGCAGCACCTCGAGCCGCTTCTCGGACTGCTTGACCACGGCGCCAAGCGCGGCAGCGATCTCAATGCCCACCATGCCGGTCCCGGGGATGCCCACGCCCAGCGCGTTCTTGATGATGTTAGCGGACAGCTTGAGCCGCACGTCGGTGGCGTCGGCGCCTAGCTGCTCGGCCGCAAGAGAGACGGCAAACGCCACGGCCACAGGCTCGGTGCACCCCTCGGCCGGAACGACCTCCTTCTTGAGGAGCCCGATGTAGTCGACCATGTTGATCCTCCCAGTCTAGGCGGACAGCTCTACCAGCGCCTCAAGCGCCGCCTCATAAATATCCGTCGCTTTGGATATATTCTCAAGCATAACGTGCTCGTCGACGCCGTGCGCTCCGGTGTGAGTGCCCGGAAGTTTGGGGCCAAACGCCACCAGCGCGGGCAAGAGGCTGGCGTAGGTGCCACCCGCCATGACCGACGTCGTTCCCGGCTCTCCCGTCACCCGCTCGTACGCGGCGAGAAGCGCCTGCACACAGGGGTCATCCTCCGGGACCAGATGCAGCTGTTTGCTCATGGCCACCTTCACGTCCCAACGAGCCCCCAAGCCCCCTTGCAGCCGAGAAACAACCTCGTCCTCGCTAATGCCAGAGCCAAAGCGCACGTCAAGCTCAATGCGCATGCGCCGTCCCTGCGCCTCAAGAACGCCTAGGTTAACGGACGTGTGTCCAAACTCATCGTCGGGCACGTCAATGCCAAGCGCTGCGCCAGTCAGGTCTCGACAGAACAGCTGCTCAAACAGGCAGATGACGTCGCCGCTGACCTCGGGCGTGTCCGCAAGCTCGCGAAGCAGCTTGCAGATGGCGTTTTGCCCCCGCTCCGGCGTTGAGCCATGCGCGCTTTTTCCGCTGGTCAGCACCATTGAGCCGTCAGGCAGCGTGGCCCGCGCGGAATCCGGCACCACGTTTGCAGCGGTGCCGCCGCTGATGCTCAAACCCACGGGCAGGTCGACGTCGTCGCAGGTCAGCACCAAGTGAAGCCGCGCCTTCTCGCCGCGCACAAGGGGAAACGTCGCATCAGGCACAAACCCCAGGGAAGGCAGCTCGCAGCCCGACTCAACGTACTCGCGCAGGTCAGACATGCCGGTTTCTTCATCTGTTCCAAAAATGATGCGAATCCTGCAGGGAAGCCCGGTGGCCGCCTTCGCACGCTCCCACAGCTCCCCCACGAGCTCGATCATGACCGCGGCGCCAATCTTGTTGTCCATGCAGCCGCGGCCGTAGAGCATGCCGTCCTCGACCTGCGCCCCGTACGGGTCGCGCGTCCAGCCGGCACCAGCGGGAACAACGTCCAGATGCACGGGAAACGCCACCAGCGGGCCACTCTCCCCCACCTCGGCAATCCCAACCTTCTGTCCCAGCCGAGAAGTTCGCATTCCCCTGGACTCGCACTCCAAGAGAGCCCGGCGAAGCGCCAGCTCGCACCCCTCGCCGTACGGGGCCCCAGGCGCGGGCGCGACGTGCTCCGTGTTGATGCGCACCAGGTCACGCAGCAGCGAGAGAATCCTCTCGTCGCGAAGGCCTTGTGGAATGGCCCAGCACGGTCGAGGGGTGGTCATGCTACTCGCCGTCCTTTGCGTTTGCCGCAGCATCGGCGCGGCAGGCCTCGGCGCCCGAGGGGTCGCCGTCCTTCTTGGGGGTGAAGACGAGCTCGCAGATGTCATCGCCGCGGCCGATCTGGTTGGCAAAGTGCAGGTTGACGCCAGCGCAGTCGGCACGGGCAAAGTCGCTGTAGCAGGCAAGGCGGCAAAGCTCGGCCACGCGGTCGGCGGGCAGCCCCATGGCCTTCCAGGTGTGCGCAAGCGGGCAGAAGTGGAACTTCAGCACGCCGCGCTCGTCGGACTTCTCGGCGAGCTCCATCTCAAAGACGTCCTGGCCGTTGCTGCCGTAGAGCATCTCGGCCATCTTGCCGGGGTTGCCCTCGCAGACGCCGTACTTCTTGCCGCGGCCAAGGCCAAACTTGTAGATGGTGTCCTCGCAGAACTCGTCCGGATCGATGCCGTGCTTCTCGGCCTCCTCGAGCATGAGGGCAAACCACTGGGCGCGGGTGCCGTTGGCGCCGCGGACGTCGGTCAGAAACTCGTCGCGAGTAAAGGTCTGCTTGTCAGACATATCTATCCTCTCCATTAAGCAAAGCGCAGGTGGCGCTGGCTATTGCGTGTCGTTGCGTGTCAATCAGACGAGAAGGGCCCGGCCGCTCCCAGCGTGGCCGGGCCCAGGGAAGGCACTGCCTAGAGGGCAAAGACGCCGAGGAAGGCGCCGATGATGGAGGCGCAGATGAGGATGATCAGGCAGCGGGTGATCGTCCACTTCTTGCACTTGATGCCCCAGAAGACAAAGAACACTGCGGCCAGGG
This sequence comes from uncultured bacterium, assembly GCA_905215465.1. Classification (GTDB taxonomy): domain Bacteria; phylum Actinomycetota; class Coriobacteriia; order Coriobacteriales; family Atopobiaceae; genus Paratractidigestivibacter. Next base: position 13,590 of record CAJMPT010000028.1, on the reverse strand, counting down.
GAAGCAGGCCAGGGGCGATTGCGTCCAGGGTCGTCTGCAGCTGGACGGTCTTGTCGCCAAAGGTCCAGGCAAGCGGGGTGCTGACCTTCACGATGCTGGCGGACAGGGCGCCCATCATGAACATGCCCACGATGGAGGCGCAGTCGATGATCTTGTTGATGATGCCGCCGGAGAGGATCTTCTGGATGGACTCCTTGCCCAGCTTGTAGCCAAGGCCAAAGAGGAAGCGGGCCTCGCAGAACGTGATGACGGCGAAGGCGATGGGGAAGACCACGCCCACGACGTTGCCGGTGGTGGCGAAGGAGGCGCCCAAGGCAAAGAGGATGGTCTGGATGGTGCCGAAGTCAAGGGTGTCGCCGATGCCGGCAAGCGGGCCCATGAGGCCGGTCTTGATGCCAGTGATCATCTCGTCGGGGATGTCGGAGCCCATGGCCTTCTGCTCCTCCATGGCGAGCACAGTGCCGTGGATGAGGCAGCCCCAGTTGGCCTGCGTGTTGAAGAAGCCCAGGTGGCGCTTGATGGCGGCATCGAGGTCCTCGTCATTGGGGTAAAGCTTGCGGAGCACGGGAGCAAAGGAGGAGGCCACGGCCAGCGCCTGCATGCGCTCGAAGGAGTTGGAAAGCTCGGCCGTCCAGATCCAGCGCAGGAACACGCCGTTGACGTCCTTCTCGGACAGCAGGCGCTCCTGCTCCTTCTTCTCGCCGTCCAGGTCCTTGGCAAAGTTCAGGCCGTCGAAGGCCTTCTCGTCGCCCATGAACATGATGAGAAGGGCCATGCAGATGCCAAAGATGGCGGCAGCCATGGTCGGGATCTGCAGGTACTTGACCAGGAAGAAGCCAATGATGAAGAGCGGCAGGTACTTCATCTTGCCGATCATGAAGATCGTGGTGGCAAAGCCCAAGGCGGGCAGCATGCCGCCCATGACGTTGAAGCCAGTGAGCAGCCACGCGGGCATGACGTTCAGCATGGCGGTCACGAAGTCGGCGCCAAAGTAGTTGATGACGAACATCAGCGGGAAGCGAATGATGAATCCCAGGATGAGCGGGTAGGTGGTGGCGCAGCGCCAGACCTTCTTGACGTCGGCCTCGTCGGCGGCCTTGTCGGCCCAGTGAACAAACACGGCGTTGACGGTGCGGCGTAGGTTGTTCACAAAGACGCCGAGGACGCCCAGCGGCACGGCGATGGAGACTGCCACCTCAGGGGTCACGCCGGTCTGGATGGCGATGGGCACGGCGATGAGCGCGGCAAAGACTCGGTCGGACGGGATGTTGCCGCCTGCGGCGACCATGCCCAGGTAGACCATCTCGATGCTGCCGCCGGTGATGAGGCCGGTCTCGAGGTTGCCGGTGAGCGCGCCCAGGACGGTGCCCACCACGATGGGGGACTTGAGCGTCTGGATCCACGAGTATCCCGCGAGGGACGCGGCAAACCAGAACCACAGTCCGCCGACAAGGGCGAAGAACAGGTTGAGTTGCATGGCTGCTCCTTAGGAGTTGTACTTCTTGAGGGCGTCGGCGAGGGTCATTCCGGCCTCCTCGGGGACGACCTGCAGGGTGATCTGGCATCCGGCGTCGGCCATGTGCGTGAGGTCGGCGACGTCGGCGTCGTTGAGCGCGACGGCTTGGAAGACGATCTTTCGGCCGGCCTCGGCGGGCACGCCGCCCAGCTGCAGGGTCTTGAGCTCAAGGCCGGCATCCATGGCCTTGCGGGCCATCTGGATGCTCTTGAAGAGCAGGAAGACGTTGCCGGAGCCCAGGTCGTCCGCCTGGTAGGCGCGGGCGGTGTCCTCGGCGGACTTGATGTCCACGTCGACGCCGCTCGGAGCGGCCATCTTGTAGATGTCCACCATGAAGCTGTCCTGGGCCAGGACGTCGTCGACGATCAAGATCTTCTGCGCCGCGGCGATCTTGGACCACTTGGTGATGACCTGGCCGTGGATGAGGCGGTGGTCAACGCGCGCAAACGTGATGTTGGGCATAAAACCTTCTTGTCTTGCGCCGGCTACTTGCCGAGCAGCTGGTTGATGTTCTTGACGCCCTGGACAGCCGCCTCCTGGCAGGAGGCCTGAAGCTCCTCGGCCGAGCTGGCGGTGTCTCGCGACGAGAGCGCCTCGATGAACATGGGAAGGTTCACCCCAGACAGCACCCGGTAGCTCCTCTCGCGCAGGTTCATGCTCGCGACGTTGCACGGGCTGCCGCCAAGAAGGTCGGTCAGCACGAGGACGCCGTCGCCGGTGTCCACGCGGTCAAGCGCGGCGAGAAACGCAGCGTTGAGGTCGTTGACGTTGTCCTCGCGGCGCAGGGAGAGCGTCTCCACCTGCGTCACGGGTCCCGTGATGAGCTCGGCTGCGTCCACGATCCCCTCGCTGAGCGCGCCATGCGTCATGACGATGATTCCGACCATGAATCCCTCCCCTGGGTCAGGTCCTTGTGACTCTTGTGTCAAACGGATGGTGAGCTGCTGTGCACCGCATCTCGAGCCGCATTTTTCTGACGCGCCGCTCGGCTGTCAACGAGGACCGGCCAGCGGTCGATTTTGCCGATTTTCCGGCTTGTAACCGTTGAGGACGAGCGGCTGGTATATGCTGAAGTATTCTGAATTTGCTCCAAATGGACGGTTTTCTCGCTTTAGCGCAATTTGCCTACTCGGTCACGCCCTATTGTTTTCTTCGGTTTTGCGCAATATACTGGTTTTGTGCAAAGTCGAGGATGGAAGGGAGAACCGCACTTGAAGGTCAAGAACGCACCTCTCAAACCCGAGGATTATTTCCCAAGACTATCTGACCGGATGTTACCGAGTCTCCTCAATTCCTACAAAATTCTTGAGTTCGAGGGCGTGCGCGGCTGCGGCAAAACCTACACGTGCCTGTCCGTCGCACAGACCATCACTCATGCAGACGAGAAGACCATCGTGCTGCCGCTCATCCAGTCAGACCCCCGCCTGGCCATATCGGGCGCCCGGCCACACGTCATCGACGAGTGGCAGACCATGCCGGAGCTCCAGGAGCTTGCCTACCGCGAAGCCGAGGCCGCGGGAAGCCTGCTTCTCACCACCTCGCTGCGCCCCGGGTCTCCAGAGCCTTACGTGAGGTCCCACGCAAGCGCCGCCGCCCACATCCGCATGCGGACGCTCTCCCTCTTTGAGCTCGGCCTCTCAAACGCAAGCGTCTCGCTTGCCGGACTTCTGGATGGGCGCTTTGACCCCATTGCCAAGAACGTGTCCATAGGGACCATCGCCTCATATATATGTAAGGGAGGCTGGCCGTTTGCCAGAGAGACCGACCCCGCACGGGCCTTGGAGCTGGCCGGCCGTCACGTCAGGGACATCTTGGCCACAGACGTGACCGCAATGGGCAAGAAGCCCTCCACGGCACAGGATGTCCTTGCCTCGACGGCCGGGTGCGAGGGCGACTTCACCTACGCCCGCATCGCACAGGCCATGGAAGCCCGCGGCGCCAAGCCGCCCTCAAGGAACACCCTCACTGCCTACCTGGGAGTTCTGGAGCGGCTCTACCTTGTAGAGCGCCTTAATGGCTGGGCGGCCCCAGTCCGCGCCACCTCGCGCGTCAAGGTCAAGCCCCGCTACCTGCCCTGCGACCCAAGCGTCGGCGTCTTTGCCTGCGGGCTGAACGAGAGAGGCTTGCTCAGGGACGCCTCGGCCTTCTCGCGAGCGCTGAAGTCGATGGCACTCAGAGACCTTCTGGTCTATGCCGGCGCGCTGGAGCCCGGAGTTGAGCCACAGGTGCGCTACTACGCGGACTCCGACGGTCTTGAGGTTGACTTTGTTCTTCTCCTGGCGGACGGCCGCTGGGCGGCAATTAACGTCGAGATTGGAGAGGCGCAGGTCAAGGACTCAATCAAGCGGCTCCAGCGTCTCTGCAAGAAAGTGCGCAATGGCGGCACCCTGGGTGACCCGGCCTTCTGCGCCGTCATTCTTGCCAGCACTGACCGGCCTCGCAGGGACGCGGCCACGGGCACGTTTGTCTTTTCTCTCACAACCTTTGGCGCATAGGAGAACCCATGGCTTTGCAGCATCAAGGCGGCAGCCCTACCTATAGGCCGTTTGAGCAGAGGGACTTTGAGCCTGTGGCAGAGCTGTTCTGCCAGCAGTGGGGGTCAGGGGGCGACGGGCGCCTGGCCAGGCTGGATGCGCAGATAAACCTCTGCAACTACCTCATGGACGCAGACTGGGGCCTTGTCGCCGAGGGTGCGGGCGGCGAGCTTCTGGGCGTGCTTCTCGCAGAGACCGGCTCCCAGCCGGCCGCCGCACTCGACGCATGGCGCACCAGGCGAGAAGAGCTTCTTGCCCAGGTTGCACCAGGCGCCACCTTTGGCCGTGAGGTCTGCCGGGTTGAGGCTGAGGAGCTAGCGCTCTCGCAGCGGTTCCGCGCCGCGGCGGACGCGAGTGGACGCCCGGAGGCAGCGGCGGAGTTCAAGCTCCTGATTGTGAGCCCGGCTGCCCGCGGGCTGGGCGTCGGCGGCGGCCTCGTGAGCCGTGGCGAGGACCATCTTGCGCAGACGGGAGCCACTGGTTATTACCTCATCACGGACGACACCTGTGACGTGGGGTTCTACGACCACTTAGGCCTTTCTCGCCTGGTGGCGGAAGCCTCGGCGGTGGAGCCCGGAATCAATCTTTATGTCTATGGCAAGGAGCTCTAGATGCCTGAAGTCACAGCCGCCGGCCCCGTGCGCGGGCGCTTTGCCCCCACGCCGTCCGGACGCATGCACCTGGGCAACGTGTTCTCGGCCCTCATGGTATGGCTGTCCGTGCGCAGCATGGGCGGAACGCTGGTCCTGCGCATTGAGGACCTTGACCCACGGGCGCAGCGCCGAGAGACGGCCGAGCTCCTTATGGGCGACCTCGAGTGGCTGGGTCTCACCTGGGACGAGGGTCCGTACTTTCAGAGCGAGCGGGACTCCGTCTACCAGGCAGCCCTCGACCGACTGACCGAGAAGGGCCTCACCTACCCGTGCTTCTGCACCCGTGCGGAGCTCCATGCGGCAAGCGCCCCGCACGCGTCCGACGGCACCTACCTCTACCAGGGAACCTGTCGGGGCCTGAGCGCCGAGGAGATTGCTCAGCGCTCCATGGCCCGCCCGCCGGCGACGCGTCTCAAGGTGCCGCCGGCCAGCGACCCGGCAGGCGCCATCACCTGGACTGACCTGGCCTTTGGTCCTCAAACCGAGGTGCTTGCCCAGGAATGCGGAGACTTCCTCGTGCGCAGAAGCGATGGCGTCTTTGCCTACCAACTGGCCGTGGTAGTAGACGACTACCTGATGGGCGTCAACCAGGTGGTTCGCGGTTGCGACCTTCTTGGCTCGTCGGCTCGCCAGACCTACCTGGCACGCCTCCTTGGCTTTGAACCGCCGGAGTTTGGCCACGTGCCCCTGCTCGTAGCCCCGGACGGCCGACGCCTCTCCAAACGCGACCGGGACCTCGACCTCGGCGTCCTCAGGGAGCGCGGCGTGAGTCCCGCCAAGATCTGCGGTGGCCTTGCCGCAGCAGCCGGACTTGTCCCCGCAGGGACTCAGGCAACGCCCGCCGAGCTCGTGCCCGCGTTCAGCTGGCAGAAGCTCTCGGCGAGAATTGCCTCCCAGGGACCTGACATTGTGGTCACCGATGGGTTTCTCGCCGAGTTTGCAAGCTGACCCTTGTGGCGGCGGGCGCATCTGAGGTATGCTTCCGAAGCACGAAATTTGGAGAGCTGACCGAGAGGCCGAAGGTGCTCGCCTGCTAAGCGAGTATTCCCCCTAAGGGAATCTGGGGTTCGAATCCCCAGCTCTCCGCCAGATTGTTCAACCCGCCCTGCCAGCCAGGGCGGGTTTTTTCTTTTGTTGATGAGCCCCTCATCTGCAGCGTTACCATTCGCCATCACACTTCCTTCATATTTAGAAATCCTCATTGACAGATGGAGGAAGGAACGGCATTATAAATAACCGCACGCGGCGTTACCTCAGCTGGATAGAGGACCTGACTACGAATCAGGGCGTCATAGGTTCGAATCCTATACGCCGCACCACGCAAACTAAGAGGCTCCTTAGGGAGCCTCTTTTTTGTTGCCTTTCGGCAGGCGATTAGCACGTGCTCCCTCGCAAACGCCCCTACTCTACCGGCCGATAATGAATGCCCGAGGTATCTCCCACCCCCATGTACGCGTAGGGCACGCCCTGCGCATCGCAACGGTCCATGAGGTCAACCAGGGCATTCTCCTCTCCACTGCCATATTCCGTCAGGGCGGCCACGGCATCGCCGCCAGGACGCCCCAGCGTAGCGGCCAGCCCCTCAAGCGCCGCCACGTCAAAGATCATCCTCGCCGTGTGCGAAGACTCCCCGTACGCAATGAAACAGCTCTTACCGGCAACGATCTCCTCCAGCTGCACCGCGCCGGACTCCTGAGAGCCAACCCGCATCACACGCACGTCCCCCGCCGCCTCAAACCGAGCAACCTCCCGCATAGCACCCCTTCCGTCTTCCCATTTTGGGATATTCTATCACAGGAATAGAACGCTTGTTCTTGTCTACTGGTCAAGTTCTTCAGGCATCAGGATTGGCTGCCCCAATTCTGCTGGCGTAGAATCATCAGTCAAAGTGGCGTAAAACACTCAGTCAAGTTGGCGTAAAATCATCAGTCAAATTGGCGTAAAACGCTTGGCGACGCAGGTAGAGAGGCATTTTTTGAGCTACTGAATCGTCTTAAAGTTACCGAGCAGTTGAATGGTTGGGAGCCACCGATGCGCTCCAAGGCACGCGTTCGCGTCAAGCCAAAGAGGTACTTCTGTGATCCGTCTCTTGCCGCGGCCCTTCTGGGCGCCACGCCTGACCGCCTTATGCGCGACACCCAGACACTCGGAATGCTCTTCGAGAACCCGGTCATTCGCGACCTGCGCGTCTTCCTCTCAACCTATAGGGGCCTTGGCAACGCCCTGCACTACTACCGCGACGAGAAGGGCCTCGAGGTAGACGTCGTTGTCGAACACGCTGGTCGTTGGGCTGGCATCGAGATCAAGCTCAGTGACACCAAGGCCGATGACGCTGCTCGCAACCTCCTTGCTCTAAAGAGGAAGGTCACCTCAAACCCTGCGGCCCAAAACGCAGAACCCGCCTTCCTGGCGGTAATCGTAGGCAGAGGCGCTCTCGCGTACACTCGCGATGACGGCGTCATGGTCATCCCTGCCGCAACGCTGACGGCGTAGGGCGGCCGAGTCACGCTCCCACTCCCAAAGGAGACTGCTGTTCAGACGCGCTTGTGGCGGGCCTGCTTAAGCCAATTGCATTTAAAGGCGCCAATACCACCGAAAAACTTGTTGTATGTCTCTCCCGCTTCGCCGGCCGCGTACTTTAGCGCCGCAAACTCAATCATGCAGAAATAATCCGCCACCTGGGCCAGCCTATACTCCATCGTCGTTCTACGACGTATCACAACGTTACTTGCCAGCTCCGACTCAATGGCACCATACAGCGCTTATCAGAGAAACCGCAGGTCGTGCGGCGGCGGGTTCACGGGGCCCGGGCGTTACCTGCCGATTATTTGGTAGGCAACGCCCGGCCGATGGAGATGCCGGCAGCCGCAACAAAAAACGGCGCCCGCGCATCCCCTTAGTCCCATCCAAACTGTAGGGATAACGCTGCCTAGTAGAACAGCTCGACCTCGCCCATCAGGAAGTTCTCGATAGAGCAAGCCCCTGCGGCAACCCCACCCACAACTATCCGCTTGGTACCGGGATGGTTGTCGAGGAACTCTGCCATGCCGCTCTGACCCGACTCTGCACCGCCCTTTACCTCGATGGCCGTGAGCGCCGAGCCATCACGTATAACAAAGTCAACCTCCTTGACCCCCTCGCGCCACCACATAACATCGAACCCCTCGCACTCCGAGCGGGCGAGAAGGTACGCACCCACCGCCGACTCGACCAAATGACCGCGAAGGTCCCCAGACACAAGAAATGCATCGGCTCCCTTGTCAGACATCGCCGTCATAAGAGACGTGTCATGGACAATGAGACGCGGCGAACTCCGCCGCTTTGTGACCTCCTTGTCGGAGAACTTCGGAATCGCCGAGATCATTCCGGCCTTCCCGAGCAGATCGAGGTAATGGGCAACCGTCACCGTGCTTCCCTTGTCCTGGAGCTGTCCGAGAATCTTTGTGTATGAAAGCTCCTGGGCTGAGTAGGCACAGCCAAGGTTGAACAGAGCCCTCATCAGCGCGGGCTTTCTGACCTCGCTCATCTCGAGCACGTCCTTGGAAATTGTCGGCTCGACGATTGCGTCGCGCAGGTATGCCTTCCAGCGGCGTTCGTCTGTCGAGAAGCCCGCGGCGCCGGGATATCCACCAAAGTACAGGAACTGATCAAGGCCGAATCCGAACGCCTCTTGGCACTCCGCAAGGCTCCAATGAGGGGAGCGGATGATCTCAAACCTCCCCATCAGCGAATCTTCCATGCCCTTGTGAAGTAGGAGAGACGAGGAACCGCTCAGGACGGTCCTTACGGGAATGCCCTCTCGCCGGTCTCGGTCGTAGAGGGACTTCACTTGTCTCGCCCAATCGGGAACCTTCTGGACCTCGTCGATGCAGAGGATGACCATGCGTGAGCCCGAGCGCGTCATGTCGCGCGCAACCTGCCACTCGCGCTCTACCCACGCGGCGTTTGGGTTAGGGACGTCGTCAGCACTCACAAAGTGGTGCTCGGCCTCAACGGCCGAAAGGGCCTGCGAGATGAGCGTCGTCTTGCCAGTCTGGCGCGGGCCAATGACGAACTGCATTGTCCACGCGGCATCACCCGTCAGTCTATCGACAAGCTGCCTGACTTGTGGTCTCTGATATAAATACATGCGTTTACCTGCCCGTTTGTTCGTCTGACAAGAAATACTCATCGTATCTAGTAATTTTACTAGATACGATGAGTAATTTTACGAGACATGATAAACAGAATGCGGGGCGGAGACGGCCACGGCAACAAAAAAACGGCACTCGCACGAGGATGTGCGGGCGCCGTTGGCGTTGCGTGTCTGGCGAGAAGTGCAGCTACTAGGACCTGCGAATCATCTCGGTCACGAGGGCGGCCACCTGGGCAGCCTGGGCGGGGTTGACGCGCTCGATGACGTCGGCCGGGGTGCCGGACAGCGCCTTCATGCCGCTGGGGTCCACACCGGTGATGGTGATGGAGCGCACATGGGCGCGCATAGACGGCGTGGCATCGGTACTGCCCCACTCGTGCTCCGCCTGGGCAAGACCAATGTGCAGGTCAGCGGCGGTGCGGGCGAGGCTCCTCACCATGCGGCGGTCCGCTCGGCGAGAATTGATGATGCCCTCGCGCGTGAACATGGTGAGCTCGCCGGCGCCGACGGCATCAATGTTGATCACAAACGCGCCGCGGATCTGCTTGCGATGCTGGGCCAGGAAGGCCTTCATGCCGGCGTGGCCAAGACCGCTGGCACCAAGGCCAACAAACCACACGTCGTGGCAGACCAGAGCATCGTCGTTCATGGCGAGAACCGCATCGCGCAGGTCCTCGTCGGTGGGGGCGGTGCCCTCGGGGTCCGTGGGCTTCTCGCCGGCAGAGGCGTCCGCGGCGGCCGGTGCGGCCTCGTCCTCGACGAGCCTCAGGCCGGCGCGCGTGGTGGCTCCGCCCTTCCAGCCGCCATCCTCGTCGCCCCAGTTCTCGTCGTCGGTGATGCCCAGCCAGTCCTCGCGCTGGTCGTCGGCCTCATCGGCCCCCTTGTGGCCAAACGGCAGGTTGATCTTCGGCAGCTTGAAGCCGCCGAAGCGATGCTTCTCCTGGGGAGCCTCCTCGGCAACGGAGCCAAGGTCGCTTGCGGAGATGGTCCCGAAGGCCGGGGCAGAGCCGGCAGTGGGCTTTTGCGGAGCCGGAGAGGGAACGGCGGACGGGCGGCGGACGGTGGAGGGCTGGGCGGGCGCCTGGGTCACCACTTGGCCACGCGGGTCGGTGGCAAACGGGTCAACGGACTCCTCGCCCGGGTTGGGCAGGTCAAACAGGGAGGCACGACGGGCAGGGTTGGGAGCCTGCGGGTGGAAGCTCGTGCGACCCCACTCGGGGTCCTCGGGAGCGGCGGGGCGGGGTTGAGCAACGGCAGGCGTGGGCTGGGTTGCGTCGGCATCGCCCATTGCGGTGAGGCCTGCGGCGTCGCCATCGCCGGCTTGCACCGGCTCTGCGTCAGAGACAAGGCTGAAGCGACCAGTGGCCGTGAGGTCATCGCTCGTCACGGCCGGGACCTCGGCCGTGGCACCCAGCTCGGACTCGCACGCTGCCTGATCGACAGGCGCGGAGAAGTCCTCGACCGGCTGGAAGCTGGTGGTCTGGCCCGCGACGGCCTCGGCGGCGGCTGAGGCTTGCTCGGCGGCAGCGGCGGCAATCTCCTCGGCGGGCACCTGCTCCATCACGTTGACGTTGTACTCAATCTGGCAGTCCTCGGGGAGCATGCCCAGGCTGCGAAGGACGTCGGCGCCATGGCGCACGCCCTCCACGGGCACTGGGCGCCACTGGGGCTCGGCAGGAACAAACGGAGCCGCGGCGACGGTGGCACCGGCATCAGCCACGCCCTGGGCCTCGGGCTTCGGCTCGGCGGGCGTCTCGCCAGCAAGGGGGTCGACGGCTGAGGCCTCATCATAGGAGGAGACGCCGTCAAAGGCGGGCTCGGCGGGAACCCAGTCGGCAGGGTCCTCGTTTGCCGGGTAGGCGCTCTGCTCGCCGGAGGGAAGGACGTTCTCGAGAATGCCCAGCATGGCGGCCACACCGGTCTTGTTGTCGTTTGCGCCCTCGGTGCTGGGAGTGAACAGCTCGACGATGCCGGTCACGGCAAGCAGGAGCAGCGGCAGCGCGGCGATGAGGCCGACGACCCACAGGATGCGACGGAAGACCTCGGGCAGGAAGGCCATGATCTGGAAGACCGTGGCGACGGCCACAGCCAGGACGCACCACTTGCTGTAGCGCCACGCGAGCGGCAGGAACGGGGCGAGGGGGCTGGAGTAGACGGGGTTCTCGTGCGGGGTGTCGTAGTGGGCGACGATGACGATGGGGCGGACGCCCTTCTGGACCATGGGGCCCTCGCCCTTGTGGAAGGCCACGACGTTCTGGCTGCGGGCGGAGGGGCCAAGGTTGGACACAAAGTCATTGCCCAGGTAGCGGGCCACAAAGGCCGCGACGGGCAGCGCCACCAGCACGAAGCCCACGATGGTCAGCGGCAGGGCGCCGATACCCACCAGCAGCATGCCCACAAAGAGCATGGCAAACAGGATCTGGTCCATGACGCCGCCGAAGGCCTTGGCGTCAAACTCCTCAATGGAAGGCTCCACGCCGTGTCGGCGCATGATGTCCGCAATGGTCTGTGCGGCCTGGTACTCCTCCTGGCTGTTTGCCGGAGCAATCCCGACGTTCTGGTCGAGCTGGTCCAGGTAGTCATGTGTCATGGCCATGCTGTGCGTCCTTTTGATAAGTCTCTGATGCGTTTGGTGCGTTGCTGCATACAATCTAGACAGTATACGGCTTATGGTGCAGATTCGTTGAAAACTCGCAGATACGGGCCGCAAGCGGCGGCACTCGGCGAGAAGAGCATTGTTCCAGGAGGTCAGATGGACAAGGCACGTTTGAACAAGGACGACCTCAAGGCCCAGCGCGTGGCCTCGCTTGCCGCGCGCTTCATGGGGGGCAAGGGGGCCGTCACCTCTCAGGAGATTCATTCGACGTTCTATCCAGAGGCGTCAGACGCCACGTTCAATCGCTCCTTCAGCCGCGACCGCGAGGACCTCGCCATCTGCGGCTTGGTCATCAAGAAGTGCGGCATGGGGGACGGAGGCGCCCTGTGGTGCGTGGACGAGGAGTGCTCGTTTGCTGGCCAGACCACGCTGAGCGCCCAGGAGGCCGCCGCGTTTGCCGTGGCCTGCAGCCCCTTCCTCGACGACGAGAGCTTCCCCATGTCAGACGAGCTGGGCTTTGCTCTGGCCAAGATCTACCGCTACTTTGACACCAGCGCGCGCAACGTCCCCGGCGGAGGCCGCGGCAGTCAGGTCGAGCAGGCACTCAGGCTCTCCATGGAGGCCGGCCGGGCCCTGCAGATCGACTACGAGAAGGCAGACGGCGAGAAGAGCCGCCGCCTTCTCGCCCCCTACGGCACGTTCAGCCTGCGAGGCCACCTCTACGTGGTGGCGCCCCGCATCGAGCAGGACGGCAGCGTCGTGCCGGACAGCGTGCGCACGTATCGTCTCGACCGCATCGAGGACGCAAAGACCCAGGCGGTGGAGTTCCGCGTGCCAGCCGACTTTGACGTGGCCGACTACCGCAAGCTCCCGTTCCAGATGGGCAAGGCCGTCTGCCAGGGACGCTTCTCTGTGCCTGAGAAGGCGCAGGCCGAGGTCGAGCGCGCCTGCGGCGAGGGTCTGGTCAACGGCGAGCTGGTGGCGGACGTGGCCAGCCTCACAGATGCGGCGGCCTGGGCCATATCGGTGGGGGTCAGGCCCGTGCAGCCAAAGGAACTTGTCGACACGTGGAAGGCGCAGCTCGAGGGAGTGATGCAGTGTGGCTAGGGCAGGACGAAGGGGTGCGATGAGCAGTTCTCGCCAGGTCCTCGCAGTCATCTGCTCCATCAGGGAGAAGGGCGACGAGGTCAACGCGCAGACCATTGCAGCACGCTTTGACATGACGCCGGAAGAGGCCGAGAGGATCATGGATATCATCCTGGGCGTGCACGTGGACGACACGTCCTACCTCGGCATCTATCCCGATGACCACGAGGAGGGCTCCTTCTGGGCCTCGTCGGCTGCGGTGCCGCCCAACCGCACCCTGCGCCTCACGCCGTCCGAGACCGCGGCCGTCCAGTGCGCGCTGGAGTGGATGGAAACGCCCGCGGACGACCCCCTGGCGCGGCAGATAGAGGACGCCCTGGGCGCCCGCGACTTCAACGGCGAAGCCGTGAGCCGCATGCTCGCCCCACTGGGCACGAGCATTGCGGAGGGCGTGCGAGCCAGCTGCGCACGGGCCATTGCCGCTGGATCCGAGCTTCGGTTTGGCTACCAGAAGAGCGGATCGGCCAAGGTCGAGACGCGCCACGTACGCCCGCAACGCCTCACCCAGAGCGATGGCGCCTGGCACCTTGAGGCCTTTGACCTGGACCGCAGCCAGGGACGCACCTTCCGCCTGGACCGCATGTCCGAGGTTGCGTCCGTGGCCGCGGGCAGCAGGGAAGACGGCGAGGCGGAGGGCGGCCCCATGAGCCCCAGCACCGAGCCCCGCCAGGTCACCCTGACGTTTGACGACGCCCACTGGCTGGAGCTTCTCCCCTGGCACGACCTCGAGACACGCCGGAGGAAGAACGGCGCCATTGAGGCAAAGACCTCCTGGTACGGCGGTACGTGGCTGCCCAGGATGATCGCTGCCTGCGGAGGCCACGTCACCTGTGGCGACCCCGCCCTCATGGCCGCCGTCCGCGGCGTGGCAGCGGCGGCACTGGCATAGCAGTAGCGGGGCGAGACGGCTTCTCTCCCCTGCGTTTTGGGTTCGCAAAACGGTGTCGTCACTTGAAATCATGACCACCCGCGCAGCGGGTGGTTTGCTCTTAGGGTATAACCCTAGGGCC
>CAJMPT010000027.1 GCA_905215465.1 uncultured bacterium | reverse complement strand
AAGACCAGGCCGCGGGCCAGAAGGCCCACGACGGCCAGGACGACGAGGACGCAGGAGAGACCCAGGAACTGCCTGCGGTGCCCGATGAACGGGATCTCGAAGGAGAAGTGGCTACGCATTGGCCTCGCCTCCCTTCTGGACGCGGGTGACCGAGGTGCGGGCGTCCGCCTTCCCCTGGGCCTCGGCGAGGTCCTGGGAGATGCCCCAGAAGCCGGGGGCCTTCTGGATGGCGCCGAGCGAGAGGAGCCTCAGGGCGGGGGCCTTGAAGAGGAACATGGTCACCACGTCGCAGACCACGCCGAGGGCCAGGGTGAGGCCGAAGCCGCGCACGTCTCCCGTGGCGACCACCAGCAGCGCGAGCGCCGTGATGAGGGTAACGACGTCGGCGTCAAGGGAGGTGCGGATGCCGTGGGAGGTGCCGGAGACCGAGGCGTTGCGCACGGTCCTGCCCATGCGGATCTCCTCGCGGAAGCGCTCGAGCACCAGGATGGAGGAGTCCGCGGCAGAGCCGGTGGTGAGGACGATGCCGGCAAGGCCCGGCAGGCTCAGGGCAAACAGGCCAAAGTGGGACAGCGTGGCAAGAAGCCCCAGGTACAGCACGGCAAAGACCGCAAGGGAGCCCAGCGTCAGCAGGCCCAGGCCGCGATAGAAGAAGAAGAACAGGTAGCACACGACGACGGCCACGCCCACGACGAGCGCGAGCACGCCCTGCGCAAGGGAGTCCTGGCCCAGGGTGGGGCCGACGGCGCGGCTCTCGGAGTAGGTGAGCGTGACGGGAAGCGAGCCGGAGTCCAGGGCGGTCTTGAGCGCCTGGGCAGAGTCGGCCGTGAAGCTACCGGAGATGGAGACCTCGCCGCCGTCGATCTGGGACTGGACGGCCGGGGCGGAGTTGACCACGCCGTCGAGGACGATGGCGATCTGCCCCTTGGTGGGCGCAAGCTCGCCGGTGACCTCGGAGAAGGTCTTGGCGCCCTCGGAGTCAAAGGTCACGTTGACCACGTAGGTGCCCACCGAGGTCTGGGACTGGGCCACCTGGGTGCGCGTGATGGAGGAGCCGTCGAGGAAGGCGGTGTAGGTGCCCTCCTCGAGCTTGACGTTCTGGGTGCCGGCCTGGATCTTGGCCAGCGCCTCGGCGTCCCCGATCTCGTCCAGTCGGACGAACTCGAGGTGGCCCGTCTGGCCGATGGCCTGGACCGTGGAGGTGGCGTCGGTGGCTCCCGGGATCTGCACGAGGATGGAGCTTGCGCCCTGCTGCTGGACCGTGGCCTCCGAGGCGCCTAGGGCGTTCACGCGGGTCTGGACGATGGACGTGGCGGTCTGCATGTCCTCGCTCGTGGGCTGGCTGCCGTCGGACTTGGAGGCGGAGAGGATGACGGAGACGCCACCCTGGATGTCCAGGCCCTGGGTGATCTTCTCCCCCAGCGGCGAGAAGGCGAAGGCGCACGCCACGCAGAGCGCGAGCATCACGACGAGGGCGCCCACGTGCCCGCGCGCCGCGGACGAGAACCCGCCCGCGCGCCCGGCACGGCCGGCGCCCCTCTTCTTGGGCTTTGCGCCCCTGGCCTTGGTGTCCCTTGCGGCGTCACGCCACCGGTCCACGCCCGTCTTGGGCGCGTCGGACCTTGAGTCTTGACCCATGGTAGGTTCCTTTTTGTTGTCCGGGCGGCAGGGCCGCCGGCGGGGCGCCAGGCGCCCTCGATGGTTGAACCCACCAAGTATACGTTGTTTTGCCGCGCCGCGACCAGACGCGCGTCCTTCTCGAAGGGCTCAGCGGACAGCGCGGAGAAGCGCTACCAGTCCTGGGCGGCCGGGGAGACCATCCAGTCGGAGACGAAGTCCGCGTAGGTGCCGGCGATGATGGCCTCGCGCGCGCGGCGCATGAGGTCGAGCAGGTACCACACGTTGTGCTGGGAGATGAGCATGGAGCCGGCCATCTCCTTCTGGCGCACGAGGTGGTGCAGGTAGGCGCGGGTGTAGCCGCCCGTGCACGTGGGGCAGCCGCAGGCCGCGTCGAGCGGCGCGTGGTCGTGCGCGAAGCGGGCGTGGCGCAGGTTGAGGCGGCCCTCGCTGGAGAAGGCGCTGCCGGTGCGCGCCGTGCGGGTGGGAAGCACGCAGTCGAACATGTCCACGCCGCAGGCCACGCCGCGCACGAGGGTCGTGGGGTTGCCCACGCCCATGAGGTAGCGGGGCTTGCCTTTGGGCATGTACTCGGCGCAGAGGGGCTCCAGGGACTCGAACATGGTGTCGTGGTCCTCGCCCACCGAGTAGCCGCCGATGCCGTGGCCCGGGAAGTCCCCGGCGTCCTCCAGGTGGCGCAGGCTCCTCACGCGCAGGTCGAGGTGCATGCCGCCCTGGACGATGCCGAAGAGCGCCTGGTCGGGCCTGGTGTGGGCGGCAAAGCAGCGGTCGGCCCACATGCTGGAGAGCTCCACCGAGCGCTCGACCTTGGAGCGCGGCGCCGGGTAGCCCACACACTGGTCGAGCTGCATCACGATGTCGGCGCCCAGCTTCTGGGCGATCTCCATGTTCTTCTCGGGGGACCACTCCACCCAGGAGCCGTCGTAGTCAACGGCGCGGAAGCGCACGCCTGCATTGGAGAGCTTGAAGAACTCCTCGTGGCTGAAGACCTGGAAGCCGCCGGAGTCCGTGAGGATGGGGCCGTGCCACTGCATGAACTCGTGGACGCCGCCCATCTCCTCTACCAGGTCGGCGCCGGGGCGCTGCGAGAGGTGGTAGGTGTTGTTCAGCAAGATCTTGGTGCCCAGGCGCTCCAGGGTGTCTGGCAGGATGCCCTTGACCGTGGCCTTGGTGCCGACGGGCATGAAGATGGGCGTCGGGACGTCGCCGTGGGGCGTGTGGAGCACGCCTGCGCGGGCGTGGGTCTTGGGGTCCTCGGCCACCACGTCGTAGGTGAACCACCTGTCGGGCGAGACGGGCGTCCCGGCCCCGACCTTGCGCGCGCTCTTCTCGACGCAGCTCTCACACATGCGCTCAGACTCCTTGCTTCCCGCTGGCTTGACGACAAAAAGGCCCGACCCGACGCGGGGTGCGCCGGGCCGGGCTGGCAAAGACGCTTTGGTGCGAGCCTACTCGCCGAAGCCGCTCTCGATGAGGGCGACGAGGGCGTCCAGGGCCTCCTGCTCGTCGGCGCCGTCGCAGGCGACCTCGACCTTGGTGCCGGTGCCCAGGCCAGCGGCCAGGATCATCATGATGGACTTGGCGTTGACGGGAGCGGAGTCCTTGTCAACGTTCTTGATGGTGACGTTGCTCTGGTACTTCTTGGCCTCGGTCACGAAAACGGACGCGGGACGGGCGTGAAGACCGGTGGCGTTGATGATGCTCGTCTGCTTAGAAACCATGCTAAAAACTCCCTTTCCAGAGTTCCCAGTAAACCGGGGAGTGCTCCCCCGAACACGGGAACATCCTACCAAACTGTCACCGCATTATAGCGAGGTTTCGGTTTATGGACGCAAAGTCAGCCGTTTGTGGGCTTGCGTTCGCTGCGTCCGCGCCCTGCGTCACAATGGAGGCGAGAAGAGACGCGCGCAGGGCCGCGAGGCCGGCCCGGCCGCGCTGGCGAGAGGAGACCGCATGGCGCAGGACATGGAGAAGGACGAGGAGCTGGCCGAGGATACCCCCTCCGAACAGGCAGTTTGCACGGACGCGAACGACGGCGAGAAGGGCGGGCCTGCGGCCGAGGAGGCCCCGGGCGAGGCCGACGGCGCGTCCTCCGATGACGCGGCCGAGGAGGCCCACGCCCCCGAGGGCCTCGAGCGCCGGGCGATAAGCGCCGCGCGCGGGGCCGCCAGCGCCACGGCGACCACGCTCAAGAGCGGCCTTGCCGCCATGAAGGACGTTCGCGAGGCGTCCCGCCAGCACGCGGGGGCACAGAAGCGCGTCCGCTCGATGGCCGCGGGCCTCGAGGAGGACCGCCGCACGCTCGAGCACCGCCTGGACGTCGAGGGGCGCTACCCGCAGATAGTCTCTGACCAGACCACAGCGTCGGAGGAGGCCGCGCGCTCTATGGCGCAGTCCCAGGCAACGGTCGAGCGGCTGGGGGCCGAGCAGGCCTCGCTGGAGGACCGCCTCGCAAGGATGAGGACCGCCCACGAGCAGGAGCTGCGCCCGTATCGCCGCGTAATGGAGACCTCGCGCGGAAGGGCCTCGGATGCCAGCCAGACCGTTGCCGAGGCCAAGCGCGCCGTCAAGGGCGCCGAGGCCCAGGTCAAGGAGGCAACCGACGGGCGCAGCCAGGGCATCGCCCAGGCCAACCGTACGCTCGACAACTCCCAGGAGCGCCTGCGCCGCGTGCAGGACGACCTCAGGCGCGCCCAGGGCGACCCCAACGCGAAGGCCGACGCCGTGACCCAGCTCCAGCGCGAGAACGTGGCCGAGCTCGCGCACGTGGAGGCGGCCCGCGTCGAGGTGGCAAACGCCACGCGCCAGACACAGGAGGCCGTCGAGAAGGCCCAGATGCACCTCTGGACGCAGAAGCAGTCGCTCGAGACCGCCCAGGCCGACGCCGACGCCGCCAGGCGCGACTACGAGGGCCACAAGGCCGAGTACGACCGCCGCGCCGCCGAGGCCGCCGCGCAGGAGAAGGAACTCGCAGACGCCATCGCCGAGCGCAAGGCGGACATCGAGGCGGCAAAGGCCGCGCACGACCAGGCCGCCGACGCCTACGACGAGGCGCAGGGGCTTCTCGCCGAGGCCGAGGCCATCCACGTCTCCCCCGAGGAGACGCGCCGCCTCAGGGCCTCCATCGCAGAGCAGGAGACGGCCCTCGCCTCCGCCCAGTCCGAGCTCGACAGCCTCGCCGACAGCGAGCGGGCCCTCCGCCAGCACACCCGCACCCAGCGCTACATCCTCACCGCGGTCGCCATCCTCCTGGCGGCGTTGATCGTCCTACTAGCAGCAACCGTCCTGGGGCACTAAAGGCTTCAGGCATCAGGCAGACCGAGACGCAGCGGCCCCGCGCCCTTCTCCCCAAAAGCTTTTGAGCGCGCTCTCTGCGCGAGGTGCTTTTGGGGAGAAGGGCGCGGGGCCGCTGGCTGGCGCGAGGCCTACCTGATCAGCATCGCATCGCCAAAGGAGAGGAACCGGTACCTCTCGTCAATGGCGGCCTGGTAGGCGCCCATGATCTGCTCGCGCGTGGCAAGCGCCGAGACGAGCATCATGAGCGTGGAGCGCGGCACGTGGAAGTTGGTGATGAGGGCGTCCACCACGTGGTAGGTCGAGCCGGGCATGAGGTAGAGGTTGGTCTTGGCGTCGCGGCGCTCGACGATGTCGCCTTGGCCCAAGACGGCCGCGGAGTCTGGCGCGTCCTCGAAGCGGCGCGCGACGCAGGCCGGGCTGCTCGCGGGGGCCTCGGCGTCCCAGGCGCTCTCCAGCGAGCGGACCGAGGTGGTGCCCACGGCGATGACCCTGTGGCCGGCCGCCTTGGTGGCGTGCACGGCGTCAACGACCTCCTGGGAGACGTGGTAGCGCTCGGTGTGCATGACGTGCTGGGTGGGGTCGTCCTCGGTGACCAGGCGGAAGGTGTCGATGCCCACCTCGAGCTCGACCGTGGCCCACCCGCAGCCGCGCTCGCGGATCTTCTGGATGAGCTCGGGCGTGAAGTGCAGGCCTGCCGTCGGGGCGGCGGCGGAGTGCTCCTCGGTCATGGCGTAGACGGTCTGGTACTTCTCGGGGTCGCCCTCGTACTGGGTGATGTAGGGAGGCAGGGGCACGTGGCCGGCCTCGTGGATGGCCTCGTCGAGGGTGCGCGGGGTGCCATCGGGCTTCTCGCCCTGCGGCTCGAAGCGCACGAGGCGGCCGCCCTTGCTGCCCTCCACGAAGTCGACGATGGTTCCCGTTAGCACGACGGGCGCGGACTCGGGGGCGTGCAGGCCGCCGGCGCGGTACTCGATGGTGATGCCGGGCTGGCGCAGGCGCTTGCCGGGGTTGACCAGGCACTCCCAGACGTGGCCGAGGGAGTCCATGTCCTCGCGGCGCTTGAGCAGCAGCGTCTCGCAGACGCCGCCGGTGCCGCGCTTTTTGCCCACCAGGCGGGCGGGCATGACGCGGGTCTTGTTGGCCACGAGAAGGTCGCCCGGCTCCAGGTAGTCGAGGATGTCGTAGAAGTGGCGGTGCTCGACGGAGCCGTCCTCGCGGTTCAGGACGAGCAGGCGGCAGGAGTCGCGGGGCTCGGCCGGGGCCTGGGCGATGAGCTCGTCGGGCAGCGGGTAGTCAAAGTCGTCGGTGCGCATGTGCGCGGTCCTTCCCTCATGGCGCCGTCAGGGGCGCGCGCTTTTCTCGCCTGACAGTGTAGCGCGGGCGTGCGGAGGGCGGCATCGTGGGGCGGCTGCGGCTGGGCGCGGCGAGTCCCGGGCGAACCTGTCCCAAATTTGCGCAAAAACGAACACGTCCCCAATTTGAGGGCTAGGGGCGGCGGGCGGCCTTCTGGCGCTTGCGCTCGTCGCGGGCGGCGTGGCGCTCCATGCAGGCCTCGGCGGCCGAGAAGCGGCAGCCACAGTAGTTCTGGCGGTACATGCCCAGCTCGCGGGACTCGCGCGTGGCCTCGGGGTAGAAGGGCCGGAAGTCCTGCCAGACGGGGGTGAGGCCGTGGGCGCGGGCGATTGACCCAAGCAGCTCTCCACAGTCGTCAAAGAGCTGGTAGGGAGAGACGGCAAGGGTGGTGGACACATGGGAGAAGCCACGCTCGGCCGCAACCCGACAGGCCTCGCCAAGGCGCAGCGCGTAGCAGGCCCGGCAGCGGGCGTGGCGGTCCATCCCGTGGGGCGCGACGGAGCGCTCCCAGGCGGCGCGGTCGTCGCCGGCAACGATGACGTCCACGTGCGCGACGTCGGCGGCCCAGGACCTAAGCGTGTTCAGCCTGCGCAGGTGCTCCAAGACGGGCTGGATGTTGGGGTTGGTCCATATGATGGTGGGCTCGAAGCCCTGCTCCCGAAGGAGCCTCACCGGCTCCAAGGAGCAGGGACCGCAGCAGGCGTGAAGGGCAAGGGGCGTCATGGCGTCTCCTCAAGCAACTCTATGCCGCACTCGGTGTCGCACACGTGGGTGCAGGCGGGTTCCGTGGCTATCTCACAGACCATGAGCAGGTCTCCCGCGCAGGATGCCACGTGAAGCGCCGCCAGGGCCGTGGCCATGAGGGGCAGCCCGGCGAGAAGAGCCAGTCCGGCTACGGCCGCCGTGAGAAGGACGGCCGGGGCAGCCAGCACCGCCACCATGCGCCGGCGGGAGAGGACCGCCCCGTTGGCGCAGGCGTAGACAAACCCGCCCTGGGCGCCGAAGGTGACGCGGCAGCCCGGGGACAGCGCCTTGAACGCAACGGCGTGGATAAGCTCGTGGACGGGCAGGCAGACGAGGTAGGCCACAACGAGCGCGAGCCACCACGCGAGGCCGCGCGGCTCGCCGGGCTTCTCCGCGATGGCCACCGCGACCACGGCCACGGCACCTGCCACGAGCAGGGCAAGGCTCAGGCGGGCGACCTTCCGCTGCACGGAGGCGTCCCCCAGCACGTCTATGTCGGCGACGATTCTCATACCCAGCATGCTACCCCACTGTGTGATAATTGGCAGGTTTAGCGTCAACCAGCTGGCTTAGGAGATTTCATGCCTGACTCACGCCCGAGCTTCCCGGCGCGCGCCGTCATCACCGGCGGCATGCCGTACGGAAACAAGAACCTGCACTTCGGCCACATCGGCGGCGTCTTCGTGCCCGCCGACTTCTTTGCCCGTTTCCTGCGCGACCGCATCGGCCGCGAGAACGTCATCTTCGTCTCGGGCACGGACTGCTACGGCTCCCCCATCATGGAGGGCTACCGCAAGAAAGTCGAGGAGGAGGGCTACGAGGGCACTATCACCGACTACGTGCGGTCCAACCACGACGCGCAGAAGGCGGCGCTCGACTCCTACGAGATCAGCCTCGACCTCTTCGAGGGCTCCGGGCTGGAGCCTGCGCGCAGCCACCACCACAGGCTCACCGCCGAGGTCCTCGAGCGCCTCTACGAGCGCGGCTACCTCGTCAAGCGCTCCACGCGCCAGTTCTACGACGTGAAGGCCGGCACCTTCCTCAACGGGCGCCAGGTCAAGGGCCGCTGCCCCGTCCGCGGCTGCAAGTCCGAGAAGGCCTACGCCGACGAGTGCGACCTCGGCCACCAGTTTGACCCCGAGGAGCTCATCGCTCCCGTGTCTCAGCTCACCGGCACCACGCCCGAGCTGCGCCCCGTTGACAACTGGTACTTCGACCTGCCGACCTTCCGCCCCGAGCTCGAGGCCCTCATGGACGAGTGGGACGCAGACCCGCAGGTCCGCGCCATCGTGACCAAGACGGTGCGCGAATCCCTGGTTGACCCGGTGATCTACATCCAGAACAAGTTCCGCGAGGGCTTCGACGCCTGCAAGGAGAAGCTTCCCGCCCACACCGTCACCGAGCCCGAAGGCAACCAGCAGTCCTTCTCGGTCACCTTCGCAGACTGGGAGGCCCGCGACGAGGCCCGCGAGGTGCTCGAGGGCGCCGGCGTGCGCTTCCGCACCGGCAAGTGCCTGCTGCCCTTCCGCATCACCGGCAACATCGACTGGGGCGTGCCCGCGCCCGAGATGGACGGTGCCTCCGGCCTCACCGTCTGGTGCTGGCCCGAGAGCCTCTGGGCCCCCATCAGCTTCACCCAGACCGCCCTTGACCTGGACGCCCAGGCCGGCGGCACGCGCTTCTCCACGGATGACTGGCGCGACTGGTGGTGCAGCGAGGATGCCCGCGTCTACCAGTTCATCGGCCAGGACAACATCTACTTCTACTGCGTGGCGCAGCCGGCCCTGTGGGACGCGCTGGGCTGGGGCCTCGTTCAGGACACGCCCATCGCCAACTACCACATCCTGTTCATGAACAAGAAGGCCTCCAGCTCCGGCGCCATCAAGCCGCCGATGGCCGCCGAGCTCCTGGACGCCTACACGCCCGAGCAGCTGCGCGCCCACTGGCTCTCCCTGGGCCTGGACCAGAAGGCAGTCTCGTTCAACCCAAAGCCGTTTGACACGTCCGTCTCGCACAAGGACAAGAAGACCGGCGAGGAGGTGCTGGTCAAGGACGACCCGCGCATCGTGGACCCGGCGCTCAAGGAGTCCGCGTTCCTGACCAACATCTTCAACCGCCTGGCCCGCAGCTGCTTCTACGGCGCGGCAAACGTCTGCGACGCGCACCTGCCGCAGGTGGCCCCGCACGCCGAGGTCATGGAGACGTGCCGCAGGGCCACGCTGGAGTTCGAGCGCCTGGCGCACGGCTTTGACGCCCACGGCGCCCTGGCCGTGGCCGAGGAGCTCTGCCGCCAGGAGAACAAGCGCTGGGACGACGCCTCCAAGGCCGCAAAGGGGGACGACGCCGCCTACGAGCAGGCCCTGGCCGACGCCTTCTGCGCCCTGCGCACCGTCACGCTGCTCATGCACCCCGCCGTGCCCAGCGGCTGCGAGAAAATCTGCGAGCACATGGGCTTTGGCGCCGAGGATTTCTTCAGCTGGAAGCACGCCTTCGACGGCCCCGTCGAGCTGGCCGCAGCGCTCGGCCAGACGCCGGTAGAGCACGCCATCGTGCCGCTGCCGCCGCGCTTTGACTTCTTCGAGAAGCACCCCTCGCAGGTCAAGAAGAAGTAGGGCCGCCTCCTCAGACGGGCAAAATCGCGATTTGGGTTCGAGGTGCCGGGGCGCTCGCAAGGGCGTCCCGGCATTTTTGCTGGCCAGAGCCTAGGGACGTACAAGGCAAGCCGAGAAGCGCGCGGGACCTGAACCCAATTCGCAAACCGAATTGGGTTCGCAGGAGTGCGATCTTCTCGCCGCGCCGGGACGAGTCGATTGTGTTACCTGCGGTTTCTCCGGCGGGCCCGGAGCGGTATCGTAAACCGCGAACCCAAAACGTATTGGCGGACCATTGGGTCCCGCCAACAAGCAAGATCGGAAGCCTCATGACCGTCACTCCCCCGCCCGTCCACGTGCCGCGCCCCTACGAGCGACCGCACGCCAACCTCGTCTGCCGCGTCGACGTGCCCTGCGAGGACGGGGCGACCATCGCCGCCTACGTCTATGCGCCGCACGGCGTCCGGGACGTGCCCGGGACCCCCTTTGGCGTGGACCCGCACGTTCCGCCCGTGCTCATGCTGCACGGCAATGGAGAGGAGCACGGCATCTTTGGCCCCACCATCGACGCCGTGGTGGCCACCGGGCGCTCCGTCGTGGCCGTCGACTCGCGCGCCCAGGGCGAGTCGACCCGCGGAACCGCGCCGCTCTCCTACGACCTCATGGCTGCCGACGCGCGCGAGGTCATGATGCGCCTTGGCGTCTGCCAGTGCCACGTGCTGGGCTTCTCCGATGGAGCCATCCTGGGACTTCTCCTCGCACGAGACTGGGCGCCTCACGTGCTCACGCTCACGGCCGTGGGAGCAAACCTAACGCCGCAGGGCCTCTCCGAGGAGGACCAGCGCTGGATGGAGGGGGCCGCCGCGGCAAACGCCGCCTGGGCCGCCCACGGCCACGAGGGCGCCTTTGACTCCGACGGCAACGCCGTGCCCTCCCCCGCCGAGGCGGGCCGGATCGCCGAGCTCCTCCAGCTCATGGTGGACCAGCCGCAGATAGAGGCCGCGTCCCTTGGCTCCATCAGGTGCCCAGTCACCGTCATGGCGGGCGAGTTCGACTGCATCCTTCCCAAGGAGACCAAGCGCATCGCCGACGCCATCCCAGGCGCCCGAACCTACGTGGTGCCCGGCTGCGGGCACACCCTGCCCAAGGAGGCGCCCGACGAGGTGAGCCGCCAGCTCCTGGCAACCATCGGCATGAACGACCGACGCCACGCGGCGCGCCACGCAGAGCCTCCCGCGGACGTCGTGGTCTGCCCCATCGATGACAGCTGGGCGGCAGCCCTTGACCGCATGTACGAGCACGTCACCGATGAACCGGGAACTAGCGGCTGGTCAGAGGGGGTGTGGCCGCCCGCGGGGCTTGCACGAGACCTCGCCTGCGCAGGCAAGGGCCTTGCCGCCTTTGACGCGGCCGACGTGGAGAAGGGCGTGCCGCGCGCGGGCGCCTCTCCCCTGGGGGCGGTGTTCGTGGACCACGACGCTGACATGGGCGACGGCTGGCTTCCCGGCCACGGCCGCGGGACGGGCTGCGTCGACTGGGAGCCGCTCCCGGAGCAAGACGTTGCCTGCTACCACCTGTTTGCGGTGGACCCCGCCGCCCGCGGGCGGCACGTGACCAGCGCGCTCCTTGCCGCCGCGGCAGGGCGGGCTCGCGAGCAAGGCGCCCGCGTGGTCCGCATCAACACGAGCCCCGCCAACGTGGAGGCAAACGCCCTCTACGCCCGAGAGGGCTTCACGCAGCACCGCCCTGTCTGGATGCCCTACCCCGGCCTCGACCTCCCCGGCTGGACCAACCTCTGGGAGAAGCCCCTGTAGGTGGGAGCGTGTCCCCTTTACCTGACAGCAAGCAACGTCCCCACTGTCAGGGGAAGGTGACGGTGACGGAGGTGCCCTCGCCGAGCTTGCTCTCAAGGGAGACCTCGGCGTCGTGGAAGGCGGCGGCGTGCTTGACGATGGCAAGGCCCAGGCCGGTGCCGCCCATGTCGCGGCTGCGGCCCTTGTCCACGCGGTAGAAGCGCTCAAAGACCTTGCCCTGGGCCTCCTCGGGGATGCCGATGCCCGTGTCAGACACGCGGATGGAGGGCCTGCCCGAGCGCGGCAGCACCCACACGCGCACGCGGCCGCCCTCGCGGTTGTACCTGATGGCGTTCTCCACCAGGTTGCTCACCAGCTCGTCAAGCAGGCGCGCGTTTCCTGGAATGACGCAGCTCACGCCCGCCACGGTGAGCGTCACGCCCATTCGCTCGGCCTTGGGGGACAGCCGCTGCTCCACGTCGCGCGCCACGGTGAGAAGGTCCACCCGCTCGCCAGGTCCGAAGAGCGAGGCACGGTCTCCCACGCGCTCGGTCTCGTCGAGCTTGGAGAGCATGAGGATGTCGCTCACCAGGCTCGAGAGGCGCCGCGCATCGTCGTAGATGCGTCCCGCGAAGCCCTGGACGTCCTCCGGGCGGCAGATGCCGTCGCGGATGAGCTCGGAGGCCCCGGAGATGCTGGCGATGGGCGTCTTGAGCTCATGGGTCACGTTGGCCGTGAACTCCCGGCGCATGTCGTCGGCGTCCTGGATGGCGCTCATGCGCTCCAAAAGCTCGCTGCGCTGCTCGTTTAGGCGGCTCACCAGCGGCTCGAGCTCCTCGTAGGGCGCGCTCGCATCGGCCCGTGTGGCATCGATCTCCAGGATGGGCCGCACGAAGCGCCTCACCAGCAGGCGAGAGACGCCCCAGCTCGCAAGCACCACGCACACCGCCACCACGGCCAGAAGCGCCAGGTCGCGCGTGAGGAAGGAGGCCACGCCCGCCCGGTCGACCGATATGCGAAGCACGTCCCCGGACTCCAGCCGCCGGGCCTCGTAGAGGCTCACGTAGCCCACGGTCTCGCTCGAGCGCTCCGAGGAGCCCGTGCCCTCGGCCAGGGCGCTTGCCACCTCGGGGCGGGCGGCGTGGTTGGGCAGGCTCGCGGCGTTAGCGCCGGAGTCGAAGAGCACCCGACCGTCGGGCGCCACCAGGGTCGCGCGCAGCCCGCCCAGCGAAAGTCCCTCCAGGACCTCCTCGTCGTTGTCCGTGGAGTCCAGCAACGACGCCAGGGTCTGGCACTCCCCCGCCAGCTGCTCGTGCTCGTCGTCGAGAAAGGCCCGCTCGTACACGTAGGCGGACGCCGCCGTCACCACAAGGGCGACGACGGTGCACACGGCCACGAAGGCCACGAACATGTTGTGCGAGAGCGAGACGCCCCGCCTGCGCGCCGTCATGCGGCCGGCCTAGCCGCGCACGCGGTAACCGACGCCGCGGACGGTCTCGATGAGGTCGGAGTGGTCTCCCAACTTGGCGCGAATCTGCTGGACGTGGACGTCCACGGTGCGCGAACCGCCGTCGAAGTCCCAGCCCCAGACCCGCTGCAGGAGCGTCTCGCGCGAGAAGACCACGCCGGGGGACCTCATGAGGAACTCCAGCAGGTCGAACTCCCTCATGGTGAGCGAGAGCTCGTGGCCCTCGACGGTGGCCTCGCGTCGGTCCGGCCAGAGCATGAGCTCGCCCGCGGAAAGGCAGCGGCTCTCGGAGTGGGAGCGCTCGCGGCCGGCACGGCGCAGGAGCGCCCTCGTGCGGCTCACCATCTCCATCATGCCGAAAGGCTTGGAGAGGTAGTCGTCGGCGCCGCCGTCAAGGGCGCGGACCTTGTCGAGCTCGGTGTCCTTGGCGGTGAGCATCATGACGGGCACGTCGGAGAGGCCGGGCATCCGCCTGATGCGGGCCAGGATCTCAAGCCCGTCGGCGTCGGGCAGCATGATGTCCAGAAGGACCGCGTCGGGCGTCCGCTCGGCGCAGGCGCGCCTGAACTCGGCGTCGTCGGCGCAGCCGCGGGCCTCGATGCCTCCCTGGCCCAGGGCGTACACCGTGAGCTCGCGAATGTTCTTGTCGTCCTCAACGTAGTAGACCACGCCAGATGCTCCCATCACGCTTCCCTACTGGTCGAGCCCCGCGACCTGGCTGGGCTTCTCCTCGACCTTGTGCTCGCCGGTGACGCGGAAGATGGCCCAGGCGGCCACGCGCTTGGCGAGGTCTCCGATGCGCTCGAAGTACTTGGCGACCATGAGCAGCTCGGGGAGGTACTTGGCAGAGGTCTTGCCGTCGCGGATGAGGGCAACGAGCTTCTCCTCCGACTCGGCATACAAGGAGTTTACCTTGTCGTCGGCCTCGATGACCTGCTGGGCCTTCTCGACGTCGCGCTCCACGAAGGCATCGACCGCGCGCTCCACCATGGAGGCGGCGTGCTCGCTCATCTCCACGAACTCGCGGGTGAACTTGGCCGCGGCCTTGTCGGGAATCTCCTCGACGAGAAACGCCACGTCGCGGGTCATGCCGTCGATGTGCGAGAGGTCGGACACAATCCGGAAGGCGCCGGAGACAAAGCGCAGGTCATCGCCGATGAGGGGCTGCTGGAGGAGCATTGCGTCAAGGCAGCCATCCTCGATGGACTCGCGCAGGCGGTCCTCGGCCTTGCGGCCTTCCACGACGCCCTCCTGGGCGCCGCGGTCGCCGGTGGCGGCAAGGCCCGCCGCGCGGACGTCGGCGGCGCACTTCTCCTTGAGGCGGACGACGTGGTCCTGGATGGCCTGGAGCTGGCTCGTGAACTTGGTACGCGTCTTGAGTGTCATCAGCTGAACCTTCCTGAGAGGTATTCCTGGGTCTTGATCTGGCGGGGGTTGGCAAAGAGGTCGCGGGTGGGCCCGGACTCCACCAGCTCGCCGAGGTAGAAGAAGCAGGTCTTGTCGGCCACGCGGGTCGCCTGCTGCATGTTGTGGGTCACCACGACCACGGTGTGGTCGCGGGAGAGGCGCACCATGAGCTCCTCCACCTGGGCGGTGGAGATGGGGTCCAGGGCGCTCGTGGGCTCGTCCATGAGAAGGACCTCGGGGTTGGTGGCAAGCGCGCGGGCGATGCACAGGCGCTGCTGCTGGCCGCCGGAAAGCCCCAGGCCGGACTGGTCGAGCTTGTCCTTGACCTCCTCCCAGAGGGCGGCGCGGGTGAGGCAGCGCTCGAGGATCTCGTCCTGCTCGCCGCGCGAGAGCTTGCCCATGCACGAGGGGCCGTAGAGGACGTTGTCCCTGATGCTCATCGGGAAGGGGTTGGGGTGCTGGAAGACCATGCCCACGTGGATGCGCAGGGCGCAGGCGTCCATGCCAAAGACGTCGATGCCGTCGAGCTCCACGCGGCCCTCGTGGCGCACGCTCGGTACGAAGTCGCACATGCGGTTGAACGTGCGCAGCAGCGTGGACTTGCCGCAGCCCGAGGGGCCGATGAAGGCCGTGCAGCGGTTCTTGGGGATGGAGAGGCTCACGCCCCTGAGGGCCTGGAAGTCCCCGTACCATAGGTTGAGGCCACGGACGTCCATGCGGCTCTCGGCCGCCTCCAGGGCGCACCTGGCGCACTCGGCCCCGGTGGGCGTTTGTGAGGTTTGAGTCTGCATCATCCGAACCTTCCGGTGAGGTAGTCGACGAGTCGCTGGTCCTGGGGGTCGAGAAACACCTGGCGCGTGGTGCCGGTCTCCACCATGTCGCCCATGTAGAAGAAGGCGGTGCGGTCCGAGACGCGCTTTGCCTGCTCCATGTTGTGGGTGACGATGACGCAGGAGATGCCGGAGTCCGCGATCTGGCGGATGGTCTCCTCCACCGCGAAGGTGGAGATGGGGTCCAAAGCCGAGCAGGGCTCGTCGAACAGGACCACGTCCGGCTTCATTGCCAGCGTGCGGGCGATGCACAGGCGCTGCTGCTGGCCGCCGGAGAGGGCATGGGCGCTGCGGTCGAGCTTGTCTCTGACCTCGTCCCAGAGCGCGGCCTGCCTGAGCGACTCCTCCACGAGGGCGTCGGCCTCGTCCCTGCCGGCCACGCGGCCGTGGCGGCGCGGCGCAAACAGGATGTTCTCGCGGATGGACTTGCGGAACGGCGTGGGCTGCTGGAAGACCATACCGATGGACTTGCGCAGCTCGAAGAGGTTCTCGCGGGGCGTGTTGACGTCGTGGCCGTGGTAGAGGATGGAGCCGCCGACGTCGCAGCGCGGAATCTCTCGGTTCATAAGGTTGATGCAACGCAGGAAGGTGGACTTGCCGCAGCCGGAGGGGCCGATGAGGGCCGTGCAGGTGCCGGCGTCAAAGCCCAAGCTCGTGGGGTGCAGCGCCTCGTGGGCGTGGTCGTAGCGGACGGTCACGTCCTGCGTCACGAGCAGGCGGGAGTCCGCGGCGGCCGGGACCTGGGTGGTCATGTCTTGGGTCATCTCGTGCCTCACTCGCTCGTCATCTTCTTGGCCAGGGCCTTGCCCAGAAGGCGGGCGACCACGTTGAAGAGAAGCACGCAGACGATGAGCACGCAGGCGGTGCCCCAGACAATCTGGTCGTTGCCGGGGGACGGCTCCATCTTGAGCTTCCAGATGTGGACGGCGAGGGTCTCGGCCGGGCGGAACACGTTCCAGGGGTTGCGCGGGCTCGCGAGGTTCATGCTCGCGAAGTTGATGTTCACCGCAGCGGAGCCGGACGTGAAGATCAGGGCGGCCGCCTCGCCAAAGACGCGGCCGGCGGAGATCACGATGCCGGTCACGATGGCGGGCATGGCGGCAGGGAGAAGCACGTGGAGGGTGGTCTCCCAGCGCGTGAGGCCCATGGCCAGGCCGGCGTCGCGCTGGCTTCTGGGAACGTCTTCCAGGGCCTGCTGGATGACGCGCACCAGGATGGGGATGTTGAACATGGTGAGGGCCATGGCGCCGGCCAGGATGGAGATGCCCCAGCCCAGCGTGACCACGAAGAAGAGGCTGCCGAACATGCCCACGACGATGGAGGGCAGGCTGGAGAGGGTCTCGATGGCCGTGGAGGCAACCTTGGTCACCAAGTTGTCGGGCGCGTACTCAACAAGGAAGATGGCGGCGCCCAGGCTGATGGGCACGCTGATGAGCAGGGTGATCACCAGCATGTAGAAGCTGTCGAAGAGCTCCGAGGAGATGCCGGGGCCGACGTTTGCCGTGGGCGGCGTGGTGAGAAATCCCGGCGAGAGCGCCTTGCCGATGCCCTGCAGGACGATGAACGCCACGATGGCGGCCAGAAGGGCCAGCACGAAGGCGACGATGACGGTGAGGATGCCGGTGGCCACGCGGTCCTGGCGGCAGATGCGCGCGGCGTGGGCGTCGAGGTCCACGCCGGAGGTGGGGTCAATGCTGCTAGCCACGGGACTTCGCCCCCTTCGAGCCGATGAGATGGATGACCAGGATGAAGAGCAGGCTCATTCCCATGAGCAGAAGTCCCAAGGCCCACAGGGCATGGTACTGCACCGAGCCGGTGGTGGCGTTGGCAAAGCCCGAGGTGAGCGCCGTGGTGAGCGTGGCCGCCGGCGAGAGCAGGCCTGCCGGCATGACCTTCTCGACGCCGCCGATCACCATCTGGACGGCCAGGGTCTCGCCGAAGGCGCGGGTCATGCCCAGGATGACGGCAGTCATGAGCGAGGGAAGCGCGCTCTTGAGGACCACGTGCCAGACCGTCTGCCAGCGGGTGCAGCCCAGGGCGTAGGAGCCCTCGCGGTACTCGTTGGGCACGGCGGCCAGGGCGTCGATGGAGAGCGTGGTCACCGTGGGCAAGATCATGACGGCCAGGACGACCGAGCCCGAGAGGATGCCCGCGCCGGTGCCGGCAGCCTCCCCAAAGATCGCGCGCATGGCGGCGTTGACCACCGTCAGGCCGATGAGGCCGTAGACGACGGAGGGAATGCCGACGAGAAGCTCGACCAGGGGCTGGAAGACCTTGCGGCCAAACCCGGGGCGGACCTCCACCACGAAGATGGCGCTGCCGAGCGCGATGGGCAGCGTGATGAGGGTGGAGAGCAACATCACGCCGAACGACGTGACGATGAGCGGCAGTGCCCCGAACTTGCCGTCGGAGGGCACCCAGCTCGTGCCCGTGACGAACTCGCCAAAGTCGAGGCCGTCGACGAGAAACGCCGAGAGGCCCTGCTGGGCGACCATCACGATGAGGGTCACCACGATCAGGGCCACGAGGGCGACGCAGGCACCCGTGAGGGTGAGGCCCACGTTCTCCAGCCTTCGCTTCGGCAGCATGCATTTTGACATGTGCGACCTTTCAGGGACAGGGAGTGCGGGACGCCGCCCATGAGGAGAGGCGGCGTCACGCGGGGAGGGAGGGACTACTTGGAGGTGACGTTGCCCTTGGCGTCCTTGGCGACCTTCATGTCGGAGGCGGGGATGAAGCCCTCCTCCTCCACCAGGCTGCCCTGGACCTCGTCGGACATCATGAAGTCGAGGAAGGCGCGGGTGGCCTCGTCGGCGTCCTTGGCGGTGTACATGTGCTCGTAGGCCCAGATGTTGAACTTGCCTGAGCAGACGTTCTCGGCGCAGGGCTCGACGCCGTCGACCTTCAGGGCGCGGAACTTGGTGTCGTCGTAGTAGGAGAAGGCCAGGTAGGAGATGGCGCCCTCGGTCTGCTGGATCTTCTCGACCACAGTGCCGGAGGAGTCCTCCTCGGCGACGGGGGCAAAGGACTCGGGGGCCTTGTCGCCGGCCAGGACGGCGGCCTCGAAGGTGGCGCGGGTGCCGGAGCCGGCCTTGCGCTCGATGACCTGGATCTTGCCGGCGGTGCCGCCGACCTCGGACCAGTCGGTGATGGCTCCGGTGAAGATGCCCTTGAGCTGCTCGGTGGTGAGGTCGTCGACGTCGACGCTGGAGTTGACGACGGGGCCCATGCCGACGACGCAGACGGTGTGGTCCTCGAGCTTGGCGGCGTCGGCGGCGTCGAGCTTCTCCTCGGCGAAGACGTCGGAGCGGCCGATCTGGGCCTTTCCGTCCTTGACGTCGGAGAGGCCCTGGCCAGATCCGCCGCCGGTGATGGCGATGGTCACGTCGGGGTACTTGTCCTCGAACTTGTGCGCGGCGCTCTCGACGAGCGTCTGGAAGGAGGTGGCGCCGGAGCAGTTGACGGTGCCGGAGACGGAGGCGGCGGCGTCAGAGGCGGCGGAGTTGCCGCCGCAGCCAACGAGGCCGAGGCCGGCCATGGCAACGGAGGCGGCGCCGAGGGCGCCCAGGAACTGACGACGAGACATGCTGGCAGGCTTGGACATGCTTCTCCTTCTTTGGGGGTGTGGACGCGGCCGTTTGGCCGGGTTCGTCCTTGTCGAGAAGCACTGTAGGTTGCCACGAGCGGGGTCTGCGGGCGCGCGGGCGCGGTCTTACCCGCGACTGACCACGGCTTACAATTGGCTTACGCGAGCTTACGTTTGGGAGGGAGAAAGGCGGTTTGCCCTTACGCGTGCCACAAATTCGTGGGTATAGCACGCAATCCCTGCCACACCCTCGAATCCGCGGCTCTTCTCGCCCATTTGGCGAGAATTGCGTGCCACGGCCTCAAATCCGTGGAGCCCGAGGCGAGGCGTGCCCCCGTTCAGACCCCATAGGCCTCAAGCGGCACTACGTCGTCGGGTTCCGGCTGCGGCTCCTCGGCCTTCCGACTGCGGCCGTTCCAGGTGATGCCGTCAATGCGCTCAAGCTCCTCATAGAGCTCCCTACGGCGGGCACTTCTCGCTTCTTCTTGTGCCTTCGAGAGATGCTGGCGAGAAAGACCCAGGTCATGCCTGATGCGGGTCACCAGGGAGTCCATGTACCGCTGGCTGCCATAGAGGGCCTTGTCCAGCACGTACTCGGAAAGGCCCGCCGCAACCAGCTCGTTGGTCCTGCGGATGTCCCGCGAGTGGCGCTCCTCCTCAAGGTGCACGGCGCCGTCGTACTCCAGGGCCACGAGGGGACCGCGCTCGCCAAGCTCAGGATTGCAGAGAAGGACGTCGGGCCTGCGCACCTGGGTCAAGGCACCTCCGACCGAGGCGACCTCAACCTCCCTGTTGAGCGCAAGCACGCAAAGGCCATAGCCGCCGAGAGCCGGCTTGAGCGAGAGACGCAGGGCGAGCTTGGACTCTCGCGGCGAGGCCGATCCGGGAATCGTCCGCCCGAACGCCCAGCGCACCCTGTTGGCGCCCCGCTGACCGGCAGCACTCGCGATGCAGGCCCGGACGTCGTCTGGGGTCAGGAGCGCAAACGGCCTGGTCAGCATTCCGTCCGGCAGATCTTCGCGAATGGCATAGGTCCCCATGGGCTCCTCCATGAGGACGAGAAGCTCAAGCTTGGTCAGCCCTGGTGCCATCCGGAGGCACAGGTCTTCCGGGAGCACGGCGGAGAGGCCGCTCACAAGGCGGATGGAACCGCGGGGCACGCCGTCGCCCGACATGGCGTGCGTGATCAGGCCGCAGCTCCGCACGCGCGGGGAGCCGGGCGGCACGAGCACGTGCAGCGGCAGCGTGGGATTGGACCCAAAGGCCTCCTGCCACGAGCGTACGGCCCCCTCGACGTCAGGGTGGGCGTCGGGCATGGCAAAGGGCTCCCGGACGGGTGCCCTGACGAGCATCCGAAGGGCTTCGAGCGCGCTGGTATGTGTGAGCATGGTCTCCATGACGCGAGCCTAGGGCATCGGCGTCCGGGTCGCCGAGGGGATGCTTACCGGTCTCTTGCGGGACGCTTTCAGCAGGAGGCGCTTCTCGCTGGCCCCGCGCTTGTCAGGTTTTCTTTAGCGTACTAAAGCACTCACAGAACGAGCACAACTCTGGGGCACGCAGCGTGGCCCTTCCACGCCACAAATTCGAGGGTATGGCACGCAATCCCTGCCATACCCTCGAATCCGTGGCTCTTCTCGCCTATTTGGCGAGAATTGCGTGCCACGGCCTCAAATCCGTGGCGCGCCGTCCGGCGCCCCGCCCCACCCCAACAAATAGCGCCCCGACGGCGCGTGGCCGTCGGGGCGCTCGCGAGCGCTCTGCTCTTGTCCCTTTTGCCCTACTCGAGCTCGAAGGCGCCGGTGTAGAGCTGGTAGTAGTAGCCCTTCTTGGCAATGAGCTCGTCGTGGTTGCCGCGCTCGATGACGTGGCCATGGTCCAGACAGATGATGACGTCCGAGTTGCGGACGGTCGAGAGCCTGTGGGCGATGACGAAGGTGGTGCGGCCGGTCATGAGGGCGTCCATGCCACGCTGCACGATGGCCTCGGTGCGCGTGTCGATGGAGCTCGTGGCCTCGTCCAGAATCATCGCGGGCGGGTCGGCGACGGCGGCGCGGGCGATGGAGATGAGCTGGCGCTGGCCCTGCGAGAGCTGGCTGCCGTTGCCCGTCAGCATGGTCTGGTAGCCGTCCGGCAGGCGGCAGATGAAGTCGTCGGCTCCTGCGAGGCGGGCGGCGGCCATGCACTCCTCGTCGGTAGCGTCGAGCTTGCCGTAGCGGATGTTGTCCATGACGGTGCCCGTGAACAGGTTGACGTCCTGAAGGACCACGCCCAGGCTTCGGCGCAGGTCGTCCTTGCAAATCTTGTTCACATTGATGCCGTCGTAGCGGATCTTGCCGTCGGCGATGTCATAGAAGCGGTTGATGAGGTTGGTAATCGTGGTCTTGCCCGCGCCCGTGGCGCCGACGAAGGCCACCTTCTGGCCCGGCTTGGCGTAGACGGAGACGTCGTAGAGCACCTGGTGGTCAGGGCTGTAGCCAAAGTCAACGTGCTCCATGCGGACGTCGCCGGCAAGCGGGGTGTAGGTGACGGTGCCGTCATGGTGCGGGTGCTTCCAGGCCCAGTCGGTCGTGCGCTCGGAGCACTCCACGAGGTGGCCGCTCTCGTCGTACTTGGTGTTGACCAGGGTGACGTAGCCCTCGTCGGCCTCGGGCTCCTCGTCCAGGAGCTCGAAGATGCGGTCTGCGCCGGCAAGGCCCATGACCACGGCGTTGATCTGCTGGGAGATCTGGCCAATCTGGCCGCAGAACTGCTTGGTCATGTTGAGGAACGGCACCACCACGGCGATCGACAGCGCCATGCCCGACAGCGATACGTTGGGCACGCCCAGGGCGAGTAGCAGGCCGCCTGCCAGCGCCACGATGACGTAGATGAGGTTGCCGATGTTCATGAGCACGGGCATCAGGATGTTGCCGTACATGTTGGCCTGCTGCGAGACCTCGAAGAGATGCTCGTTGATCTTGTCGAAGTCGGCCTCGGCGGCGGCCTCGTGGCAGAACGCCTTGACGACCTTCTGGCCGTTCATGATCTCCTCGACCTGGCCCTCGACGACGCCCAGCTCGCGCTGCTGCGCCACGAAGAACTTGGCCGACTTGCTGCCCAGCACGCGGGACAACGGCCGGCGCGCTGGCGGGCGCTGGCCTTGGAGACGGGTTCTATCTGAAGC
>CAJMPT010000026.1 GCA_905215465.1 uncultured bacterium | reverse complement strand
TAGGTGAGTTTTGTGGTGACAGGGGTGTCTCGCGCGCGATTTGCCGCCCAATGGCCCTCTCTTGCTACTCCTCGGGCCAGACAAACTCGCTGCGGCCGGCCTCGCCGCCATCGATGAGGAGGTTCTGGCCGGTCATGAATCGGTTGGTGACGGCCACGAAGTAGATCCACTCCGCAATCTCCTCGGGCGTGGCCCAACGGTGCATCGGCGTGAGGTCCATGATGCGTCCCCAGAGCTTGGGGTCATCCATGACGCACTGGTTGAGCGGGGTGAGCACGCCGCCGGGGTCGATGCTGTTGCACGTCGCCTGCGGGGCCAGGCGTCCGGCCACGTTCTTGGTGTATGCGATGACGCCGCCCTTTGAGGCCGCGTACTCGGGAAACTCGCTTCCCGTGTGACCGCTGGCAGAACCCACGTTGACCACGGCGCGCACGTGCGGGGCGGGCTTGGCCAGAAGCGCACCCGCACCGGCACCCATTTCGCCGGAAGACCTTCTTCCAAAGGCATAGAACTCCGTGACGTTGATGGTGCCGTGAAGATTGACGCCAAGGTCGTCGCCAGAGTCCTGGACCCCCGCGTTGTTGATGATGATTTCTGGCTTGATGTCGCGGGGAAAGTCCTGCGGACAGCGGACATCAACCACGTGGTGCGTGTAGCTGGGGTGGTCCAGCGTTGCGGCCTGGACGTCAAAGCCTGCGACCTCGTGCCCGCGCCCCAGGAAGAGCTCGGCCGTCGCGCGTCCGATGCCTGCGGACGCTCCCGTGACAAGGACCCTCACTGTTGAATCTCCGCGGCCTCGGCGACTGCGCCGGTCTCTGCCGCGCATCGCTGCAGGTAGAGCGCGCCTACATTCTCACGCTCCCATCCGCGGACCACGCGGTAGCCGACGGGGGAGAGAAACACCTCGCAGAGCAGCTCGGCCACGGCGCCGGTGAGCGAGCACGTGAGCACCTGCAGCCACGTCCAGCCAAAGAACGTGT
Organism: uncultured bacterium; assembly: GCA_905215465.1. Lineage (GTDB taxonomy): Bacteria > Actinomycetota > Coriobacteriia > Coriobacteriales > Atopobiaceae > Paratractidigestivibacter. The sequence goes on along the minus strand of CAJMPT010000026.1, from coordinate 21,280 downwards.
GCGAGACGATGATGGCAAACACCAGGTTGTCCACGAACTGGGCGATGCCGGTCGAGACGTAGGAGCGCAGCGCGAAGGCGCCGAAGGTGTTCTTGTGCTCCAGGCGGCCGATTGCCTGGTTGAGCAGGGAGTTCACCACGGAGGAGACGAGCATGGCGCAGGAGCTGCCAAGGACCACGTACCAGGTGCCGCCGATGGTGGCGTTCAGAGCGTCGTTGACCTCGGCAAGGCCCGTGTCGTAGTAGGCGCCCCACATGCCGGGCGTGAGCGTGAGCAGCCAAAAGACCAGGCTGACGGCCAGGTTCACGCCGAGCGCCATGACCGAGACCATGATGGAAGCGCGTGCGCCAAAGCGCTTGCAGACCATGTCCATGCACAAGAACGAGACCCAGCTCACCGCAAAGCCGCAGTCAAGCGCCAGCCACGGCAGGCTGATGAGCTCCTTGTTTGCCAGGAGGTTCATCATGATGACGCTCACGATGAACAGGGTGACGGTGGACGCGGGAATGCTCCGCAGAAGGACCTTGTAGTCCTCCCAGACCTTCTTGAACATGCATGACTCCTTTGGTTTTAGCTTGTTACGCGCTGGATATCGGATTAGAACAGCGCGGGCGCCTATCGCCGCAGGACATCATAGCCTAGCCGTCCCGTCGCGTCCGGCGAGAAGGGCGCGAGCACCTACGCACAGGCGAGCCCCTGCGTCCTCAGGCTGGCTAGAAGGTCGGCCAGGCCGCCGCAGGCGCCACCGAGGGAGGACGAGAGGGGCTTCTCGTCTGACGGGCTCTTGACCTGGGACGTTATGGCCTCGTGCTGGGCGGCGAGGTCTCCGGCGAGCATCATGCGGAAGAGCTCGGTGGTCATCTGGGCATCGTAGAGGGCGCGATGCGCGCGGCTGGCCTCGAAGGGAATTCCGCACCAGCTGGCGGCCTCCTCAAGCTTTACGGCGCGGCGGCTGATGCCGATGAGCCGCGGGTAGATGCGCTGGATGTCAAGCCAGCGACGGGGGAGCTCGCCGGCGTCCAGCCCCTTGGCGGCGCACTCGCGCGTGAGCTGGAAGCGGTCGGTCTGGCTCCAGGTAACCATGCGGGCGCCGGGGCCTGCCCAGGCTATGAAGGCGGGAAGGACCTCGGCGAGCGGCCGCGCCTGGACGAGGTCCTCGTCACCGATGCCGGTGAGGTGGTGGACGAAGCTGCCCACGCCCTTGGCCAGCGCGGGCTTGACTAGCTGGCTGAACTCGCCTGTGACGCGGCCCTCTGGCGACACCTTGACGGCTCCGATTTCGATGACCTCGTCTGTGAGCCTGTATGCTCTGCCGGCATTGCCGGCAGGCGTGAACTCGAGGTCTATGACGACGTTGCTTGCGTAGGCGCTGTTGTGGTTGGAATTAATATGTCCTCCGATGCGGTTCCCGAGCTTGCTCGGGAGTTTGCCGCACCGACCGGACATTAATTGGGCCGCGGGGAGGTCCAGCGCTTCTTTGTGTATTAAATCGTTGATACACAGAGCCGTGTTTCTCACAAACATGCCGTGCATGCACGAGCCTTTTGCGAGAAATGCCCCTTTGTGTATCAAGAAATCAATACACATAAAATCGCCCTCCCGCCCCTGTTTCAAACATGTCGCGATTGAACCTTTCGCCTTGGACGTTTGTCGTCGGGCTTGGCCGCTGTCCGCACCCCTCCGCTGCTGCCGTAGTTGTCTTTTGCGTGGAAACAAGGCAAACGGCAATCAAATCGAGTCGAATCTCTTGATTCTAGAACGCTACATGTTATAGTTACCGAAGAGTGGTAACTATAACCAAGCTTAGGAAACTAAAAGGAGGGGCCGTGGCAGGGCTGTTTGCCGATAGGCTCGCCGCTCTCTTGCGGGAAAGGGGTCTCACGCAGAAGGAGCTGGCGGAGAGGACGGGACTCACTCCGGCGGCAGTGAGTCGCTATATGAGCGGGGCGCGCATGCCTCGAGAGGTTGTAGTGGCGAAGATTGCCAAGGTGCTCAACGTTCAACCGGTCGATCTCCTTGGTACCGAGAATGAGCAAGAGGTTGATGAGGCGGTTCAGCTCATCGCATGTAACGCCAACAGCCTTTCTTCCGATCAACGGGAGCGGCTTATCAAGGCGATTCTGGCGCGTTAGGGACGGGCTTGATTAGATTGGACCGAAAGCGCGAGATAGAGATCGAGGGGGCGGTGGTTGAGCTGCTTGAGGACTTCGACATTGCGCAATTTCCCATGAGTATCGCGCGGATGGCAGAGGCCCTCGGGGTAAAGCTTGTCCCGTACTCGTCCCTTCCAGACGAAGAGAAGAAGCTTGCCTTTGCGGCATCGGGCGATGCGTTTCACGTCAGAACACGCGACTTCACGGATACGTGTGTCGTCTTTGACGATACGCATGGCCCCTACTTCAACCGCTCGCGCTTCTCCGGCGGACACGAAATCGGACATATCGCGCTTGGTCACAGGGAGGATACGCCTGACCGCGAACGCGAAGCCGACTACTTTTCGGGGTATCTGCTTGCTCCACATCCGCTCGTTCTCAAGTGCAAGCCAAACTTTTCTCTCGGCGAGGTATTCGGCGTGAGCGATGATTGTGCCTCCTTTGCGTATGACCAGGCGCAGGCACGTAGGCGCGAGAATGTCTCGTGGCGCCCGCACGAGCAATGGCTGCTAGAGAATGCGGTCTGGAAGGGAGGTGGTCTCTCTGGAAGGGTCTAACGAAAAATAGCCGCCCCTGTTGGCGCAGGGGCGGCTATGACCGGGACTCGCCTGAGCCCGCAGTAGCAAACAACAGTATAGGCCGGAAACTCCGTGCCAATACCCTGTTCGGCGAACCCCGGTGATTCGACAGATTTCTGTTCATCGCTACGCCGCGAAAGCGGCGGAAGGGGGAGTCTATGGATAACCTCATGACGTACGACACATGGCATACTCGCTACTATGACGGGGCCACCTTCGCAGGCGACTTCGAGATGCCTGTCATTCGGGGTACCAACGAGATACCCGAGCGGCTCGTCCGCTTCACTGATTCGCGCTCGTGCGTCCGCGACGACCCGGGCGCCTGGGTTGTTCCCTATGAGCACGACAGCAAGCTCGAGCGCGTGTGGAAGAACGCGTTCAAATACATGCCAGACCTGCTTGAGCACCCCGGGATTGTGTCATGGGATTTCTCTATGTACCGCAGAATGCCCTTTGTGCTGCAACAATGGAATTGCTTCCGGGGCCGACCCCTCGGTAGCCTCTACGAGCGGCTGGGTGGGACATGTATTCCCAACGTGCGTCCTAGCGACGCTCGTAGCCTTGCCTATGCCTTTGACGGTCTGCCCCGCGAGGCCACGATTGCAATGGGTACGGCCGGCAACCTCGTGCATGCCGATGACCGCGACGTGTTTGAGATGTATGTGCGCGAGGCCGTGAGGTGTCTGCGCCCTGCGAACATTATCGTCTACGGCGATGCGCCAGAAGACGTGTTCCGTGCGGCACTTGACGCGGACATAAATGTGGTCGCGTTCCCAACCGCCACGCAGCTTGCCCATGCGAGAATGAAGGTGGCTTAGATGGGTGGCGGGGCTGGCCGAGGCCTTAACTTCGGCGCAACATATGGTTCGGGCTGGCTGCCCCTGGGACACCAGACCGAGCTGCCGTCGAAGCGTCGCGAGGTGTTTCCGGGATGCACGACGAAGCTCAACAAGGATGCCCAAGGCAAGCACATTCCCGGCCATAAAAACTACCAGAAGGGAAAGAGCTTCCTGAGCGTATCGATGGAACGCGCCCAGCAGCTTATCGATAAGTACGGTGGTACGGGCCGTAAGATCAACGGCCAAACCAGGGAGCTTGTCGACTTCAATGAGACAATTGGAGTCTACATAGAGAAAGGCAAGGGAGGAGGGTCGTTTACCCAGTACGGCATAGTCCACTACGGGAAGCGCGGCTGTCACATTGTTCCTGCGCGCCCGAAACAGTATTAGGAGGCAAAACCATGGCCATTGATTGGCTCCACCCTGAGGAGGAGGGCACTGTCGGCAAGCTTCTCGACTACTGCGAAAGCAACCGAAACGCTCTGCTTACCATTACATACAAAGGCGGCGAGCAATATCGTTGTCGTTTCTGCACCGCATACGACTCCGACAACGAGTGTGCCATCGATGAGGGCGCCGAGACCGAGGCGGTCGACTACTTTGCCATAATCCTTGACCCTATCGAGGACCTTTGCCCTGGACCTCACCACAGTGCGCCAGGGTCGCTCATCGAGCTCAGTTACCGTGACTTTCCCGAGCGCATCATCGCTGAAGACGGAACGGTTGTCTACGGCATCTAACATTGCTGCGCCTTGTGCACCATTCCCGGCGGTGGGGTTTCGTCTCGCCCCACCGCCGGGTGCTCGGACTGCTTCTCGTGGACAATGCGGCACGGTGTGCATCCGTCAGCTTTGAGTGACGAGTCATGTCTTGAGAGCCGTTGAAGCGTGACTCATATTGCCATTCGAATAGTTTGAGAGCGATTCGTACCAGATTGTCTCATTGCAGAATAACTGCTTGCTCAAATATCTATTCTAAGCTGGTGTTTTGCAAGAGCGTGAAGCCAGGCTATAGCATGTCAAATTAGCTGCCAGCTAATGAAATGGCACCTCCGGCTTCCTAGGATTGGGCCCATCGACCACCCCGCAGGGAAAGGAAGCCAATCATGGAGAACCAAAGCTCCGAGACAAAGGGCAAGTCTGCCGCCGCAATCGTCGGACTGGTGTTGGGAATCGTCGCGCTGGTTACGTCGTTCGTTCCCTTCGTCAATAACCTCTCGTTCATCCTGGCGCTTATCGGCACGGTATTTGCCGTCGTTGGTCTTGTGGGCACGCTTCGCGGCAAGAAGGGCGGCAAAGGCCTCGCCATTGCCTCGACTATCGTCAACGTCCTGGCGTTGGTCATCGTGCTGGCAACCCAAAGCATGTATTCGGCTGCTCTTGACGAGGCCGTAAACAGCACGTCGACGGCGTCCTCTGCTACGACGTCTGCTCCTGCCTCCGACGCGCCAACCGCGTCGGCCGATTCTGCCGACAAGTACACAATTGCCGACGAGGCCCTTACCGGCGACTCCTACACCTCTAAGATCGCCGGGACCTTCACCAACAACTCTGGCGAAAAGCTCAGCTACGTCTCTGTGAGCTACAGCCTCTTTGACGCCGAGGGCAACCAGGTTGACACCGCCTATGCCAGCACGAGCAACCTTGATGCCGGTGGCACGTGGAAGTTTGAGGCTACGGCTCTCTCCGGTACGGACAAGGTTGCAAGCTTTAAGCTTGGAGACGTTACGACGCTCTAGCGTTCGGTTCTTGCAAGAGGGGAGGTGCGCGTGGCGCAGACGCGGTCGCAGTCGCAGAAGAAGCTGACGGAGGAGCTTCTCGCCGAGCTTTTGGACGCGCCGAGCATAGACGGCTACGTGGCCGGCCATGACTTTCCGGCCACGACGCTGTCGGCCTACCTGCAGCAGCTCCTTGACGAGAAGGGCCTCGCGCGGTCGCGCGTGGTGCGCATGGCTGACCTCAACGAGACGTTTGGCTACCAGATCTTCACCGGCGCGCGCAACCCCTCGCGCGACAAGGTGCTCCAGATAGCCTCTGCCATGGCCCTCACGCTGCGCGAGACCAACCGCGCGCTCACGGCGGCCGGGGTGAGCGGCCTCAACTGCGAGGACCGCCGGGACGCCATCATCATCTTCTGCATCGACCGCGGGTGCTCGCTGCAGAAGGTCAACGAGGAGCTCTACCGCTTTGGCGAGAAAACCGTCTGCTAGCGGCGCTATCATGTGCCCATGAGCGTGGAGCAGACAGACATTGATGCCGACTTTGATGCGGCTCTGGCGAGCTACCTGTCCTCTTGCGAGGGGGCGGGTAGCTATCGCGTTGTGGAGACGCTCAAGTCGTCGGACTTTGAGGTCACCGAGAAGGTCTGCTTCTGCGGCCGCGACGGTGGGGAGCTTGGGCCCTTCGTGCGCAAGCGCATCGACGCCTCCTGTGGGCTGGGACATGCCTACGAGCGGCTGATGCGCGCCCAGCGCCAGGGCCTTCGCTGCCCCAACCTGCCGCGCGTCCTTGACTGCTGGAACGACGGCGAGCGCCTCAACGTGCTCATGGAGTGGCTGCCGGGCGTGACACTCGAGGAGCACGTGCGGCAGGCGGGGCCGTCCGAGGCCCTGGCGCGCGAGGCCACGGCGCAGGTTGCCCGCGCGGTCGGCTGCCTTCACGAGGGGCTGGGCGCGGGCGCCCCGACGATTCACCGCGACCTCAAGCCGTCAAACGTGATGGTCGTGGGCGGCCAGAACGGCCTGCCCAGAAGCTTCGTCCTCATTGACCTGGGGATTTCCCGCACATGGCGCGAGGGCGCCGAGGCCGACACCACGCGTCTGGGCACCCGCAGCTACGCCCCGCCGGAGCAGTTTGGCTTTGGGCAGACCAGCGTCAGGAGCGACGTCTATGCGCTGGGGGCCGTGCTGTGGTTCTGCCTGACGGGGGAGGACCCAGCGCCCGGCATGGACTCCCGGCAGCTGGCCGAGCGGCCTGACGTGCCATCTGACCTGCGTCGCGTTGTGGCCAAGGCAATGAGCTTTGACCCGGAGGCGCGCTACGCGAGCGCGGAGGAGCTTGCCCGCGCGGTGGAGGGGCGTGTCGGCAGCGGGCACTTCTCGCCAGCCGGGGCCGTCGGAGTGGAGGTGCCTGCCGCCGCGGGTCGCGCGTGGAACGTCGTGCTGGTTCTGGCGGTTGCGGTCTTGGTGGCTGCGAGCTGGGTGAACGTGGCGGAGCCGGCGGGGTCCGGAGCCGCGTGGCCCCTCTGGCTCAGGCTCCTCGCCTTTGGCGCGTGGATGCCGGCCGGCTTTGCCTCGGTGGCCTTCGTGCTGGCAGACCGCCGCCGCCTTCGCCGCCGCGTGGGGCTTCTCCAGGCGCTGGCCCTCTGCGCCGCCGTGGTTCTCGGCGGGCTGTTGATCTTGGGGATCCTCGGGGCGCTGTTCCTGCCGGCCTAGAGGCCTTGCTTGGGGATGTTTTACCCTGGTATGTATGTACTTGCAGGTTTGATATTCTGTCGAGAAGCTCTTCTCGCCAAGAAAAACGCAGGTCAAGGGCTCGTCGCACTTCTCGCTGCACGACATCAAACTCGCAACAGCGTACACGCCACGGAGAGGTCCCGCCGCGAAGCCCGCTCCTAAACCCTGACCTGCCAGAGCGCCGCGAGGCCCTCGCGCAGCTGGGTGCGCCAGTCAAAGTTCCCGCGCTTGAGGCACCACGTGAACTGAAGCCCCCTGTAGAGGTAGACGGACGAGAGGTAGAGCTGGTGCGGGTCGGTGGCGTTGCCAATGGCGCCGGAGCGCTGGCCGCTGGCGATGATGGCCACAATGCGGTCGGTGATGACGGCGCGGGCATCGTAGCTCCCGCGGTTCTCCTGGAGGTTGGAGCACATGATGCGGCTCAGCAGATCCGGCCCAATGCGCTCGCACTCGTCAATGAGCGCCAGGTAGGCGCCAAGGAGCTGGCTCACGGGGCCGTTGGGGTCGGTGCCGGCCACATGGGCCTCCACGATGTCGATGGCCTCCTCGTAGTAGCGCAGGAGGATGTCGTCCTTGGAGGGGACGTAGTGGTAGAAGGTCGGCTTGCTGATGCCGCACTCGACGCAGATGTCCTGAACCTTCACCGCGTCGAAGCCCCTCTCATGGAACAGCTTCAGCGCCGCGGCCTCGATGGTGGTGCGATCCATTCGTCCTCCCCCGAAGACGTAACAGTGTTATGCCAGCAAGCACGTATGGTACAGAAATACCACACGGGTTGCCAAACCATCCAAACGGGCGGCGTCCTCCGTCCCGCGAGCGGCCCCTCAAATTGGGGACGGACGCAAATTGGGGACGTGTTCGTTTTTGCGCAAATGGGGACAGACTTGACGGCAGACTCGCGCCATCCGAGCTGGTAGACTGAACCGCAACTTAATAGATCGAGGGCACGGTTCGAACAGCTGCTACGCCTAGTAGAGAAAAAAGGATTCCGGTTCGACTCCGGATCAGTTGATAAGACTGTGTTCAAAGGATTGCCGTCGGGGCCGCACGTGCGCACCCGGCGCATCGATGGCGGCCGCGCAAGCCGCCAATCCTGCCTTGCCCTCCCGAGACCCCAGAAGGGGAGGAGGCAGGGCACATGACCCTACAAAAGAGGCCGTGGCGCGACCGCGCCGTCGCGTTAATCCTCGCAGGCTCGATGACCTTCTCGCTTGTGCCGAGCCAGGCGCTTGCGGAGGCTCTTGCCGAGGCCACGCCGCAGGCCGAGCCCATCGCGTCCGAGCAGGTCGTTCAGGTTTCAGACGAGAACAGCGCTGCGGTCGACGAGGCCGTGCAGACGGCGGAGCCGGCAACCCAGGCGGCCGCTCTCTCGTCAAACGCCAAGGTCTACATCCAGGAATCCAAGGACTATCGCTACTCGAGCTCAAACAAGTCCGGCGCGCTCCAGCCGGGAGAGACCCTCTGGGCAAACGTCTTCGACGGCTCCTACTCCTACAGCCTTTCCGTCGTCCCCAATCCCGGCACCTGGACCTACACCTGGCTTGCGGGCACCGCCGCCAGCACGGATGCATCTGATTACGCCGAGGTCGTCGGCCGCGAGCAGTCCCTCACCGTGACCGACGCCCTTGCCGGCAAGTACCTCATCTGCAAGGTCTCGGCCGATGGCGTGGACCTCTACGGCCCTGGCGTCTCCAGCGGCTCCGGCATCAACCGCAACTACATCCCGGGCCCCGTGCTCAAGGCGGGCCAGGCAAGCCTGTACTCCGTGAAGCTCGGCAACTCGTCTCCCGCGGTGGGGGACACGCTCTCCGCCACGGCGTACACGAGCTACAGCACCCCTGCCCCCGAGGGCACGCAGGTCAGCTACTCCTGGTTCACCTCCACGTCGAGCTACGGCACCTGGACCAAGGTCGAGGGCGAGAGCGGCCCCTCCCTCAAGCTCACCGCCGACTATGCGGGCAAGTACGTCAAGGTCGTCGCCACTGCCGGCGTGAATGACGTTGAGGCAAAGACCTCCGAGGCCGTCCTGCCCGAGGGCGCCGTCAAGCTCGGCGGGGTCGAGCTCAAGTCCGACCGCACAGCCGCCGAGATTGGCGCCACGCTCACGGCCAGTGCCTACGCCGGCTCAAGCTACAGCCCCACCTACGTCGACGCCTCCAAGGTCACCTACACCTGGAAGAAGTACAAGGGCTCCTCAAATCCCTCCTATTCCACTACCTGGGAGACCATCCAGGGCGCGACTGGCCCGACCCTCACCGTGACGGATGACCTCGAGGGCTGCTACATCAGCGTCTCCGCCAAGGCGGGCGCAAACGAGGTCTCTCTGGGCTACAGCTCCGCCCTTGGTCCCTTCAAGCTTGCCGGCGCGGTGGACATCTCCGCGGTCTCCATCGTGAAGCAGGGGACGACCTCGAGCGTCTTCACCGTGGGCGACGTGGCCCAGGCCCGCGCCCGAGAGGTCGGTGCGGCCTCGGGCGTCTTTGTGGACGCGAGCAAGCTCGACTACCAGTGGCTCTCCTGCGACACCAAGTCCGGGACCTACGCTCCCATCGACGGCGCCACCGGCGAGACCCTCGAGCTCACCTCCGAACTCCAGGGCCGCTATATCAAGTGCCGCGTCAGCTCCAAGGTGGGCTCAAGCATGCTCGAGAACAGCAGGGGCAGTCTTGTGGCCGCCGCCGGCTCCGTCAACGTGACCAAGGCCCAGCTTGACGCCTCAAGTAAGGCCGAGGCGGGCAAGACCCTTACGGCCACCGCCGTCTCCTCCGACAAGGACGTCACCGCGGACGTGGCCTGGTCCTGGTACTACGGAGACTCCTCGAGCACCTGTGACACGCGCATCGAGGGTGCTGCCACGAACACCTTCACCCCTGACGCCGCAACCTACGCCGGCAAGTACGTCCAGGCCCACGCCAACGGCGGCTTTGGTGACGAGAAGACCAACGCGGTGGCGATCGTCGAGGCCGGCTCCGTGGAGCTCTACGGCGTCGAGGTCACCGGTGCCCAGTCAAACGGCGCCGTCCACGTGGGCAGCGCGCTCACCGCGCGGGCGACCAAGGGGAACTCCTACACCTACGTGACCTCGACGGACACCGTCCACTACAGGTGGCAGTACTCCCTGACCAAGTCCACCGCGGACGCCAACTTCATGGACATCCCCGGGGTCGCAGACTCGGCTACCTACGTGCCCACCGAGAACCTTGCGGGTGCCTACATCCGCGTGATCGCCACGAGCGAGAACTCGGTGAAGAGCACGCAGAAGAAGTCCTACTACGGCAGCACCACCTCCGTCGACCCGGTGGGGCCTGTCATGCTGGCAGGCCAGTACGTCCTTGCGTCCGTGGCCCCCGCCGAGGCCTCGAAGGCTACGCTCACCGCCGGCACGACGCTCACGCCCTCCGTGCGCATTCCCGGCTCCTCCAGCTACTCGGACGAGCCCCTGCCCTCCGACGCCAAGCTCAGCATTGCCTGGTACGCCAAGGGCGCTGACGACGCCGACTGGGCGCCCGTGACCGGGGGCGTGGACTCCCAGACCGGGGCCATCGTCCTGTCCGAGGGGCTCATTGGCAAGAGGCTCAAGCTCACGGCCTCCGCGCTCTCCAACGAGGTCCAGTGGACCTCCGCCGGATCAGTCACCGCGACGGGGGAGTACGACCTCCTGCGCGTGATCACCACCCCGCAGATCAACAGCTCCTCGACTCACCTCGTGGCGGGCGATGCCGTGAAGGCCTCCGCCCAGGCAAAGCGTGTGGATGGCTCTTCCACCAACGGCATTGACGTCACGGACGATGTTGCCATCGCATGGTACGCGGCCGACTCCGCCAATGCCGCGCCCGGGGACTGGTCGCTTCTCGACGGCGTCTCTGGCTCGAGCATCCAGGTGCCCGACGCCGCCGCGGGCAAGTACCTCAAGGCCGTGGCCACGAGCGGATCTTCTACCGCAGAGCTTGTCTCGGCCAACCCCGTGATTGCCGCCGGTTCCCTCAAGGCTGCCGTCCAGAAGCTCTCCGACGCCAATGCCACCCTCTCCGTCGCCTACAGCGACCAGGGCGGCAACATCAATGACGTCCTCAAGGCCCAGCTCGAGAAGCTTGGGTTCTCGGACGTCGACGTGCGCGTCACGAACGTCTCCTTCTCGATGACGAACGACAAGGCGACCGTGGGCATCAGCTCCGCCGACGATGCCACCAACGGCGACGTCCGGTTCTTCTTCATGGACCCCAACGACTACAGCGGCTACAACCTCGATGGCCTGCGCCGCGCGACCGTAACCTTTGAGCTCTCGCGCGAGGGCGAGGAACCCGTGGCCTATGCGCCCTCCAAGTCCGTCCAGGTTGCGTGGGACGAGGAGAAGCTCCAAGACCTTCTCGACGATGCGGCCGAGAAACTTGCCATTGGCTACGCGACGGGAGACTCCGCGGACTCTGTGACGGGCAGCCTCACCCTTCCGTACAAGGCGGGCTCCAAAAATAAGTTCTCGGTGGCATGGGAGAGCTCGGACACCCAGGTGGTCTCCATCGGCGGCTACGGTTGGGAGGATTACACCGGCAAGGTCACCCGTCGCTCGAGCGACGCCAAGGTCTCCCTCACCGCAAAGGTCACCGTTCCGTCCAACGTATCGTCCGACCTCGACCTTGAGGGCACGGCCGCGCACGTCGTGACCGTCAAGGGCGACCAGCAGAAGGTGGCCGCCGAGAAGGCCGCCCTCGAGGCCAAGGTCGAAGCCGGCTTCACCTATGCCAACGTCACCTACTCCAGCACGAGTGACGTCGCCGACAGGGACGGTCTCACCGCCGACCTCCAGATGCCGCGCACCTCGACGTTGGGTATCGATGGCAAGTACTACAAGGTCAGCTATACCGCGAGCACCAACGACGTGACCTTCAACGGCTATGCGGGAACGGTCTACCGTCCCAAGCCGGGGGACGCTCCCGCGTCCACGTCCATCACCCTCACGGTGGCCGACAAGACCAACGACGAGGTCACCGCGTCCAAGACGCTCGACTACGTCATTGCCCCGCAGGATGACGCCGACCTCAAGGCCGAGCTCGCCCTCATGCAGAAGGCCAAGGACGGCTTTGCCCAGGCCATTCTCAACGGCCAGGACGCCGACGATGTCACCGGCAACATGCACGCCTTCCAGAAGGCCTACCTTGACGCTAACGGTAGCCTTGCCTGGACCTACGACAAGACGGCGACCGACGCCGCCCCCGCTGGCATCGTCCCCGTCGACCTGCCCGGCTACGACCCCATGGGCAGTGCCGGCTGGCGCCTCTTCAAGTCCAGCAACGCGAGCGTCGTCAACCACGAGAACCTCCTGGTGAGCCAGCCTGCGCTGGGCACCCACGTCACCATCACCGCACGCCTGGCAAGCGAGAAGTACGCGCGCTACGCCGAGCGCTACCCCGATGACGAGACGTACGCGCAGCTCGCGGGCCAGCAGGTCTCCGCCACCGTCAAGGTGACCGGCACGACCGGCGCCGACGATCCCAACGACGGCAAGGACATCACGGTTTCCGCCAAGGTGACGGGCCCGGACGCCTCCGGCAACGAGGTCGACTGGGTGGGCCGGACCGAGGTCACCATCCCCGCGGGCGAGTCCTGGAACGCCGCCGAGCTCACCAAGAAGGTCCTCGAGCAGAACGGCATGACCTGCGACGACGGAATGTACACGATCTCTGCCAAGGACGGCGGGCTTCTCCCCAACGGGCAGGCATCGCTGGGTTCCGCGAAGGATGCGTCTGGCAACTGGCGCTGGTGGGTCCTCTACATCAACGGCCAGATGGCCAACGTCATGGCCACCAACTACTACGTCAAGGCCGGGGACGTCATCACCTGGACCTTTGGCGATGGCACCGTGGCGGTCCTCCCGCACACCGTGAGCTTTGAGACGGGCGAGGGCTCGTCCGTCGCGCCCCAGGCGGTTGCCGACGGCTCGAAGGCAACGAGGCCCGACGACCCCACGCGCGAGGGGTACATCTTTGCCGGCTGGTACGCCGACGAGGCCCTGACCTCACCGTATGACTTCAATGCCTCCGTGACGGCTGACCTCACGTTGCACGCCAGGTGGCTTCGTGGGACGCACGTGGTCAATGGCGTCGTGGTTGACCCGTCCGCCGAGGGTCCCGAGTGGGACAGCGACTGGTCCGGCTTCACGAGCGCCGACAAGGTCACCGACGCGCCGGTTCCTACCGCCGACGCCGAGGCCAAGTGGGTCGAGAAGCTCAAAGAGGCCTCCGACTGGAGCGTGTACCTCTCTGACCCGGTCCTGGTTGGCGACTACCTCTACGTTGCGGCTGGCTCCAAGCTCTACAAGAAGAACGTGGACACCGGCGCGACCGTCGAGGGAGGCGAGGCGGCGCTCGTCGCGGCCATCGACTCCACCTCTCGCATCACCTACGCGGACGGCCTCATCCTCGTGCCGCTCTCCGGTGGACGCCTTCAGGCCCTCACGGCCGACAGCCTTACCACCAAGTGGGTTACCGACGAGTTGCCGCGTGGCGCCCAGGGCGCGCAGCAGGCGATTTCCTCCCTCACGGTGAGCGACGGCTTTGCGTACTTTGGGACCGCGGATGCCGACTGGTCCTCGAGCTACGGCGGCTACCTTGCCTGCGTGCGCCTGAGCGATGGAGCCCTTGTGTGGAGCTCGGCCAATGCCAACTCCGCCGGCTACTATTGGTCCGGCCTTGCCGTGGCCAACGGCTTTGGCGTGGTGGGCGACGACTCGGGCACCGTGAGCGTGATTGACCTCAAGACGGGCAGCGTCGTTTCCTCCCTCAAGGTTGCCGACCGCATTCGCTCCAGCGTGGTGATGGACGGAACCACCGCGTACGTGGCGAGCAACGACGGCGTCCTGCACAAGCTTGTGCTTGCGGAGGACGGGACCCTCTCCGAGGTTGCCAAGGTGAGCTTTGGCTTCAGCTCCACGTCCACACCTGTGCTTGTCAGCGGCAAGATCGTCGTGGGCGGAACGTCCGATGAGTTCTTTGAGGGCGGCTATCAGAATCGCTACCAGTACCACTACGGCCAGCTTGCGGTGATTGACGCGGCGAGCATGACCGTCGAGCACTCCGTGTGCCGAGCGGACGGCAACTACATCCGCCAGTACGGCTACGACGCTGGCGGAGATGTGAAGTCCCAGCCTGTGGTCAGCGTCCAGGACGGTCAGACCTACGTCTACTTCACGTCCAACTGCGAGCCCGGTTGCATCTACCGCTACCGCGCGGGTGACAACGAGGCGGAGGTCCTCTACACCCCCGAGGCCGGCGACCAGAACTACTGCATGGCCTCCATCTCGGTGGGCTCCGATGGCGCTCTCTACTACACCAACGACTCCGGCAAGCTCTTTGCCGTGCGCGGCAACGGCCAGCGCCTCACGCGCTACACCGTGAGCTTTGACGCGGGGGAGGACGCCGCGCAGGCGATTGCGTCCCAGCGGGTCAAGAAGGGGCACGCCGCGACGGAGCCCACGGCGCCCAAGCGCTTTGGCTACCGCTTCCTCGGCTGGTACACGGCCGATGGCGCCAAGTGGGACTTCTCGCAGCCGGTCACCGGGGACATGACGCTCTTTGCCAAGTGGGAGAGCGCCACGCCCGTGCCTGGCCCCGTCGAGCCCACGGAGCCCACAACGCCGGCCGAGCCGGGCGTCGGCAACGGTGGCGGCAGCGGCGCTGCCGGCGGCAATGGCTCCGTCACCCCGGCGGCGCCCAAGGCCTCCATCGCCCTCTCGCCCGCGGCCGACGCCACGCCTGCCGCCACCGAGCAGCCTGAGGGCCAGAAGGGCGCCGAGCCCGCCTCCGCCGACGCCGAGCCCGCCGACGACATGGGCTCCGCCGCCGTCACCACCTCGGCCATCGCCGAGACCGCGGTGGCCGACGACTCCCAGGCCCGGATGCCCGTCTGGCCCTTCGTCGGCATCGGCTTGGGCGCGGCGGCCCTTATCGCCGTGTTCGTGGCCGGACGCAAGAGGAAGGGAGACGAGGCCTAGTGGCTCCCTCCGAAAGCAACCGCCCGGACGGCTCCGGCCGCAGCGACGCCCTGCGCGTCCTGCGACCGGTGGTGGCCGTCCTCGCGGCCGTGGCCATCGCCTTCTGCGGCTGGTCCGCCTGGGAGTACTCCCAGGGTGCGGACCCCCTCGCCTTCCTGGGAGGGGCGCTGCAGACCGTCGAGGAGGAGGGTTCCGCGCCCTCCATCGAGCTTGCCCCCCAGGGCGATGACGCCGCCCAACCGGCGGACGCCGCCGAGAACTCCGGCGAGGCTTCCTCTGAGGCTCCGTCCGATGGCTCTGTCGAGAAGGACGCCCTCTCCGCGGAGGCCTCGTCCGGCTCCAGCTCCTCGGCCCAGACGACCGCCGGCGGCTCCGGCCCTTCCTCCTCGGCCAACGCCCCGACCGGCTCCGGCTCCTCCGGCGGCAAGCCGTCCTCAGCTCCGAGCGCCCCGTCCGGCGGCTCTGGATCTGGCGGCGGCTCTGGCGCCACAAGCCCCTCTTGCCCGGCGCGCATCACGGTGACCATCACCGTCGACGGTTCTCAGGCCGGCGCCGGCAGCTCCTCGGCCACGCTCTCGCTGGCCCCCGGCTCCACCGTCTACGATGCCCTTGCGGCCAGCGGGGTCTCCTACAACGCCAAGAGCACCGGCTACGGCATGTACGTGAGCTCCATCGCCGGCCTTGCCGAGAAGGACCACGGCGCAATGAGCGGCTGGCTCTACTCCGTCAACGGCGTGGAGCCCAACTACGCCTGTTCGAGCTATGAGCTCTCCGACGGCGACTCCATCCGCTGGTGGTACGCCAACGTGGAGTACTAGAACAAGTTGAGCCCGTTTTCTGCCGCGGGGCGCCTCCTTTCCGGGTGGCGCCCCGCGGCTCCTATAATGACCACCACCAATCAAGAGAGGGGAGGCAGGCGCATGAGGGCCGCCGAGAAGCACGGGGCGTTTGACGCCTGCCATGCCATCGTGCCGGCGGCGTGCTTTCTTGCCGTGGTCTGCCTCACCATGTTCTGCGTGCAGCCGGTGCTGGTGGCCATCTCGCTTGCGGGTGCGCTGGGCTTCTCGGCGCTCGCTCGCGGCCTGCGGGCCACGGCGTCCGGCCTGAGGTGGCAGCTGCCCATGCTCGCGCTGGTGTGCCTTGCCAACCCGCTTTTCTCCGCCTCGGGCTCGACGCTGCTCCTGAGCGTGGGGCCAATCCGGGTCTACCTGGAGAGCCTGGCCTACGGCGCCTGCATGGGCGCCCTCATGGTCTCGGTGGTGGTGTGGCTGGAGGATGCCGCCTGCGTCCTCACGCAGGATCGTCTCCTGGCGCTGGGACACGGCCGCGCCGCCTCCGTGAGCCTGCTGGTCTCCATGGCCTCTCAGCTTGCGCCGCAGCTGCTGCGCCGTAGCCGGGGCGTGCGCGCATCGCTTGACGCCTGCACGGCCGCCGGCACCGCGCCCTCGTCGACCTCCCGCCTCACGCGCGTGACCACGCAGCTCATGGTCTGGTCCCTCGAGGACTCCCTCGAGCGCGCGGACGCCATGCGCGCCCGCGGCTGGGAGTCGGGCGCCCGGCGCACCTGCTACCGGCCCGAGCGCCTGCGCGGCTCGGACGTCCTTTCCGTCTGCGGCGTGGCGCTTCTCGCCGTGCTCTGTGCCGTCCTGGCCGCTGCCGCCTGCGGGCAGTGGCGCTTCTATCCCACCATGCCCGTCCTGCGCCCGTGGTGGGGATACGTTCCCTACGCCGCCCTGATGCTGCTGCCCTGCGCGGCGGCGCTCACGGAGCGGTTTCGCTGGAGGTCTTTTGAATGAGCTGTCCTGAGGCGCCCGCGGGCGCGGAGCCGGCCCTTGAGATGCGCGGCGTCGGCTTTGCCTATCCGCAGGCATCCGCCCCTGTGCTGGACCATGCCGACCTGACCGTGCCCGAGGGCGCGTTTGCCCTGCTCGTTGGTGGCACGGGCGCGGGGAAGTCCACGCTTTTGCGCCTTGCCAAGCCCGAGATCTCCCCTGTGGGCGCCCGCGAGGGCGAAGTGCGCGTCTTTGGCCGCGAGGTCGGCGGCCTCGCGCCGCTCGAGTCCGCGCGCCTGGTGGGCTACGTCTTCCAGAGTCCGGACGCCCAGGTGGTCTGCGACACGGTCTGGCACGAGATGGCCTTTGGCATGGAGAACCTCGGCGTCCCCGAGCCGCAGATGCGCCGTCGCGTGGCCGAGACCTGCAACTTCCTTGGCATGGAGCCGTGGTTTCGCGCCCACACGGCCGAGCTCTCCGGCGGCCAGCGGCAGCTCCTCGCCCTGGCCTCCGCGCTCGCCATGCGCCCGCGGCTCCTGCTTCTGGACGAGCCCACCAGCATGCTCGACCCCATAGCCGAGAAGAGCTTCCTCTCCATGCTCTTCCGTGCCAACCGCGAGCTTGGCGTGACGGTGGTCGTGGCCACCCACGCGCCCGCTCCCATGGTGGAGTACGCAACCTGCGCCTTCGAGGTGTCCGGCGGCGCGGTCCGTCCGTGCGGTCTGGCGGCCCTCGCGGCGCCGCGCCCCCTTCCGGTCATCGCCCCGCGCGAGCGCTCGGGGGCGCCCGCGGTGAGCGTCTCGGACGCCTGGCTTCGCTATTCCAGGGACGCCGACTGGGTCCTGCGTGGCCTTGACCTCGAGCTCTGCCGGGGAGAAGTGCGTGCCCTCGTGGGCGGCAACGGCAGTGGCAAGTCAACGCTCCTCTCGCTCGTGGCCGGCGTGGCCAGGGCGCAGCGCGGCCGGGTGAGAAACCAGCTGGCAGATGCCCAGGTGCTCTTGCCGCAGTCCCCCAAGGCGGTCCTCGCGTGCGAGACGGTGCGCGAGGAGCTGGGGGAGTGGTCGGGTGGCGCGGGCTACGGAGAGGCCGAGGTCGCCCAGGCGCTCAAGCGTCTGGGCCTTGCCGATGCCGCCGACCGTCACCCCTACGACCTCTCCGGCGGCCAGCAGCAGATGCTCGCCTTGCAGAAGCTCCTGCTCGCGCGCCCGCGACTCCTGCTTCTTGACGAGCCCACCAAGGCCCTGGACAACCACGCCCGCGCCTGGGTGGCCTCCGCGGTTGCGGGTGCGGCCGATGCCGGGGCGACGGTGCTTCTCTCCACGCACGACCTGGGGTTTGCCCGGACCGTGGCCGACGACGTCTCCCTGCTCTTTGACGGGCAGATCACCTGCACGCAGCCCACGGCGGAGTTCTTCTCCGACTCGTGGGCGTTGCGGGCCTAGGGGGGCGGCCGTGACTGGGGTCTCTCGCATCCTCTCGGCGCTCGAGGTGCCGGCGCTCCTGGCGGTGCCCGTCGTCATGGTGGGCACGGCGCTCGCGGGCGTCGACGCCACGGCCGGCCTCACGCTGCTCGTGGCCGTCCTTGCCGTGGGGCTGCTCTTTGCCAGCTACGAGGCCTCGCGGCCGCCGCTGCGCCAGCTCATGCCCACGGCCGTCCTTGCCGCTACGGCCGCAGCCGGCCGCGTGCTCTTTGCGCCCATCCCGGACGTCAAGCCGGTCTCGGCCATCGCCATCGTGGCAGGGGCCACCCTGGGGCGTAGGAACGGCTTCATGGCGGGCGCCGTGGCCGCCCTCGTCTCCAACTTCTTCTTCGGGCAGGGATCCTGGACGCCCTGGCAGATGTACGCGTGGGGCCTGGTGGGCTACCTCGGCGGCGTCCTTGCCGACGCCGGCCTGCTCGAGAGGCGCGGGGCCCTCTACGCGTGGGGGTTTGTCTCCGCCCTCATGTACGGGGCCATTCTCAACGGGTACTACGTCCTGGGCTTCGTGCGGCCCCTGACTTGGCAGTCCGTGCTTGCGGCCTATGCGGCCGGGGCGCCTCTCGACTGCGTCCACGGCGTGGCCACGGCGGCGTTTCTCGCCGTCATATGGCTGCCGTGGGGCCGCTCCATCCGCCGCGTGGTGAGCAAGTACGACCTCTGAACCCAAATCGGATTCCGATTTGGGTTCGAGGGGTAGCCGCCAGCGAGGTGCGTCTCGGCAAATTCCCAGCTCGTGAAAGGGCGATGGCCGCAGAGAGCGCGAGGACGGCTGCAGCCCGAACCCAAATCGTCTAGCTGCTGGTTTGTTCACCGCCGCCGGCGCGCGTTTTGGGTTCGCGCTCCTGGGCCAGGAAGTCTGCCGAGGAGAGCCTCACGCCGCGACGGCGCAGCTCGCGGCGCTCCTCGTGGAAGCGCTCGGCCACCTCGTGGGCGTGCTCCTGGTGCTCGTGGATGATGCGGCGCAGCTCCTCCGGACGCTCGACCACCTCGCGCGCGGCCTCCACTGGGTGAGCCGCAATGGCCACGCGGAAGAGGGACGTGATGACGGGGATGGCCAGCACCGAGAGCGCGCCCGAGGTCACGAGGACGCTCGCCATCTGCTCGTCCATGGCGTCCGCGCGGGTGGCCGCCTCGGTGAGCGCCACGATGAGGGGCAGTGCCATGGTGCAGTAGAGCGAGGCCGAGACCTTCTCGCCAAGCGGCATGTCGCGGGTCTCGGGGAAGGCGGAGAGAGAAAGGCCCAGCGGGATGGCGCGCACCGCAAGCAGTAGCGCCATGAACGTCAGCAGCAGGCTGGGGCTGGCGCCCACGGCCGCAAAGTCTATGCCCAGGCCCGAGTACACAAAGAACGCCGGCACAAACAGGCCGTTGCCCACGACCTCCACCTTCTGCATGACGCGGTGGTCGCCGTCCCTGCCCACCACGTGGCGCAGGATGAAGCCGGCGGCAAACGCTGCCAGCACGGCGTCCAGGTCAAGCATCTCGGCCAGCGCCAGAAGCGCCACCAGCAGGAGGACCGCCGCGCGCAGCGTCGGCTGGGAGCCCGCGTTCTCGGCGTTCTGGTGCAGGAAGTCGGAGAGCCTGCTTCCCACGTCCCGGGCGCGCTCGGCGCGAACCGCCACCACCAGGCACAGCACGAAGAAGCCCGCCAGCACGGCCAGGTTCATGGACGTCGAGCGGTGGGGAGAGAGCAAAAGCGACATGGCAAGCACGGGCAGGATCTCTCCCATGGCACCGTAGGCCACAACGACCCGGCCCACCCGCGTGCCGCCCAGGCCGCGGTCGCGCATGATGGGCACAAGGGTTCCGTAGGCCGTGGTGGTGAGCGCGATGGCGAAGGCCGCCGTGCCGGTGGGGGAGAGGCCCAGCCCCAGCCGCGGCGTGATCAGGAAGGCCAGCGCGGCTGAGGCGGCCCAGCACACGGCCGCGTGCCTGCCCATCCTTCCGGCGAGCTCGCGCGGGTCGAGCTCGTAGCCCGCCATGAGGAAGAGAAGCCCCATGCCCAGGCGGCTTATGAGCGCAAGGCCGTCCAGCGGCTGGACCAGCCCCAGGCAGTTGGGCCCCACGATGGCGCCCGCAAAGACGAAGAACACCACCTCGGGCACGGGCCGCCCGGGAATGAGGCTCGCCAGAAACGAGCACCCAAGGACGAGGGCCATGATGACCGCGAGCATGCAGAGGTTCTCAACCAAGGTATCTCCAAGCCTGACGGGGCGAGCGGGGCGGGAAGGCGCCCCCCTGCCCACTCTAGCGCGTGCGGCGAGAAGCCCTTCTCGCCGTGGTTTGATTTGTTGCTAATGTGAGGGGCTTGCGCTCGGGGTCTTTACAGGGTAGGGCCCTTTTGTTTAGCATGAGTGAGTTTGTTTTCCAAGTTAGTTCAGTGCCCCGTCGGCATGGGCGTAAGGGCGCCCGCCAAGAGGCAGCGAGAAGGGGATGTGCATGTCCGGACACTCTAAGTGGGCAACCACCAAGCACAAGAAGGCCGCTATCGACGCCAAGCGCTCCGCGCTGTTCTCCAAGCTCTCCCGCAACATCACCGTTGCGGCCAAGCTCGGCGGCGACCCCAACCCCGACAACAACGCCTCCCTGGCTGCCGCCGTGGCACGTGCCCGTATGGTCTCCATGCCCAACGCCAAGATCAAGGCCGCCATCGACAAGGCCTTTGGCGCCGGTGCCGACGCCGCCGTCTACACCGAGATCACCTACGAGGGCTACGGCCCCGCGGGCGTCGCGGTCTACGTCGACTGCCTGACCGACAACAAGAACCGCACCGCCGCTGACGTGCGTTCTGCCTTCACCCACGCGGGCGGCTCGCTGGGCACCGCCGGCTCCGTCTCCTTCCAGTTCGAGCGCAAGGGCTCCATCGCCGTCGACAAGATCATCAAGTCCGATGAGAAGAAGGTCGCCGACCGCGAGAACGCCGTGGACGAGGACGAGTTCATGATGGCCGTGGCCGAGGCTGGCGGCGAGGACTACGAGGACGCCGGCGAGCAGTGGATCGTCTGGACCGCCTACG
>CAJMPT010000025.1 GCA_905215465.1 uncultured bacterium | reverse complement strand
CCGCGCCGATGGCGTGGAAGTCGCCGGTGAAGTGGAGGTTGATGTCCTCCATGGGCACAACCTGGGCATGGCCGCCGCCGGCGGCGCCGCCCTTGATGCCAAAGACGGGGCCAAGGGAGGGCTCGCGCAGGCAGAGAAGGGCGTTGTTGCCCATGCCGCACAGGGCGTCCGCCAGGCCGACGGACGTGGTGGTCTTGCCCTCGCCGGCAGGCGTGGGGTTGATGGCCGTGACCAGGACGAGCTTGCCCCTCATGGGCAGGTCCTTCAGGCTGTGGATGTCCACCTTGGCCTTGGTGCGGCCGTAGCACTCCAGCTGGTCCTCGGAGAGGCCGGCCTTGGCGGCCACCTCGGCGATGGGCAGCATCTTGGCTTGCTGGGCGATCTCGATGTCAGACAGGTACTCGGCCATTCGGTCCTCCTCGGCGACGGCATGGCGCAAACGGGGCGCATGGCCTTCCACTATAGGTCACGCGCCCCGCAAATTGGGGACGTGTTCGTTTTTGCGCAAAGTGGGGACAGGTTGGTCCCGCAAGAAGCCCCTACAGCAGCCCGCAACGCTCCTCCACCAGCGGACGGAAGAAGTCGATGGTCGCCGGGTCGATGAAGGTGCCGTGCCCCGTGTCCAGCGCCTCGATGGCGGCCACGTCGTCCGCGGAGAGCGCAAAGTCAAAGATCTCGAGGTTCTGGCGCATGCGCTCCTCGTGCGCGGACTTGGCCAGCACCACGATGCCTCGCTGGACGAGCCATCGCAGGATGACCTGGGCGGGCGTCTTTCCCAGTCGCTCGGCGATGCCGCAGATGACGGGGCTGTCGAGCACGCCCCCCCATGCCCGCGCCCAGGGGTGCCCAGGCCTGGTGCTGGATGCCGGCCGCGGCCATGTACTCGTGGGCGGCGCGCTGCTGGCAGACGGGGTTGGTCTCCACCTGGTTCACCTGCGGCGCCATGCCGCCAAAGGCCGAGAGGTCCGCCAGGCGCACGGGCAGGAAGTTGCTCGTGCCGATGGCGCGGACCTTGCCCTCCTCGTAGAGGCGCACGAGGTCGCGCCAGGCGCCGTAGTAGTCGGCAAAGGCCTGGTGAAGAAGGACGAGGTCCAGGTAGTCGGTCTTGAGGCGACGCAGGGAGCGCTCCACGGAGGCGTACGTCTGGCCCTCGCCGTAGCAGCCGATCCAGACCTTGGTGGTGAGGAAGATGTCGGAGCGGTCCACCGGCGAGGCCTGGATTGCGGCTCCGACCTGCTCCTCGTTGAAGTAGCACTGGGCCGTGTCAAGGTGGCGGTAGCCCACCTCGAGGGCCTTTTGAACAACCGGCTGGCACTCCTCGGCCGGCACACGGTAGACGCCAAAGCCCACCTTCGGCATCCTGACTCCGTTGGAAAGCGTCGCGAACTCCATGCTCATCTCCTCCTCAAATTGGGGACGTGTTCGTTTTTGCGCAAAGTGGGGACGGGTTTGGCAAGAACCGCAAAGCGAGCCCCCCACGTGTATCCTAAGCTGCGGGGCATTCAAGTCCGTCCCAAATTTGCGCAAATTCGAACACGTCCCCAATTTGCGGGGCGGCGGGAGGGCGGCATGACGCAGGCGGAGACGACCAAGGACAGGCTGAGGCTCATTCTGGGCGAGGAGGGGCTCGCACGGCTCGACGGGGCGTGCGTCATGGTCATTGGCCTGGGCGGCGTTGGCTCCAACTGCGTGGAGGCGCTCGCCCGCGGCGGCGTGGGCAACCTGGTGCTGCTCGACCGCGACGTGGTGGCGCCCAGCAACGTCAATCGCCAGGCCGTGGCCTACGCCAGCACCATCGGCCGCCCCAAGGCCGACGTGGCCCGCGCCATGGTGCTGGACATCAACCCCGAGGCCCGCGTCACCGCGGTCCAGGCGTTTCTCCCCAAGGATGGCATAGACCAGACGCTGGCGCCCCTCCCCCGCCCAGACTACGTGGTGGACGCCATCGACACCGTGGCCCAGAAGCTGCAGCTGGCGGCCTGGTGCCAGGAGCGCGGCTACCGCGAGATTTCCGCCATGGGCGGCGGCAACAAGCTCGACCCCACCAGGCTCAGGTTCGCCCGCATAGAGGAGACGGTCAACTGCCCTCTCGCGCGCGTCATGCGCAAGGAGTGCAGGCGCCGCGGCATCCACGACCTGCAGGTCCTCTACTCTGACGAGCAGCCCGTCCGCATGGAGAAGATCTCCGACGAGCAGTGGCGCGAGTCCGGCAGCCTCCTGGGCACCATGAGCTACTTTCCCCCCATCATGGGGCAGATGATCGCCAGCCGCGTGATCCGCGACCTCCTGGGCTGGGCGTAGGGCTTCCGACGGCGAGAGGGGTGGGTGTTTCTCGCAAAGCTACGGACGCAAAGGGCGCGTCCAAAGAGCTTTGCCGAGAAAACCCACCCCTCTCGCCTGCGATAACGCTGCCGCCCAGCCCAGGAGGCCACCGCCTCGGCAGGCCATGCATGCTGGTAAAGCCTTTCAAGAACAATTGGGCATCGACTTGCGCAGTAGGGTGCGTTCGCCACATGGGAGGAGCCCCGGCGGTTTTCTCGGCAAAGCTCTTTGAGCGCGCTCTTTGCGCTCGTAGCTTTGCGAGAAAACCGCCGGGGCTCCGGACAGGTCTGCGAAACCGCTCTACTCGAAGTCCGCGATCTGGGACTTGAGCTGGTCGATGGTGGCGGTCAGCTCGGCTGCCTGGGCGCGCTTCTTCTCGATGACCTCGGGCGCCGCCTTGGCGACGAAGCCCTGGTTGCCCAGGGTGCGCTCGACGCTTGCGAGGTCCTTCTCGGCCTTGGCCAGCTCCTTCTTGAGGCGGGCGCCCTCGGCGGCGAGGTCCACCAGGCCGCCCAGGCCCACGAAGATCTCCAGCGTGCCGTCGGCAACGGAGACCGCGCCCTCGGCCTTCTGGACGTCGCCGCAGGTAAGCTCGCTCACGCGGCCGACGCTCTTGATGAAGCCCTCCTGGCCGGCCAAAACGGCGGCCTCGGCCTCGCCGCAGCGCACGGCCACGTCAAGCTCGGCCTTGGGAGAGAGGCGGTAGCGGGCGCGCGTGGAGCGCACGCAGGAGATGACGCGCTTGGCCAGCTCGAAGTCGCCCTCGGCCTTCTCGTCCACGAAGGCGGCGAGCTCGGAGGGCTCGGGCCACTTGGCAACCATCAGGAACTCGGCGTCGTGCGCGTCGAGCCCGGAGGCCGGCAGGGCGTCCCAGACGCTCTCGGTCACAAACGGCATGACCGGGTGCAGCAGGCGCATGGAGACGTCAAGCACGTAGACCAGGTTGCGCTGGACCTGGAGCTTCTCCTCGGGCGTGCCGTCAAGCAGGCGGCCCTTGCAGAGCTCGATGTACCAGTCGCAGACCTCGCCGCGGAAGAAGGACTGGATGTCGCGGGCGTAGTCGCCTAGGTTGTAGGTCTCGAGCTGCTCGGTGGCCTCGGAGACCGCGCGCGCGAGGCGGCTGAGCATCCAGGCGTCCTCGGGCGTCTCGACCTTGGGGGCGCCAGGCACGTAGCCGTCCAGGTTCATCTGGACGAAGCGGCTGGCGTTCCAAATCTTGGTGACAAAGCCGCGGGCCTGCTCGGTGCGGGCGCTGCCCAGGAGCTTCTTGGTCTGCTTGTCGATGTCGGCGTCGAACTTGACGTCCTGGTTGTTGGTGATGAGCGTCAGCAGGTTGTAGCGCATGGCGTCCGCGCCGTACATGTTGATGAGCTCCATGGGGTCCACGCCGTTGCCCTTGGACTTGGACATGCGGCTGCCGTCCTTTGCCAGGATGGTGGCGTAGATGAAGACGTCGTGGAACGGCACCTGGTCGGTGAAGTAGAGGGAGCTCATGATCATGCGGGCAACCCACAGGGCAATGATGTCGCGGGCCGTGACCAGCACCTTGGTGGGGTGGTGTGCCTCGAGCTCGGCCGTGTTGTCGGGCCAGCCCTGCGTGGCAAAGGTCCACAGCTGGGAGCTGAACCAGGTGTCAAGGACGTTCTCGTCCTGGTGCACGTGGTGGCCGCCGCACTTGGGGCAGACGTCGGCGTCCTCCATGAGGGCGTCGGACCAGCCGCAGTCCTCGCAGTAGAAGACCGGGATGCGGTGGCCCCACCACAGCTGGCGGGAGATGCACCAGTCCTTGAGGTTGTCCATCCAGGTGAGGTAGGTGTCGGTCCAGCGGGCCGGGTGGAACTTGACCTCGCCGTTCTTAACGACCTCGGTGGCGCGCTCCTTGAGCTTGTCGACGGCGACGAACCACTGCTCGGAGAGCCACGGCTCGAGGGCGGTGTCGCAGCGGTAGCAGTGCATGACGGAGTGCTCGAGCTCCTCGATGTGGTCGAGCAGGCCGTGCTCGTCGAACCACTTGACGATGGCCTCGCGGCACTCGTCGCGGCTCATGCCGCTGAACTCGCCGTAGCCGTCAACCACGACGGCATGCTCGTCGAAGACGTTGATCTGCTCGAGGTCGTGCGCCTGACCCATGGCATAGTCGTTGGGGTCGTGGGCGGGGGTGACCTTGACGAAGCCGGTGCCGTAGTTGGCGTCGACGTGCCAGTCGGAGAAGATCGGAATCTCTCGGTTGACGATGGGCAGCATGACCTTGGCGCCCACGAGCTTGGCCTTCTCGGGGTCCGACGGACTCACGGCAACGCCGGTGTCGCCGAGCATGGTCTCGGGACGGGTGGTGGCCACGGTGATGTACTCGATGCCGTCCACGGGCTCCACCAGCGGGTAGCGCATGAACCAGAGGTGGCCCTTCTCGTCACGGTACTCGGCCTCGTCGTCGGAGATGGCCGTGGTGCAGTTGGGGCACCAGTTGACGATGCGCTTGCCGCGGTAGATGAGGCCGTCGTGGTACCAGTCGCAGAAGACCTTGCGGACGGCGCGGCTGAACTCGGGGCTCATGGTGAACTTCTCGTCGGAGAAGTCGATGGAGCAGCCCATGCGCTTGATCTGGCTGACGATGGTGCCGCCGTACTCGTGCGTCCAGTCCCAGCACGCGTCCACGAACTTCTCGCGGCCGATCTTCAGGCGAGAGACGCCCTCGCTCTTGAGCTTCTTGTCGACCTTGGTCTGCGTGGCGATGCCGGCGTGATCGGTGCCCAGGATCCAGCGAGTGGAGCGGCCGCGCATGCGGTTGTAGCGCACGATGGAGTCCTGGATGGAGTCGTCCATGGCGTGGCCCATGTGCAGGATGCCGGTGACGTTGGGCGGCGGGATGACGACGGTGCAGTCGCCGACGCCCTTGCTGCGCTGGTAGCAGCCGGCGTCAATCCACTTCTGAATAAGCTCGGGCTCCCGCTCCTGCGGGTCGTACGTCTTGGGCATCTCTTCCACGGTGGTTCCTCTCGCGTGTGGCATAAAGAGCAGGTATAACAAAGGCATAGCAACCTTAGAGAATACCACGGACGGCACAAGGGAGAGAAGGCAGGCATGGAGCAGGCAGAGGGACCGAGGCTGTTTGACACGCACTGCCACCTTGCCTGGGAGAAGGACCCGGCAGCCGTGGCCGCGGACTGCGCGCGACACGGGGCGGCGCTTGCCTGCTGCACTGTGACGCCACGGGAGTTCCTTGACGCCAGGGAGAGCCTGGCGAGCGTCCCCAACGTCCTTCTTGGCGTGGGTGTCCACCCGTGGTGGGTGGCGGACGGACGAGCGGGCACGGCAGACGTGGACCTCGCCTGCGAGCTTGCCCGCGAGGCCGCCCTCGTCGGGGAGGTCGGTCTGGACTTCTCGCCGGCGCGATCTGACACCGCAGGCAACGAGGCGCAGGTCACAGCCCTCACGCGCATCTGCAACGCGGCTGCCGCGCAGGCCGGGGGCGCGCCCAAGGTGGTGTCGCTCCACGCGGTGAGGTCCGCGGGGGCCGTTCTGGACGTCCTGGAGGGAACCGGGGCCGCCCACGGCTGCCGCTGCGTCATGCACTGGTTCAGCGGGACCTCGGACGACCTCGGCCGCGCGGTCGGGATGGGCTGCCTCTTCTCCGTGGGCGAGCGCATGCTGGCCACGCGCCGCGGACGCGAGTACGCGCGGCAGCTGCCCAAGGAGCGCCTCCTGCTTGAGACCGACCTTCCGGATGCCTGCGACCAGGGCGTGGGGGCGGAGGGGCTCCTGTCCTCACTTGACCGTGGACTCATGGCATTGGCGCAGGTCAGAGGCACCGACAAGGACGAGCTCGCCTGCACTCTTGCTGCCAACGCGCGAGACCTTCTGGATGGCGTCTGCGCCCTTGCGGTGTAGGTGAGGGTTTCCTTAGGCGGCGGCCCGCGAGCGCATGGTAAAGTTTTTCTTGCAACCTGCTGTCTCACACGGAGAAGGGGCCCATGAAGCCACTACGCAAGACGACGCCCGCACGCAGCGCGCTCTCGAGCACCATGCTCGCCAGCTCGTCGCGCGAGCTCGGCCTTCCGCTCGATGACGTCGTCATCGTCTTTGCCTGCAGCGAGAACTTTGTTCCGTACCTCTCCGTTGCGGTGCAGTCCATCGTGGAGAACGCCAGCGCAAAGCGCCGCTACGACATCATCGTGCTCACGCGCGACCTCTCCCCCACCAGCATGATCACGCTCACGCGCCAGACCAAGACGGCCAGCGTGGGCATCGGCTTCCTCGACGTCGACGCTGCGCTGGGAGACATCGAGCTCCCCCACCATGGCCACTTCAGGCCCGAGACCTACTTTCGCCTGCTTGCACCCTCGCTTCTGCCCAACGTCAAGAAGGCCATCTACCTGGACTCCGACCTCATCGTCAACGCCGACATCGCCGAGCTCTACGACACCGACGTCACGGGCTACCTTCTGGGCGCCACGCGCGACGCCGACACCCTGGGACAGATGGACGGCTACGACGTCACCGTCGGCCCCTACCTGGAGAACGAGCTGGGCATGACCGACGCCCACAGCTACTTCCAGGCGGGCGTCCTGCTCATGAACCTGGCCGAGTTTCGCCGTCGCTTGAGCCCCGAGCAGCTCCTCGACCTTGCCACGCAGCGCATGTGGCGCTGGCTTGACCAGGACGTCCTCAACCGCGTGGCCGATGGCGACTACGTGCGCATCCACATGAGGTGGAACTACCTCATGGACTGGCAGCACCTCAGGCGCACGCACATCGTGAGCAATGCCGCACCCGACGTGCGCCAGGAGTACGAGGAGGCCCGCCAGGACCCCAAGATCGTCCACTTTGCGGGACCGGACAACCGCCCCTGGCTCTACCCGGACGCTGACGGCGCCGACCTCTTCTGGCGCTACGCGATGCACTCGCCCTACCTGGAGGAGATCCGCGCGCAGCTTGAGGAGTCACGCGACTCCGTGCCCGGCCTCGCCAAGCGCCTTCAGGTCATCGTGCTCTACAAGGGCGTCATGCCTGCCTTTGACAAGACCTGTCCGGGCGGCACCAAGCGCCGCAACGCCATCATCCGCATCTACGACAGGCTCGGCGGCACCCGCCTCTAGCCGAGAAGCGCCTCACGCCGTGAACGCCTGCTGCTGCAATTCAGCCGTTCACTGAATGCGTGATTTCGATTCAGCCGTTCACTGAACGCCTGAATCGAAGCCCCAGGCGTTCACGGCAACCGCCGCCCAAACGCAAAGCGGGGCCGCAGCCATCTCAGGTTGCGACCCCGCCTCAACTTCTTGCCCAGCCGGCGCTAGTTGGCGTGCTTGGCGTGGCTCTTGGAGATGATGGTCGGACTCTGGCCGCCGCCCACGGACTCCTTGGTCACCACCACGCGGGTGATGTCCAGGTCGCTCGGCAGGTCGAACATGGTGTCCTGGAGCGTGGACTCGCAGATGGCGCGCAGGCCGCGGGCGCCGGTGCCGCGGGAAAGCGTCTGACGCGCAATCTCGCGCAGGGCGTCCTGCTCAAACTCCAGCTCCACGCCCTCGAGCTCGAACATGCGACGGTACTGCTTGACCAGCGCGTTCTTGGGCTCTGTCAGAATGCGCACCAAGTCGTCCTCGGTGAGCTCCTTGGTGCTCGTGATGACCGGGATGCGGCCGATGAACTCGGGGATCATGCCAAACTTGTGCAGGTCCTGGGGCATGACCTCGGCCATGAGGGCATCCTCGTTCTCCTCGACCTTCTGGCCGAGCTCGGCGTTGAAGCCGATGCCCTTCTTGCCAATGCGGTCGGCCACGATCTTGTCCAGCCCGACGAAGGCGCCGCCGCAGATGAACAGGATGTTGGTGGTATCGATGCGAATGAGCTCCTGCTGGGGGTGCTTGCGGCCGCCCTGGGGCGGGACGCTGGCCTCGGTTCCCTCGATGATCTTGAGAAGCGCCTGCTGCACGCCCTCGCCGGAGACGTCGCGCGTGATGGAGAGGTTCTCGGCCTTGCGGGCGATTTTGTCGATCTCGTCCACGTAGACGATGCCCACCTGCGCGCGCTCCACGTCGCCGTCGGCGGCGGTGATGAGCTTGAGCAGGATGTTCTCCACGTCCTCGCCCACGTAGCCGGCCTCGGTCAGCGTGGTTGCGTCGGCGATGGCGAAGGGCACCTCGAGGAAGCGCGCGAGGGTCTGGGCCAGAAGGGTCTTGCCCGTTCCGGTGGGGCCCAGAAGCAAGATGTTGCTCTTGGCGATCTCCACCTGCTCCTCGCCCTCCTCGACCTCGTCGTTGCCGGAGAGGATGCGGCGGTAGTGGTTGTAGACGGCCACGCTCATGGCGCGCTTGGCCTGCTCCTGGCCCATGACGTACTGGGAGAGCTCGTCGTAGATCTCGTGAGGGGTGGGGAGCTCCTTGATGGGGGCCTCCTCGGGGACCTCCACCAGATCGTCAATGCCCAGCTCGTCAACGGGCTGGCCAATCATGTCGGCGCAGGCGTGGATGCACTCGTCGCAGATGTAGACCCCGTCGGGACCCTGGACGAGCTTGCTCACCTGGCTGCGGCTCTTGTGGCAGAAGGAGCAGCGGACCTCCTGGTTGCCGTACTCGCCGCCGTTGTCACTGGATGCCATTAGCTCTCCCGGTTGTCGTTGCGGGAGGAGATGACCTTGTCCACCAGGCCGTAGGCGCAGGCCTCCTCGGCGCGCATGTAGTTGTCGCGCTCGGTGTCGGCGTTGATGCGCTCGATGGGCTGGCCGGTGGCGTCGGCGAGAAGCTCGTTGAGGTGCTGGCGGATCCAGCGGGTCTCGTCGGCGACAATCTGGATGTCGGTCTGCTGGCCGGAGACGCCCGAGCTCGGCTGGTGGATGAGCACCATGGAGTTGGGAAGCGCCAGGCGCTTGCCCTTGGCGCCGCTGGCCAGGATGGCGGCGCCCATGGAGGCGGCCATGCCGACGCAGATGGTGGAGACGTCGGGCTTGATGAAGTTCATCGTGTCGATGATGCCCAGGCCGGCGTAGACGTCGCCGCCCGGGGAGTTGACGTAGAGCGAGATGTCCTTGTCGGGGTCGGCGCTCTCGAGCTGCAGCAGCTGGGCGATGACCAGGTTGGCGGAGTCGCGCGTGACCTCCTCGCCAAGGAAGACGATGCGGTCGTTCAGCAGCCTGGAGTAGATGTCAAAGCTGCGCTCGCCGCGCGGGGTCTGCTCGACCACGTACGGGATGAGCGGGGTGTTGGTGGGATAGTGCATTGTTCCTCCTGTTCATTGAAGCATGCCCCGGGAAGAGGCGGGCTCCCCGGGGCATGCGAGAGGTGCAGGTGAGGAGACGAGCCTACTCTGCGGACTCGGCCTTCTCGGCCTCGGCGCGCTCGGCAACCTCGTCCTTGATGGTCACCTTGGCGTTCTCGACCAGGTAGTCGAGGGCCTTGGTGCGCTTGATGGAGTCGCGGATGGCGGGAAGACGCCCCTGGTCCTTCCACTGCTTGACGGCGGCCTTGACGTCCTCGATGCCGGCACGCTCGAACTCGGCCTCGACATCGGCCTCGGTGGCATCGAAGCCCATCTTCTTGGCAACGGCGTCGAGGGCCAGGGACTGGCGGGCACGCTCGTCGGCCTGGGCGTGGAGGTCGGCAATGAAGTCGTCGGTCTTGACGCCACGGGCGGCAAGGTACATGTCAAGGGAGATGTTCTGGCGCTGGAGCTGGGCCAGGAACTCCTGAGCGAGCTCGTTGAAGATCTCGTTCTTGTAGTTCTCGGGAACCTCGTCGAGCTGCAGGCGCTTGCCCATCTCCTCGACGACGCGATCCTCCTTGAGCTGAGGGAGGGAGGTCTTCTTGTCGGCCTCGATCTCCTCCTTGACGGCCTCGCGGAGCTTCTCGACGGTCTCGTAGCCAAAGTTCTTCTTGGCGAGCTCGTCGGTGAGCTCGGGGGTGACGGCCTTCTTGATGGCCTTGACGGTCACCTTGACGGAGAACTTGTGCTCGTGGACCTCGCCCTCGTGCTCGTGGGACTTGACCCACTCGACGTCCTTGGTCTCGCCGGGCTTCATGCCGACGATGGCCTCCTGGAGCTCGGCGGGGAGCTGCATGCCGTTCAGGGTGACGGTGCGGTTCTCGGCGGCGAGGTGACCGGCGCCCTCGACGTTCTGGATGTCGACGCCGATGACGTCACCCTCGGCGACCTCGCGGTCCTCGTCGGTGTCCTCGTAGGTCATCTGGTAGGAGAGGAGCTGGTTGAGCTGCCAGTCGATCTCGGCCTCGGTGGCCTCCTCGGGGGGCATGTTGACCTCGGGGGCGTCATAGCTCTCGAGCTCGGCCTCGGGGCGGACGTCGATGGTGACGGTGGCCTCGTAGTCGGAGTGCTCCACGACGAGGGCGGGCTCGTCGCCGAAGGAGATCTGGCCCAGCGGGGTGACGTCGAGCTCCTCGACGATGGCGGGGTCGGCGGCGTTGAGCAGGTCGTTGGTGGCCTGGGCGAGGATGGACTCGAGGCCCATCATGTTGTTGATGATGGGACGGGGAACGTGGCCGCGACGGAAGCCCTGGAAGGCGTACTTGTTGGCGATCTCCGCGTAGGTCTTCTTGATGGCCGCGTCGACGTCGGCGGCAGAGATGGTGACCTTGGCGGTCAGCTTGTTGTCCTGAGGCTGCTCAGGGGTGACGGTGATGTTCAACGTTCCTCCAGTGTCTCGTACCTCGGCGGGCTTCTCCCGTCGAATGAATGCCCTGTTGAACGTGCGCTCTGGTGCGGGCGAAAGGACTCGAACCTTCACGGGGTCTCCCCCACTGGAACCTAAATCCAGCGTGTCTACCAGTTCCACCACGCCCGCATTACGGCGCACAGCCTTTGAATGATACCAAACTTCGAGGTCTGGTATACCCTCGCGCACCACTCCCACAAGATAAGGGCCACCCGGGATACAAATGCCCGAGCGGCCCTTGGGTCA
The DNA here is from genome assembly GCA_905215465.1 of uncultured bacterium. Classification (GTDB taxonomy): domain Bacteria; phylum Actinomycetota; class Coriobacteriia; order Coriobacteriales; family Atopobiaceae; genus Paratractidigestivibacter. The sequence continues at coordinate 11,182 of CAJMPT010000025.1, read as the reverse complement.
AACGATGACGCGACGCCCTACTTGGGGAGGTCCTGCAGCGCGTAGACGTCCAGCGGCCCCCTGCGGGTGGCGGAGATGGCCTGGACCAGGGCGGTGGCGCCGCTGATGGTGGTGGCCATGTCGATGCCGCGCGAGACGGCCTCGCCGCGCAGCACCGATCCGTCGCCGCGGGAGCTGTGTCCGTGGGGCGTGTTGATGAGGAAGCTCACCTTGCCCTCGGCCATGAGGTCGGCGATGTTGGGGTGCCCCTCGGAGACGCGCTTGACGACCTCGCAGGGGATGCCCGCCGCGTGCAGCGTCTTGGCAGTTCCACGGGTGGCCACGAGGTCGTAGCCCAGGTGCACCAGGGACAGGGCCACCGGCGCCACGGAGCGCTTGTCGCGGTCGCAGACGGAGATGAAGACGGTGCCTGCCTGGGGCACGTCGTAGTCGATGGCCTCGCGGGTCTTGGCGTAGGCCTTGGGGAAGGTCACATCCAGGCCCATGACCTCGCCGGTGGACTTCATCTCGGGCCCCAGGGTGACGTCGGCGCCCGGGAAGCGGCTCCAGGGCATGACGGCCTCCTTGACGGCGTAGTAGCCGCACTCGGCGTCCTCGGCGGGCAGGCCAAGGTCGCAGATCTTCTCGCCGCTCATGATGCGGGCCGCGTACTTGGCCAGGGGCACGCCGGTGGCCTTGGACGAGAAGGGCACGGTGCGGCTGGCGCGGGGGTTCAGCTCGATGACGAAGACCTGCTCGTCGCGAACGGCGTACTGCACGTTGAGGAGACCCTGGATGTGGCAGGAAAGGGCCAGGCGGCGGGTGGTCTCGCGAATCTTGGCCACGATCTTGTCGGACAGCGAGAAGGGCGGGAAGCAGCAGGCGGAGTCGCCGGAGTGGATGCCGCACTCCTCGATGTGCTCCAAGACGGCGCCCACGTAGCACTGCTCGGTGTCGCAGAGTGCGTCCACGTCGAGCTCGATGGCGTCCTCAAGGAAGGCGTCGAGGTAGACGGGGTGGTCCGGCGAGACCTGGGTGGCGGCGGCCATGTACTTCACGAGGTCGTCGTCATCGTAGACGATGGCCATGCCGCGACCGCCCAGCACGTAGCTCGGGCGGACGAGCAGCGGGTAGCCCACGCGGCGGGCGACGCCCTTGGCCTCCTCCACGGTCTCAGCCGTGGAGCTGGGCGGGTAGGCAATGTCCAGACGGTCGAGCAGGCTCGCGAAGCGGTCGCGGTCCTCGGCCAGGTCGATGGCCTCGGGCTGGGTGCCCATGATGGGGACGCCCGCCTCCTTGAGGCGCTTGGCCAGGTTGATGGGGGTCTGGCCGCCGAGGGTCACGATGACGCCCACGGGCTTCTCGACCTCGATGACGTTCATGACGTCCTCGAAGGTGAGCGGCTCGAAGTAGAGGCGGTCGGAGGTGTCGTAGTCGGTGGAGACGGTCTCGGGGTTGCAGTTGACCATGACGGTCTCGTAGCCCTTGGCCTCCAGCGCGTAGGCCGCGTGGCAGCAGCAGTAGTCGAACTCGATGCCCTGGCCGATGCGGTTGGGGCCGGCCGACAGGATCACCACGCGCGGGCGCTCGGCCTCGTGGAACTCGGATGCGCCGCCGCGCTCATAGGTGAAGTAGTGGTAGCTCGTGCGGCTGGTAAACTCGCCGGCGCAGGTGTCGACGGTCTTGACGAGCGGGCTCACGCCAAGGACCTCGCGGACGGCGCGGACGGTGTCGTCGCGCTGGCCGGTGAGGTGACCGATCTGGGCGTCGGAGAAGCCCATCTGCTTTGCGGCCAGCATGTGGGCGGCGTCCATGCCGGACAGCCCGAGCTCGCGGATGCGGCCCTCGGCGGTGACGATGTCCTGGATGCGGTGGAGGAACCACTGGTCAATGCGGGTGAGCTCGAAGACGCGCTCGACGCCCCAGCCGCGGCGGAGGGCCTCGGCCACGTAGAGGATGCGCTCGGGCGTGGGCGTGGCGACCTTCTCCTCGAAGGCCTCCTCGTCAAAGTCGTCATTGCCATCGGCGCCCAGGCCCGCATGGCCCTGCTCCAGCGACCTCATGGCCTTCTGCATGGCCTCCTCAAAGGTGGAGCCGATGGCCATGACCTCGCCCACGGCCTTCATGCGCGTGGAGAGGCGGTCAGAGGCGCCCTTGAACTTCTCAAAGGCAAAGCGCGGAATCTTGACCACGCAGTAGTCGATGGAGGGCTCGAAGCAGGCCGGCGTGGAGTGCGTGATGTCGTTCTGGATCTCGTCGAGGGTGTAGCCCACGGAGAGAAGGGCGGCCATCTTGGCAATGGGGAAGCCCGTGGCCTTGGAGGCCAGGGCCGAGGAGCGGCTGACGCGCGGGTTCATCTCGATGACGATGACGCGGCCGTCCTCGGGGTTGACGGCAAACTGCACGTTGGAGCCGCCGCAGGCCACGCCGACGCGCTCGAGGATGGCGATGGAGTAGTCACGCAGGCGCTGGAGCTCGTAGTCGTTGAGCGTCTGGCAGGGGGCCACGGTGATGGAGTCGCCGGTGTGGACGCCCATGGGGTCGAGGTTCTCGATGGAGCAGACGATGACGCCGTTGCCGGCGACGTCGCGCATGACCTCCATCTCGATCTCCTTCCAGCCCTCGATGGACTGCTCGACCAAGACCTCGGTCTCAGGGGACAGGGCCAGGCCCTGCTCGCAGATGTGCAGCAGGTCGTCGTGGTCGTAGGCGATGCCTCCGCCGGCACCGCCCAGCGTGAAGGACGGGCGGATGACGGCCGGGTAGCCCAGCTCCTCGACGATGGCCTCGCACTCCTCGATGGTGTGGGCGATGCCGGACTTGGCCACCTCCAGGCCGATGTCCTTCATGGCCGCGGCAAACAGCTCGCGGTCCTCGCCCGTCTCGATGGACTCGATGTCGCAGCCGATGACCTCCACGCCGTACTTCTCGAGCACGCCCGCGTGGGCCAGGGCAACGGCGCAGTTGAGGCCGGTCTGGCCACCCATGTTGGGCAGCAGGGCGTCGGGGCGCTCCTTGGCGATGACCTTGGCCACGGAGTTGGCGGTGATGGGCTCGATGTAGGTGCGGTCGGCGGTCTCGGGGTCGGTCATGATGGTGGCCGGGTTGGAGTTGACCAGCACGACCTCGTAGCCCTGTTCGCGCAGGGCCTTGCAGGCCTGGGTGCCGGAGTAGTCGAACTCGCAGGCCTGGCCGATGACGATGGGGCCGGAGCCGATGATGAGGATCTTCTTGATGTCGGTGCGCTTGGGCATTAGAAGCGCCTCCCCTCGCGGACGTCGATGGCAAGGTAGTCCTCGACCCCGTCCATGAGGCGCGCGAAGGCGGCAAAGGCGTACGTCGAGTCGTTGGGGCCGGGCTTGGCCTCGGGGTGGTACTGCATGGAGAACGCGGGCAGGTCGAGGAACTGGATGCCCTCGGGCGTGCCGTCGTTGAGGTTGACGTGCGTGAGGCGGATGTGGCCGTAGCGCTCGCTCATGACCACCGGCGCCACGTGCCTGGAAGACCAGAAGCGCAGGTCGGAGGGGTGCTCGGTCACGCCGCCGGAGAGCTCGGGCACAAGCGGGCCGAAGGTCGGGAAGACCGGGCCGTAGTTGTGGTTCTGGGCCGTGATCTCAACCTTGCCGGTGAGTAGGTTCATCACCGGCTCATTGCCGCCGTGGTGGCCGTATGGGAGCTTCTCCACCTGGCCGCCGGCGGCAAGGGAGATGACCTGGTTGCCCAGGCAGATGCCAAAGACCGGGAGCTTGCCCAGGCAGGCGCGGACGGCCTCGACCACGGGCGGGACGGTCTCAGGGTCTCCGGGGCCGTTGGAGAAGAACACGCCGTCGGGGTCGAGGGCCAGGGCCTTCTCGGCGGGGGTGTCCCAGGGCACGACCGTGACCTCGCAGCCAACGGCGGCAAGGCGCTTGGCGATGCCGGCCTTCTCGCCGCAGTCGTAGGCCACCACCTTGTGGCGGCACTCCCCCTTTGCCGGGATGACGTAGGGCTCGGCGCAGGAGACGTCGACCACGTAGTTGTGATCGGCGATTGCCGCAGAGGCGCGCACGCGGGCCACGAGGCTCGCGGGGTCGAGGTCGGTGGTGGAGATGGCCGCCTTCATGGCGCCGCCCTCGCGGATGCGCAGGGTGAGGGCGCGGGTGTCCACGTCCTCGATGGCCACTATGCCGCGCTCGGCGAGGAAGTCCGGCAGGGACTTCACGGACTGCCAGTTGCTGGGCTGGTAGCACATGTCATGCACGATGAGGCCAGCAAGGGCGAGCTCTCGGGACTGCATGTCAAGCTCGTTGATGCCGTAGTTGCCCACCTGCGGGTAGGTCAGGGTCACGAGCTGGCCGGCATAGGAGGGATCGCTCACGATCTCCTGGTAGCCCACCATAGAGGTATTGAAGACGACCTCTCCAAAGGTCTCTCCCTCGGCACCGGCGGAGCGACCGAAGAAGTAGCTCCCGTCCTCCAAGGCGAGAAGCGCCTCGGGGTGCCTGCCGCCATCGACGAGCAGATTCACAGCAACACCGTCCTTTCCATGCGTGCGCCCGTAGGGCCGCCGGAGCTGCGAGCCCACAAAAAACGGAGCACCGTTGCAACGACACTCCGAAAGGCTCAGTCAGGTTCTGACGCTATGGACGCCTTTTCGGTATCTCGTACCGCGTTTAAAGGTCTTCGTCAGTATAGCGACAGGCGCCGCAATGCAAGCCGCAATCAACCAGACTGCAACATTACTCACTCTACCTGCGTATATACAAATCGTATGTTAGCCTGACTAACAGTCTGTTTGTATCAATTTGGGAATCGGTACCGGATATAATACGACCCGGGGAGAGGTTCTCCCCGGGTCCTTGCGATCGTGCCTTTAGGAGAGGCGGCTTCTAGCAGACGCCCTGGGCCATCATGGCGTCGGCGACCTTCAGGAAGCCGGCGATGTTGGCGCCCATGACGAAGTTGCCCTCGTTGCCGTACTCGCGGGCGGTATCGTCCACGTTGTGGAACATGCCGCGCATGAGCTGCTCGAGCTTGCCGTCGACCTCCTCGAAGGTCCAGGACAGGTGCTCGGCGTTCTGGCTCATCTCGAGGCCGGACACGAGCACGCCGCCGGCGTTGGCAGCCTTGCCGGGCATAAAGGCGACACCGTTCTCCTGGAAGTGGGTCGTGGCCTCGATGGTCGTGGGCATGTTCGCGCCCTCGCCGACCACCTTGCAGCCGTTGGCGACGAGTGCCTGGGCATCCTCGAGCAGCAGCGTGTTCTCGCGAGCGCAGGGCAGCGCGATGTCGCAGGGAAGCTGCCACACGCCGCGGCCGTCGCCCTCGTGCCACGTGGCATTAGGCTTCTCGTCGACGTACATAGCGAGCGTGACGCCCTTGTCGTGGCCGGAGCGCTTCTTGTTGTAGACATGCTCGAGCACGGTGTAGTCGATGCCGTCGGGATCCTCGACCCAGCCGTGAGTATCGGAGCAGGCGAGCACCTTGCCGCCGAGCTGGGAGACCTTCTGGACGGCGTAGATGGCGACGTTGCCGGAGCCGTGAACGACGACGTTCTTGCCCTCGAAGGAGTCGCCGCGGCTCTTGAGGTACTCGTCCACAAAGTAGACCAGACCGTAGCCGGTGGCCTCGGTACGGGCGAGCGAGCCGCCAAAGGAGAGGCCCTTGCCGGTGAGGACGCCAGTCCACTCGTTGGTCAGGCGCTTATACTGACCGAACAGGTAGGCAACCTCGCGGCCGCCAACGCCCAGGTCGCCGGCGGGAACGTCGGTATTGGGGCCAATGTGGCGATAGAGCTCGGTCATGAAGGACTGGCAGAAGTGCATGATCTCGTTGTTGGACTTGCCCTTGGGGTCAAAGTCGGAGCCGCCCTTGCCGCCGCCCATGGGAAGGGTGGTGAGGGAGTTCTTGAGGATCTGCTCGAGGCCCAGGAACTTGAGCATGCCGAGGGTCACCGTGGGGTTGAAGCGCAGGCCACCCTTGTAGGGGCCGATGGCGGAGTTGAACTCAACGCGGTAGCCGCGGTTGACCTGGACCTTGCCCTCGTCGTCGACCCAGGGCACGCGGAACATGACGACGCGCTCGGGCTCGACGAAGCGCTCCAGTAGGGAGGCCTCCTCGTACTCGGGGTGGGCGTCAAGCGCGGGCTGGATCGTGCCGAGGATCTCGGTCGCGGCCTGGAGGAACTCGGTCTGCTCGGGGTAGCGCTGCTTGAGCTCTGCCAGGACCTTCTCGGTGTAGGACATGCCATGCTCCAATCATTGAGCGAAAAACGACATGGAGAAGAATACGTTTGTCTCGCTTCCCGAAAGGCAATGTGTCCCGACGCGTAACTTTTTGTTGTGGTGTGCGAAACATTCCATACATACGCCCAGCTAGGCAATAAAAAAGCCCGCGTGCGCGGGCTCTTGGACTCTATGGAGCGGGTGACGGGAGTCGAACCCGCGTCATCAGCTTGGAAGGCTGAGGTTCTACCGTTGAACCACACCCGCGAAGGTGGTCGGGGCGACTGGATTCGAACCAGCGACCCTCTGCTCCCAAAGCAGATGCGCTACCAAGCTGCGCCACGCCCCGGAACCGAGGGTTAAGTATAGACGAGGGCGCTCCCAAGGGCAAGCGCGGAAGGCCCGAACCCAATTCCATTATGGATTTGGGTTCGGGGCCGGGGCATTGGCGGCGGCCTTTTGGCATCCGACTCCCAGCGACCTGCGGTTTTCTCGCCGCGTATACTCAGGAGGTCGGAAGTCGGGAACCCAAAACGTCAGGAAGAGGCCCTCAAGGTGCCTGGGCTCGCACGTTTTGGGTTCGGGAAAGGGACAAAACATGCTTGGCTCGCCGCTTGGGCGCACGCTCGTCATCGCAAATCCCGCAGCTCACAGCGGCCACGGCGAGGACGGCACCCGATTTGCCCAGGAGTTCCTCCAAAGCTACGTCTCGGCCACCCGAGGCTTCGAGGTCGTGCGGACGCAGGGACCCGCAGACGCCACGCGCATAGCCAGGGGCGCCCGCGGATTTGACACCATCCTTGCCCTCGGCGGGGACGGCGTGATCCACGAGGTGGTCTGCGGCCTCATGGCCCTTCCGCGCGAGGCCCGCCCCCAGCTGGGGGTCATCCCCCTCGGCTCCGGCAACGACTACGCCCGCACGCTTGGCATGGCAAGAAACGACGTCGAGGCCGCGCTGGCCCAGCTCGTGCGCGGCCGCTCGCGCCACGTGGAGGTGGGCCGCGTCAACGGCACGCCCTTCATGCAGACCCTCTCGTTTGGCCTGGACGCCGCCATCGCGCTGGACACCACGAAGCGCCGGGCCGCAGGGACCTCCCAGGAGGGCGAGGCACTCTTTGCCACCTCAGCCGTGCGCATCCTCGCAAGCGCCCGCGAGGGTTACCCCGTCCGCGCCTCCTTTGACGGCGAGAAGCCCCTCGACCTCGCGACCATCATCTTTGCGGTACAGGTGGGTCCCTCCTACGGCGGCGGCTTCAGAATCTGCCCGGACGCAGACCCAGCCGATGGGCTTCTCGACGTCTGCTACAACGTAAGGCTTCCTGCACTCCCCCGCCTGATGGCCCTGCTCGGCCTGGCCAGGCTGGGACGTCACGCGGGGTCCTCCGTCGTGAGGCTCAGGCGCTGCCGCACCGTCGCCCTGGACTTTGACCGCGAGCCGCCCTGCCAGGCTGACGGCGAGAAGGTCACGGGTACCCACTTTGACGTGGCCGTGGTGCCCAACGCCCTGGACGTGATTTTTCCCAGCTAGGCAGCGGAGCGGACCTCGAGCCGTCACAGACCAAAGGAACGAATAAGGCGCCCCAGGTCATCTGACCTGGGGCGCCTTGCGTATCAGAGCAACTCGCCGGAGCTTGTAGGCCTAGCGGGCAGCGGCCTGCAGCATGGCCTTGACCTCAGTGGCGGTCTTGAGCTGCATGACCTTCTCGGTGAGGGCGTCGGCGTCGGCCTTGCTCCACTCGGAGATGATGCGACGGGTGCGCAGGATGGACGGTGCGGAGACGGAGAACTCGCCCAGGCCGAAGGAGAGCAGCACCGGGATGAGCAGGGGGTCGGCCGCGGCCTCGCCGCACATGCCAACCATGATGCCGGCCTTGTTGCCCTCCTCGATGATGCGCTTGAGGGAGCGCAGAACGGCCGGCTGGTAGACCTCGTAGAGGTAGGCGACCTTGTCATTTCCGCGGTCGGCGCACATGGTGTAGCCGATGAGGTCGTTGGTGCCGATGGAGAAGAAGTCGCACTCGGCGGCGAGGTCGTCAGCGATGAGGGAGGCCGCGGGGGTCTCGATCATGGTGCCGACCTCGATGTCCTTGTTGTAGGAGACGCCGCGGGCGTCGAGTTCGGCCATGCACTCCTTGACGAGTGCCTTGACCTGGCGGATCTCATCGATGTTGGTCACGAGCGGGACCATGATCTTGATGTCGCCGAACGCGGAGGCGCGCAGCAGGGCGGTGAGCTGGACCTTGTACTGGTCCGGGTTGTTCAGGCAGTAGCGCACGGCGCGGTAGCCCATGAACGGGTTGTCCTCCTTGGTGAGGTGGAGATACGGGATCTCCTTGTCACCGCCCACGTCCAGGGTGCGGATGATGACCGGCTGGTCCTTCATGCGCAGGGCGACCTTCTGGTACGCGGCAAACTGCTCGTCCTCGGAGGGGAGCTCCTTGGCGTCCATGAAGAGGAACTCGGAGCGGAACAGGCCCACGCCCTCGCAGTCGTGCTCGGAGGCCACGTTTGCGTCGTCAGGGTTGCCGATGTTGGCGACAAGAAGCTTCTTCTCGCCGTCGGCGGTCACGGTCTCCTTGCCACGGTAGGCCTCGAGGGCGAGCTTCTCCTCGGCGTACTGCTTGGCCTTGGCGCGGTAGTGCTCGAGGTCGTGGTCGGACGGGGCGGCGATGACCTTGCCGTTGGTGCCGTCGACGACCACCATGTCGCCGTTCTTGATGTTGGTGGTGGCATCGGCCACGGAGAGCACGGCCGGAATCTCAAGCGCGCGGGCGATGATGGCGGAGTGGGAGGTGCGGCCGCCGGTCTCGGTCACGATACCGGCGACGTTCTCCTTGTCGATGTCGGCCGTCATGGACGGGGTGAGCTCGCGCACGACCACGATGGAGTTCTCGGGAAGCGTGGAGAGGTCCACCAGCTCCTGGCCCAGCAGGTCGGCGAGAAGGCCGGTCTTGACGTCGGCGACGTCGGCGGCGCGCTCGCGGAAGAGCTCGTCCTCCATGTTGGAGAACATGTTGTAGTACATGTCATAGGCCTCGGACACGGCCTGCTCGGCGCACATGCCGCTCTCGATGGAGCCGTTGACCATGTCGCGGATGCCCTCGTCCTCGGCAAACTCGATGTGGGCACCCATGATGGCCGCGGCCTCCTCGCCGACGGTCTGGGTCATGCGCTCGATCTGGGCGTTGGTCTGCTCGATGAACTTGGCGACGGCAGCCTGGTAGCGCTCCTCCTCGGCCTTGGCGTCCTCAGGCGCGTGCGGCGTGAAGGACAGGTCAGGCTCCACGGCGACGCGAGCGACGCCGATGCCAATGCCGTCAGATGCGTTGACTCCCTCGTACATTAATGCCCCCTACTATCCGGCCGCGGTCGCGGCCACTTCCCTAAAAATGACTCGCCGCATACCACTGGTATGCGGCGCGTGAGCCAAGTTTTATAGTAACCGCACTCGCGGATTGTTTCCACAAGATGTTGCCGCAGTTCGGCGGCATTTCATCTTGGAGAAAGGCTACTCGGCCTTGCCGGAGATGCCCTCGGTGGCCTCGGCGCGGGCGCGGTTCTCCTCGATGTCGCGGGCGATGGTGCCGGGCATGGCGCGGCCCATCTTCTTGTACAGGGCGGTAACCACGCGGTCGATCTTGGAGCGCTTGGCGATGCCGTTGCTGGCCGCGGTGGCGGTGCCGCAGGCGGAGGCAAAGATCAGGGCCGTCTCGTAGTCCTCACCGCTCGTGACCTTGGCGAGGAAGCCCGCGACCATGGAGTCGCCCGCGCCGGTGGCGTTAACCAGCTTGACCTTGGCCGTGGGAACGATGTGCTCCACCCCGTTCTCGTCAAGGAGCAGGGAGCCATGCCCGCCGCAGGAGATGATGACGTTACGCGCGCCCTCCTCATGGAGCTTGTGCGCGTAGGGCATGCACTCCTCAGGGGACTCGATGCTGACGCCGTAGATGCGGCCGACCTCGTGGTTGTTGGGCTTGATGAGGAAGGGGTGGGCCTTCAGGGACTCCATCAGGAGCTGGCCGGGGGCGTCGACGACGAACTGGATGCCGCGGCCGGCAAGCTTACCCATGATCTGGGTGTAGATGTCCTCGGGAAGCGAGTTGGGAATGGAGCCGGTGAGGACCAGCGTGTCCCCGGAGCGGACGACGTCCATGCGCTCGAGCAGCTCGTCGACCTTCTTCTCGGGAATCTTGGGGCCCATGCCGTTGACCATCGTCATGACGATGCCGTTGAGCTTGATGTTGATGCGGGTGTTGCCGCGGTCAAGGCGCACGAAGTTGGAGGCGATGCCCTTATCCTGGAGCTCCATGAGCAAGTAGTCACCAGTGAAGCCGCCGGCGATACCCATGGCGATGCTCGGGACCTCAAGCTCCTTGAGCAGCGTGGAGATGTTGATGCCGTTTCCTCCGCAGTACAGCTCCTCAGAGGACGAGCGGTTGGTGAATCCCATGTCGAGGGTGAGGGGGTGCATAACGTAGTCAAGTGCCGGGTTCAACGTCATCGTGTAAATCAACGCGATCTCCTTCCGACCGTTTGCTCTCAAGCCTCCAGTATGCAACATCACAAACTTCGTTCGCACGTAAAAATCGACCGTTTACGGCCTTTGGCAAAAAAATATTGGCCAACTCGTCACAAAAACTTGATACGAGTGACAAAAAAAGGCCCGGCGAGAAGCCCCCGCCCGGCCCGATAGAAGCGATGGTGCGCCCTGAGGGATTCGAACCCCCGACCTTGAGATTAGAAGTCTCCTGCTCTATCCAACTGAGCTAAGGGCGCAAGCGTTGCCTATTCTAGCACCCCGGCGGCACGGGCAGCCAGCACGCCGCTGACCGTCTTTGAGTCCTGGATGGCCCCGGCCAGGATGGCCTGGACCACGTCGGCCACAGGCAGCCAGGTCACGCGCAGGAACTCCCCCTCGTCGGGACAGGACTCGCCCTGGACAAGGCCGGACGCCAGGAAGACGTCGGTCTTCTCGTCCGTAAAGCCCGGGGAGCCAAAGA
>CAJMPT010000024.1 GCA_905215465.1 uncultured bacterium | reverse complement strand
CCAGTGGCGGGTCTCCTGATAGATGATGCCGCCCTCCTCGAGCACCTCGGCCTGGCGGCAGATCTCGTACTCAAGGCCGTCGTGCAGGCTCTTGAAGGAGTTGATGTTCTTGAGCTCGGTCTTGGTGCCCAGGCCGGTGGTGCCGCGGCGGCGCAGGCTCACGTTGCCGTCGCAGCGCATGGAGCCATTCTCCAGAGAGCAGTCGGAGATGCCCAGCGTGAGGAAGGTCTGACGGAGCTTCTCCATGAAGAGGCGCGCCTCCTCGGGCGTGCGCAGGTCGGGCTCGGTCACGAGCTCGATGAGCGGGGTGCCGCAGCGGTTGTAGTCAACGAGCGACTCCGTGGCGCTGGCGATGCGGCCCTCCTCGCCGCCCACGTGGACCATCTTGGCGGCGTCCTCCTCCATGTGGATGCGGAAGATGCGGATGGGCGTGGTGTAGGAGCCGTCGGCGTTCTTGTCGACGACCACGGGAGAGGCGGCCTCCATGCCGCCGGGGGCCACGTTGCCGGTCTCGACGTGGTCCGGGCGCTCCTTGGCGCCCTCGCCAAAGACCTCAAGGTCAAGGTGCCCGTACATGCAGAAGGCGACGGGACCCTGCGTGGTCTGGAAGTTCTTGGCCATGTCGGGATAGAAGTAGTGCTTGCGGTAGAACATGGAGTGCTTCTGGATCTGGCAGTTGGTTGCCAGGCCCGCCATGACGATGGACTCGATGGCGCGGCGGTTGGGCACCGGCAGCGCACCGGGCATGCCCAGGCAGACGGGGCACACGTTGGTGTTGGGCGCGTCGTCGTGGGAGAGGCGGCAGTTGCAGAACATCTTGGTGCCCAGAGCCGTGAGCTCGGTGTGGACCTCAAGGCCAATGATGGCCTCCCAGTCCTTCAGGACCTCCTGGAGCTTCTTCACTGGAGCTCACCCCCCTTCCCGGCAAAGGCGGGCGCAACGACGCCGGCCACGTCAAAGGACCTCTCGATGGCGCGCGCGAAGGTCAAAAGCGACCGGTCCTTGAACGCCGGGCCCTGGAGCTGCGCGGAGACGGGCAGGCCGGAGTCGGCGCCCAGGCCCAGCGGCACGGAGACGCCGCCGTTGCCGGCGATGTTGTTGGAGATGGTGAACATGTCCGACGCGTACATCTGCGTGGGGTCGCTCATCTCGCCGAACTTGAAGGCCGTGCGCGGGGACGCCGGCATGAGGATGACGTCGCAACTCTCGTAGGCGCGGGCGTAGTCCTGCGTGATGAGGGTGCGGACCTGCTGGGCCGGGTAGTAGTACTTGTCGTAGGTGCCGGAGGACAGCAGGTAGGCGCCCAGCATCTGGCGGCGCTTGGCCTCCTCGCCAAAGCCGTGCGCGCGGGAGAGCGAGGTCTGCTCGGCCAGGGAGGCGCAGCCCTGCTCCTGGTAGCCGTAGCGCACGCCGTCAAAGCGGGCCAGGTTGGAGAAGGCCTCGCAGGGGGCTATGACGTAGTAGGCCGCGATGGCGGAGGCCAGGTTGGGAAGCTCCACCTCGACGATCCTGGCGCCCTGGTCGGCCAGGGCGCGGGCGGCGGACTCCACGGCGGACTTGACCTCGTCGGTGAGGCCGGCGGCCTCCATGAGCGCGGGGACCACGCCCACGACGCGACCCTCGATGGGGTCCTCCAGGTGCTCCAGGAAGTCAACGGCGCAGTCCTGGGAGGTGGAGTCGTACGGGTCTCGGCCGGCGCCCACCAGTGCGTTCATGGCAAGGGCCACGTCCTCCACGCGGCGGCCGAAGGGGCCGACCTGGTCAAGGGAGCTGCCGAAGGCCACCACGCCATAGCGCGAGACCGCGCCGTAGGTGGGCTTCATGCCCACGACGCCGCAGAGGGACGCCGGCTGGCGGATGGAGCCGCCGGTGTCGGAGCCCAGCGAGAGCGTGACCTCGCCGGCGGCCACGATCGCGGCCGAGCCGCCCGAGGAGCCGCCGGGAACGCGCGTGACGTCCCAGGGGTTGTTGGTGCGGTGGAAGGCCGAGGACTCCGTGGAGGAGCCAAAGGCGAACTCGTCCATGTTGGCCTTGCCCATGGGCGTGGCGCCTGCGTCCAGCATGCGCTGCACGCAGGTGGCCGTGAAGGTGGACTGGTAGCTCTCCAGCATCTTTGAGGCACAGGTGGTGCGGGTGCCCACGAGGTGCATGTTGTCCTTGAAGGCCACGGGCACGCCCGCGAGGGGCCCGAGGGGCTGGCCGGCGGCGCGGGCGGCGTCGGTCTTGGCGGCGGCGGCCAGGGCGAGGTCGGCGGAGACCTCCAGGAAGGCCTGGACCTCCGGCTCGCGGGCGTCGATGGCCTCAAGGGAGGCGCGGGCCACGTCGGTGGCGCTGAAGTCGCCGGCGGCGACGCCTGCGGCGAGCTGGGCCGCGGAGAGGGTGTCGAGGTTTGCCATTAGCGGTCTCCCCCCTCGGCGCCGAGGATGGACGGCACGCGGAAATAGCGGTCGCGGGAGGCGCCGGCGTTTGAGAGCGCGACGTCGATGGGCAGGGCGCGCGGGTCGTCCGCAACGTCAGCGCCCATGACGTTGGAGAGGTCTCCGATGGGGTGGAACGTGGGCTCCACGCCGTCAAGGTCGTACTGGCGAATGGGCTCGAGAAGCGCCACCGCGTCGTTCATGTAGGCGGTCATCTCGTCAAGCTCGGCGTCGGTCAGGGCGATGCGCGCGTAGTCGGCGATGCCCGCGACGTCCTCTCTGCTGAGAGCCATGGGTCCTCCAATCTTGCAGGTTTAGCCTTGCCATTCTACGGCACGACCCGGGCGGGGCCAGCCGGCGCGCCCGCATGGACCCCCAGCGGCAACATTGGCGAGAAGGGCGCGATGTCGGCGGAGGCGGTGCCGCTCAAAAGCGCGTTCCAGTGGAAGGCCTTCCTGCGCAAAGGAGGCATTTCTCGCCATTTGCGCACTTCTCCCCTCCAGTGGAAGCGATTCTTGAGCGGAAAGGGGCCTATTTTCCTGCCGCTCAAAAGCGCGTTCCAGTGGATGCCAAATCTGAGCGGACAAACGACGAGACGCCCAGCCTTACCAAACCCAAAGGCTGACGTAAGGCGGGGCCATGGCCTGGAGGCGCCGCAAGCGGGATGCTCTTCTCGACAGATGGAGGCGAGAAGGGAGAAGCCCATGAAGAAGATTATGTTCGTCGCACTGGTGGTGCTGGCCGGCCTGGCCGTCATCCTCGACGACGGCCGCCCGCGCACGCGGCGGCGCTAGGCTCGCGCAGCAGCGCTCCGGCGGCGACGTCGGCGAAGCCGATGGATGACGACGTCGAGGACGACCAGCGCCAAGGCGGCAACGACGACGAGGGCCGCGACCTCGCGCTTGCCCCAGTGCCGCGCCGAGAGGCTCTTCTGCTCGGCCACCTCCTGCTCGACGTACTCGGTGCGCTCGCAGTGGACCAGCAGCCGGTGGTCGTTCACGCCATAAGGCGTGCAGGTCACGAGCGTGAGTTTGTCGGCCCCCGGCTCGAGGCCGAGCGAGTCGACCTCATCGGGCCACACGACCTCAGAGCTCGTCACCTTGTACGCAAGCGTCCGGTTCATGGTGTGGAGAAGGACAAGGTCGCCCTCGTTCAACGCATGGATGTCGTCGAACATGCTGAGGTTGCGCATGCCGGAGTGGGCCGTGAGCACGCAGTGCGTGGATGCCCCGCCCACGGGCAGGCTCGTTCCCTCCAGGTGGCCAACGCCCGCCATGAGCACTTCTTCGCTCGTGCCGTGGTAGATGGGCATGCTCACGTTGATGGAGGGGATCTCGACCCAGCTCATCATGGGGTCGCGGTCGAATATGAGCTGCTGCTCATAAGGCTCGACCTGGTCAGCGGGAAGCTCAGGGGCAACGCCGGCGAGCAGCTCGTTGTATGAGCGCGCCTGGAGGAAGATTCGCTCCCGTTCCTCCTCGGAAAGGGCGTCCACCGTGCTAGACACGGCGCTGATCTGGTTGAAAACGCCTGACGCCTCGAGCCGGTCGAGGACCCAGGGCCATATCATGAGGCCGACGCCGATGAGGATGACGGCCATGGTGATGAGCCGGTCGGCCCAGCGCGGCAGGCGTCTGCGGCGCTTCTTGCCGCTTGGGGCGGGAGCTCCCGTCGAGTTGCGCTTGTCTTGGTGTTTCATCGGGTCGGCGCCTCCGACGTCGGTCGCAATGGACATGTGGGTGGTGCTGACGCGCAGGCGACGGCGCGCGTCGGGCAAAAGGCACACCGTCGCCCAAAGAGCGAGGCCCCGCGGATCGAAGCCGCGGGGCCTCGCCTCGCAAAACAGCAAGAAGCCCGCTCAATACAGCGGAATGTCGAGGAGAAGCTTACTCCTCGGACTCCTCGCGGCGGCCGCGGATGAGGTGCGCCACGCCGATGACGAGCACCGCGCCGCCCGCGACCCAGGTGAGCGTCACGCCGTTAAGGCCGGTGAGCGGGAGGCCGGAGCCCTGCTTGTTTTTGACGATCAAGGCAGCAGTACCGTTGTCCGTGTTAGTCGTGTCAACCTCGACCAAATTGGAACCCCTGGTGCTCGTCTCGACCGTAATCTTGTTTTCTCCCTCTCCCTCTGCTTGGTTGAATCCAATGGCTTTGATGGTGAAGGTGAACTCGGGGATGGTGTTATAGCCGGCGAGCGTATGGGTCTCCTTGACGGTGTAGGTGCCGGCATCGAGGCCCTTGACGTTAATCTCGCCGGAGTCGGTGGTCGTGAACTCATAAGCCTCAGTACCGAGGGAGCCATTCTCCTGGACATACATGTCCTTGGATGCAATATCGTCGGGATCAGTGGCACGGATGGTGAACTTTACGCCCTTAAGTATCTTATTCTCATCCGTCGCGTCCTTCTTGACGAGCTTGAGCGCATAGGTGTAGTCGCGCACGGTGTCGGGCACAGACTCACCCCGGGAATCGTGGCCAGGGTTGTTGGAGTAGATGAGCTTGACGGTGTTGGAGTTGCCCGTGCCACCGACAACGACATGCTGGGACTTATTCGGGTCGAGCTTGGCGCCGTACGTGACAACGACCCTTGTATTCTCGCCGACAGTGACGCCGGCCGCCGTAGCGGCAGCCTTAAGATCGTCAAACTTTACGCTCAAGACCGTTCTGCCATTTGAATCGGGATCAGACACGGTCACAGAAGTAGGCGTGATCTGAGTCTCACCAATCACGGCCTTGACAGTGGACTTATCAACAGTCAAACCGGCAGACAGCTCATCGAGGAACTCATAATAGTAGGTGCTGAACGTGTCGACATTGCTTGCAACCGTGCCGGTCAGCTTGTACTGAACGGTCTGACCCATCTGGGAGTCCGCCTTGTACTTCCAGTCGTTGTCCGCACCATCGTCCTTGACCTGCTTCGTCACGGTCGGGATGCTCGTCTTCTCGGTAACGACCACTGCGTTGCCGCCCACGACTGCAAAGATCGGCGAGGTACCGGTCTGCTTCTCATTCGCACTGAGCGAGTCGGTATCGGTCATGAACAGGTAGTAGCCAGCGCTCGTAGTGGTGAAAGCGCGACCGGCGGCAAAGGAATCGCCCGTAGCGGTAACACTCTTCTCTACAGCCAAGGCAATCTTGTTAAGGATGCTGCTCTGCGGCAGACTCGTGGTATCAGTGGTATCAGTGATCTTGGAAAGGTAGTCGGCAACGTCAGAAGCGGTCGAGTCTAAGGTAATCCCTGGGGCATTATTATCAACAAGCACCTTCAGGACCGCAGTCTCTGCGTCATCACTCGCCCACTCAATGTTGGACGCAACCTTACCGGACTTTCCGTCAATAACGTCAGCCTTAAAAATCTGATACGCCTTGAACGAAGTGGAGTCATTGTCCACGGACTTGTTAATCGTGAGCGAATAGCTGGGGGCAGCACCCTCCGCAGCAAACGCCATCGTGACTGGCGCCATCACGCCGCCGAAGCTCAGGGCTGCGGTAAGGCCGGCGGTTACTGCCAGGCGTGCGATGTTCTTGTTCATGCTCATCTTCTTTTCCTCCGTTTTCCGGTTGATTCCCATTCGATCGGTCATTGTCTGTCTGTGTCTGTGCATCTGCTTCGTTATGTCTCGCCCCGCTCTCGGTGGGGCTGCCAGCTACTCTTTATGGTCGCCACCTCCCCGCTTGACCAGGAGCGCGACCACAATGAGTACGGCTCCGGCAACCGCCACGGCGGCCGCGGCGAACATTGCCATATCTCCTGTCGAGGGCATATCGCCTCCGGTGAAGATGTTCGGGGGCGTGCCAGTGGGCGTGTTGATGAGCGATGCCTCCAGGCTGCCCGTCGTCCCGTCCGCGCTGTCGGCACGCAGGGGCGACTCGGCCGTGATGGTGAGCTTGGGCTTGGCGGCGGCCACCTGGTCGACGTCCAAGCCCTCGGCCTTGACGGTCACGCAGCGCGCGCCCTCAAAGGCGGTGTAGCCCTTGGGCGCCTTGAGCTCGCGGACCTCCAGCTTGCCCGAGTCCACGCCCGAGACGGTCACGCGGCCGTCCTCGCCCGTGGTGACGGTGGTCTTGCCCTGCGCATCCCACGTACCGTCGACCGCCAGCGTGCGGCCGCGGTCGTCGGTGACGCGCAGCACGGCACCCGAAAGCGGCGCCTGATCGTCGCTTGCGCGCTTGGTGAGCGCGAGCTCCCAGGTGTAGGCGGTGGCGCGGTCGCTTGGGGTGCGGGTATAGCCGCCCTCCCCGCCTTGGTCGGAGAAGGGCGAGCGCGGGTAGCGCAGGTACACCTCGTTGGGGTTGCCCTTCTGAGTGCCGCGGTTGGCGCCCGCGCGCAAAGGCGCGTTGTAGACGACGACCACGCGGGCGCCGGCGGCGAACTTCTCCGCGCCGCCGAGCGCAGCGATCAGGTCGCCCGTCCGCACGGTGAAGGTATTGGCCGTGGAATCGACCGCGACGTCGCACCCGGAGGTGATGTCTGTCCAGCCGTCCGCGGGCTCGGCGCCCGCAGAGCCGCCCGCGACGGTGACCGCGTCGAATCCGCCGCTAGTTCCCGCGGCCACGTAGACGCGCGCGCTCGAGGCGACCTTGGCAGGATCGAGCCCCGCGCTCATGGCGTCGGCGAACTCTACCGTGTACGCGTCGTAGCCGGCAAACCCCGCCGGAATCGTCGCGGCGAGGCGCCAGTAGAGGTCGTCGCCCACGGTGGCGTCGGCGGCCTTGCTCCACGCACCGTCCGAGTCCTCGAGCACGTGCTTGCAGACCTCCGGGGTCGCGGCCTTGGGCGCTACGGTGACCGGAGCTCCTCCCACCAGCGCAAATATCGGCGCCGTGCCCGCCTGGGACTCGCCAATGGCGCCGTCATCGGCGACGACGAGCCAGTACCCGGCGGGAAGCTCCGCGGCGTTGCCCACGGGGATTGTGACGGGCTCCACACCGGCCGCTCGAATCGCGCGGGCAAGCTTCATGGCGAGCGATGGGGTCATGTGCCCGTCGGCGTCGAGCCACTCTGCGGCGTCTTGGGCGGCGGCGCCCGAAGCGTCCATGCCGGCCTCGCGCATCACGAGGAGCGCGGCGTCGCGCACGGCGTCGCTCGCCCACATCACATCGGAGGCGACCTTGTCTCCCGAGACGCCGTCCGCGACCTCAGCGTCAAAGAGCCGGTACGCCTCGTAGGCGTCCGCGACCGTGCCCGACACCGTGAGGGTGCCCGTCGCGGCGTTGCGCGCGGAGGAGGCTATGGCCGCTTTCGCGAGCATTGGCACAAGCGTCAGCCCAAGCACGCAAAGAAGGGCGACGAGCCCGCGGAAACGGGACGTGAAGCCGCGGTTACTCACGACTCTCCCCTCCCTTCTTTGCGCCGGTGCGATACAGGTGCATCCGGACGGCCACGATGGCAAGAAGCACGGAGCCGGCCAGGTAGGTCGCCGTCGTCCCCGTGCGGCCAGCGGCAGGCAAGGAGGTCGAGTACTTGTTGGTAAAGGTCGGCGAGGTTGAGGAGCCGTTGTCGTAGGTGACGGCGGCTTCGAGCTTCCCCTCGCCATTGGTCACCGTGACCATGACGTCGTGCTTGGTCGTGTCGTAGGTGATGTGGTCCTTAACGTTGTTCTCGGCGTCCTCAGGGACGACCTCGGAGATCGTGTAGTGGTACTCGCCAGCCTTGTTGTACTCGACGTGGAAGGAGACGTTGCCATCGGCGTCGTTGGTCACCGTCTGGAGCACCTTGCCGTCGCCGTCCTTGAGCACGAACGAGAACTGCCCCGCTTTGAACACCCCGCCTTGGAGTTCCTTCTTTGCAAGGATGTCGGCCGAGCCCGTCAGGCGGCCGTCGTAAATCCAGATCTCGTCCTTCTTTGCGTCGTCGATGATCTCCGCGTCGCCGACGATGTTCCTTGCCTTGGTAAGCGCTTCTTGGTAAACATCGTCGGGCGCGTTGCCCTTGAGCATGATCCAGGTGGGCTCGGCTGCGGCATAGCCCTCAGGCGCCCCCGTCTCCACGAGCTGATAGAGCACGCAATCGGCCATCGCATTGCCGCTCGTGCCGAACGATATCTTGCCGTTGGCATTGGTCACGTCGGTCTGGAACCGCGTCCTGGCGTTCTCGACGCCATCTGTGGCGGCTCGATCCACATCCACCTTGTAAAGCGTGAACTCGGCGCCCTCGAGCGTCGCGCCGACCTGCTGGGCGTCGTACTTGGTCATCGTAATGCCGAAGCCATTGCCGCCCGCGGTTGCGGAGGCACTCTTCACGGTCCATAGTTTCTCATCGGTCGCCAAGCCCTCCGTCACGCCTGTGAGCCTAGCGGTATTGGAAAGAGAAACCTTGTCGCCGGGGTTTCCGCTCGGGATGACCTCGTACTCGACCTTAAGGTACTTATTGTCGGGCACCGTGAGGGTCAGGCGCGTGCGCGTGCCCCCGTCGCTTTCGACCTGCTCCATCTTTGACGAGTAGTCGTTCTTGGAAAGTTCCTTCCAAACGACGTTTCCCCCCTGCTCGTAGACCTTGAGCGTAGACGGCACCAGCGTGCACTTGGCATCCATGACGTCGACGAGCTCGAGGAAGTCGCTTGCGGCCATGAGGTCGACGGCCGACTCGTTGATTAAGATGGTGTACTTGATGCGGTTGCTATTGCCCGGCTGCTCGCTGGTCTTTTCGATCACGTTGTTCTTGATGGTGACGGTGCCGCTGCCGGAG
The DNA here is from genome assembly GCA_905215465.1 of uncultured bacterium. Taxonomy (GTDB): domain Bacteria; phylum Actinomycetota; class Coriobacteriia; order Coriobacteriales; family Atopobiaceae; genus Paratractidigestivibacter. The sequence continues at coordinate 13,884 of CAJMPT010000024.1, read as the reverse complement.
TCGAACTTCTTGTCCCCCGACTCGGCGCTAGCGGAGTTGGTGAACCTCACCTCGTTTGTGGTGGCATCATGCGCACCGCGTTTGACCGCCGTCTTGTACGTGAGCTTGGCATAGCCGGCGAAGTTGCCGAGCGCTGTCGTGGGGATAGAGAAAGTGACAGCGTTGCCGTCGCTGCTAGCGGTGACGGTGGCAAGCTGCTGATCATCAACGACCGTCTCGGCCTCGCTTCCGCGACCAAGCCCCGTATGTTTATCGTAGGGGTTCCGCACGAGCGTGTACTTGGCTGATCCCGCAACATAGCTCATGCCGTCCGGGAGGGTATCGACTATGTTCAGCGGCGCGCCATTGAGCTTTCCGGCGCCGTAGTACTCGAATTCGCCATTTGCGCCTTTATTGCCCTTCTGGCGATTCGCGTACACCGTCCAGTCGACGACCCAGGCCCCCTTCTCGTCCGTGCCGTCGACGGCGCTCCAGTCGAAGTCCCCATCCCAAGTCACCTTCGACTCCGCCTCCGGCTTCTCGACCGCCGGAGTCGCCTCTTGGTTGACAACGTACATGACGGGGTCGGTGTACGGTCGCTGAAGCTTCAGGCCCGGCGCGCCGACTGACGCGAAGTTCGAATACCAGCCCGACAGCGCATCTGACGTGGTGGTGTAGGTGACGACGGCGTAGTCCTCGTTCTCGAGGGCTGCCTTCACCTTGTCGTTAACGTAGATATTGAGGTCGTAGTTTTTCTTTGTTCCATTACCCGGATAGCTGGCCGTTGGACTCCAGTCGGCGCCCCGTACTAGCACGGTATCGCCGATTTTAATGGTAATGGAACTTTCGTCGACACCGAGTTTCTGCGACCACGCCGACTGAAACGTGTCGTACACCCTCACCCATTCCGGATGGACCGCATTGACGATGGCCTTCAGCGCGACACGCGTCTCCCACGTCGCCCTGCCCGTCGTCGCGGCTTCGTCGGAGCTCACGAGCCTCTTGGTGATCGGCGTGCCGGCCAGCTGCGGCGTGAACGAGCCTTCGCCGGCGCCGGAAACGGAGCCCTCGCGCTCGATGGTCGCGTTGTTGCGCACGGTGTCGTAGGAGGTCGCGTCGTTCATCTTTGTGTGATAGACGATGCGATAGATGGCGTACTTGTCGGCAAGGTCGGTCGGGAACGTGTAGGTAAACGTGTTCTGCGACGGATCGAGCCCGCCGGTCGCAAGAACCTCCGACCCCGACCCGCCCTTGTAGACCGTGTAGTTCCCCGTATACGTCTGCTTGCCGTCCAGAGTGTCGGTAAACACGTAGCCGCTCATGTCGGCCTTGAGCTCGCCTCGGTTAAGGGTAACCGTCCACGTGATGTCGGACGGCGCGCCCGAGCCGTTGGATTTGTTGATTATGTCGTAGCGAAACTTGCTGGGAGCGGCCGTGGCCGAGTTGCTCTTGCGGTCGTCGGGGCCGCCCCACTCCCACGTTGCCGTGTTCTTTGAGGCGTCCTGGCGGTCGATGAACTCGCCGTTGTTAGCGGAAACGCCGCTCTTCAGCTTCGTCTGATAGGCAATCGTGTGCTCCCCCTGGGAAAGGTTGCCCAGGGTGTCGAGAATCGCGGTCTGGCCGTTGATCGTCGGCTGCGGGTCGAGCTTCTTTCCGTCGAGCATGAAGCTGCCAGCCACAAAGTCGAAGTTATCGCCCAGCGTATCGGTGAACTTGACGTTCGTGGCGTACGACTCGACATTGAGCTTGACGGTCCAGTCAACCTTGGCCACGCCGTCAGCGCCCTGGGAGAAGGTCCCCGATTTCGTTCCCGTGAGGTCGCCATCCTTGGTGGGGATCACGATCTGGCCCGCACCGGGGAACTCGATGGACGCGCCGCCGCCTGAACCGCTGCCCGTGTTTGCAAGATGGAACGAGAAATTCGTCGCGACATGGATGTCCGTGGGGTTCGACGCAAGCCAGTTCTCGTCAAACGTATAGATAATCTTATTGTTTTCGATCTTCCACGTACCGGCTTTTACAGCGTCGGCGCCCGTGCCTTCCATAATGTCGCCGCCGGCGTTGTCGTCGACGACGATGGTGACGGGAAATTCGTAAATGGCGACATTTTTCCCGGGCAAAGGCGCCTTGCCGGTCAGAAAACTCGCCGAGAAGGCCCCATAGAAGCGCGAAGTGGACGTCACGGGGCCGTCGAGCACCTGGGTGTGGTGCTCGTCGGTAAAGAGTTTGAACGTGATGTCCGCCGTGTCCCCATTGATGAGAATCGGCTCAGACACACCCCCCCCCGGCGCATCCTGCGCATGCACGGGAGACGCGACGCTGCGTAGACAGAAAACCGCCAAGACAGCGAGAACTGTGGACAGGACGAAGCGCACAGAGTGGCTACGTTTAATCTTCATAGTCGAACCCATCGAAGAGAAGAGCGAAACCTATGCAGACCCCCTCGGCACACCCGCGGCAATCTGTATACAAATGAAGAGATTACACCCCCGGCGCTTTTGCTACTCGAAAAACGCTAGCCAACAGAATCAGTTGTTCAATGCGTTCAAACTTGGCTTATTAAGCTATTTATATGCTGATGTATATACAGCAACCGCCCAAAGAGCCTGTATCGACCGACAGCTTTCCTTCGTCGAAAGGACGCCTCAAGAAAGCACGAAACAACACCTGGGAGCCTTTTGGCCTTCGCATTGTTTGCCTCAAAATTCAGGCCAAACAGAAGGTTGCGGCCGCGGGCTGCCTGGGACAAAAGGGGCGGGGCGACAGCTCAGCGACCCCGTGCATCTTGGGACAAAATCCCCCGTCCCTTTTGTCCCAAGGCGGCATCCTCGCGAGCCAGGAGCCAGCGCATGAAGCTGCCAAAGCAGGCGGCCAGCACCTGCTGGAAGAGGGTGCCCATCATAACCGGGAACATCACCTCTCCGGGAAAGTACTGGGCGGCAAGGACCGCGCCGGCCGAGATGTTGCGCATGCCGGTCTGGTAGGTCATGGTGACCATCGTCTCGCGCGGGCGGCGCCAGAGCTTGGCTATGACGAGGCCCCAGAAGTAGCCCGTGCTGGCAAACAGGCCGATGAAGACGATGACCCCCACGAGCTGCGGCGTCAGGTTGCGCATGTACGGAGAGACGCCCGTGGAGTTGGAGAGAATGACCAGCACGAGCGCCACCTTGGCGGCGGGCGCCAGCACCGGCGAGAGCTCGGCCTTGGCCCGGCCGCGGGTGAGGTCGTTGACCACCATCCCGGCAAGGGCGGGCAGCGCGATCTGCACGAGCATGTCGCCCATCATGCCCGCGACGTCCACCGCCACGGTCTGGCCCAGCAGCACGTGGAGCGTGAGCGGGATGGTGACGGGCGAGAGGACCGTGGAGACCAGAAGGGTTGCCAGGCCAAGCGAGACGTCTCCGCCGAACATGCCGATCCACATGGTGGAGACCACCGCCACAGGCACGGAGTACTCAAGCACGATGCCCAGCACCAGGTTGGGGCTGCCGCCAAAGAGGAGCGTGCCCAGCGCAAACGCCACGAGTGGCATGGCCACGGTGGAGACGGCGAGCGTCACCAGCATGGGAGCCGGGTGCGTGAAGGTGCGCCCCAGGTTGGAGAGGTTGTTGCCCAGGGCGCCCTGGAAGGTCATGAACGCAAAGAGGGGCGTCACCCACGGCTTGAGGAAGGCCAGCTGAGACGGGAAGAGCACGCCTAAGGTCACGCAGATGGGGGCAATGAAGGCCAGGTGAGAGCCTACGAACTTGCCAAACGCCTTCCAAGCCTGCATGTTTCCTCCTCGCAAGCGACGCGCCCGCCGCACGCGGACGCCAACGCCCGCCATCATAGGAACCGCCCGGCGAGAAGCGCTCACCGGGCGGCCTTGCGGCACCAAGTTGTAACGAGACGCGGCGAGAGGCACTTCTCGCCGGGCGCCAGCTTGCGTTTGACGACATCTATGGGCGTCGAGAAGCGCATAGATGTCGCGAAGCATAAGCTCAGGCGGTGCACTCGCCGGGCGCGCCCTACCGGCGGCGGGAGAGGGCCCAGAACGCGAGAGCGATGGCGACGGTGGCCAGGCTCGCGCCGAAGAGGACCGCCTGCACGCCAAAGGCGTCGGCGAGGAAGGGCGCCACCAGCAGCGGCACAACGCCGGCGCCGTTGAGGCCCACGCGCATGGTGGCCATGACGCGACCCACGTGGCTGGGGTCGCAGCGCTCCTGCGTGAGCGTGGCGCGCACCGGGCCCATGGAGCCAAAGCCGATGCCGCAGACGGCCTGGCCCACGGCCGCCACCCAGACGTTGCCCGTGCCCACGTAGACGCACGAGCCCACGCCCGTGACCAGCAGCGCCGCAGACAGAAGGCCCATGGAGACGTGCCGCTGCGGCACGCGCATGACCAGAAGCGAGCCCACCGTGCCGCCGATGCCCGCAATGGCGGAGAGCCAGCCCATCCACTGCGTGCCCACCTGCAGGATGTCGCGGTAGAAGAGGCTCTCCAGGCTGTCGAAGGCGCCGTAGGCAAAGAACCCCATGAAGCCCATGAGGAAGATCAGCCGCAGGTCGACGTTGCGCACCGTCACGCGGACGCCCTCGGAGAGCGTTGCCAGAAGGCCGTCCTTCTCACCAGACGGGGCGCCCGGAGCGGCGGCACCCACCGGGCGCGCCTCGCGCGTGGCCAGCACGAGCGCGATGGCCGGCAGCGGCGCCAGCGCAAGCAGCGAGAAGACCGCCTGGTTGGTGAGGGAGCCGGTGATGACGCCGCCCAGGGCCGGGCCCAGGGTGACGGCAACGCTGGTGGCCGTGTTGTTGAGGCTGTTCATGCGCAGCAGGCTGCCGCCGTCGTCGGCCAGGAAGCGCGGGTAGGCGTCGATGGCGGTGGTTCCCGTGCCAAAGAGCAGGCCGTTTGCCACGGCAAGCACGTAGAGCTGCGGGTAGCTCACCGGGGCGAGAAGGCCCAGGACGCCGCAGGACGCCATCGCCGCAAGCGTGACGGCGAGGGTCTTGCGCGGGCCCACGGCGTCCACCACGGCGCCGGAGCAGAAGTTGCCCACGATGAGCGCCAGGTTGAGACAGAAGACGAGGGCGGACACCTCGAAGGCGCCCGCGCCCAGCACGTAGGTGGCGCAGCCTATGACGCCCACGAAGTACGTGGACTGAAATCCCAGCTGCAGAAGAAAGTTAGCGGCAACGACTCGCCGCTCAGGGGTGTTAAGAAGATTCAATTTTGCTCCCAGGGGTCAGGGGTTCGAGGCAGAAAGCGCACCGCAGCGCAAAGGGCGCGCGGCAATCGCGGCCTCATCAGATGGCGCCGCTCTCATACATATACATGTGCCCGACCTCCCAGACTCGGAGCCAACGTCGCCCAGTATGGCACAACCCCCGCGCCAGCCCCGAACGGGAGAAGCCCTTCTCGCCTGAGCCCCTCTCGCCGCAGGATAGAAATGCCCCCACCTGGGTAGGAATTGTCGGGTCGGGGTGTTTTCTGGCGCCGCCGGCGGGAATTTCGGCCCTGACCCTTGCGCCAAAATCCCCACAAACTAGTATGAATTAGGCTGCGCCCGCAGGGCGCGACCGCGGCGGCCACCCGGCCGTCGCAAGCAGGAGCCAGCACGCAAGCGCGCACCCGCGCGCCAACCATAAGGAGAGATACATGGCAAGTGAGCTTCTCAACGTGAGCCGGGTCTTTGCTGGGACCGAAGACAAGCCCATCCTCCACGGCATCGACCTGTCCGTGGGCGAGGGCGAGTGCCACGTGCTCATGGGCCCCAACGGCGCCGGCAAGTCCACGCTGGGCCACGTCATCATGGGCGACCCCACCTACCGCGTCACCGGCGGCAGCATCAGCTTTGACGGCGCCGACCTCACCGACGCCTCCGCCGACAAGCGCTCCCTGGCGGGCATCTTCCTCTCCTACCAGGCCCCCGTCGAGGTGCCTGGCGTGCCCCTCTACAGCTTCCTGCGCACCATCTGCCAGATGCGCCCCGAGCTCAAGACCACCGCGCGCAAGTTCCGCCAGCGCGTGGGAGAGATCGCCGACCAGCTCGACCTTGACCAGTCCTTCCTCATGCGCGAGCTCAACGTGGGCTTCTCCGGCGGCGAGAAGAAGAAGATCGAGATGCTCCAGCTCCTGCTGCTGCGCCCCAAGCTCGCCATCCTCGACGAGACCGACTCCGGCCTGGACGTCGACGCCCTGGGCGTCGTCAGCCGCGGCATCGAGGCCTACCGCAAGGAGTGCGACGGCGCGCTCATCGTCATCACGCACAACACGCGCATCCTTGAGCGCCTGGAGGTCGATAAGACCCACGTCATGGTGAAGGGTCACATGGTGGCCGAGGGCCCCGCCTCCCTCATCTCCGACATCGACGCCAACGGCTTCGAGCGCTTTGAGCGCAAGGCCGCCGAGAAGGGCATCATCTCCCCCAAGGCGGGTGATGCCGAGTGAGCGAGGAGCGCAAGCGCACCCAGGTGGCCGACGTCGACCGCTCCCTCTACGACTTCACCAAGTCCGAGGAGGGCTACGAGCGCTACGCCGACGGCCTGACCCCCGACATCGTCCGCGCCATCAGCGCCAAGAAGGACGAGCCCGAGTGGATGCTCCAGATGCGCCTGGACGCGCTGGACAAGTACCACGCCCGCCCCATGGCGGACAACTGGGGCCCCTCCATCGCCGGCCTTGACCTGGACCACATCTCCACGTACGTCTCGCCCAAGACCAAGCAGGCCAAGAGCTGGGACGACGTGCCCGCCGACATCAAGGACACCTTCGACCGCCTGGGCATCCCGGCCGCCGAGCGCGAGAGCCTGGCCGGCGTGGGCGCCCAGTACGACTCCGAGATCGTCTACCACAACATGCGCGAGGACGTTGCCAAGCAGGGCGTGGTCTACACCACCATCGAGGACGCGCTGCACGACCCCCAGCGGGAGCCCGTCGTGCACGAGTACTTTGGCACGCTCATCCCGCCCACCGACCACAAGTTCGCGGCGCTGCACTACGCCGTCTGGAGCGGCGGCTCCTTTGTCTACGTGCCCGCCGGCGTCACCCTGGACTACCCGCTGCAGAGCTACTTCCGCCTGAACGCGCAGGGCGCGGGCCAGTTCGAGCACACGCTCATCATCGTAGAGCCCGGCGCCGACCTGCACTTCATCGAGGGCTGCTCCGCCCCCAAGTACTTTGAGGCCAACCTCCACGCCGGTGCCGTGGAGCTCTTTGTGAAGGACGGCGCACGCCTGCGCTACTCCACCATCGAGAACTGGTCCAAGAACATGTACAACCTCAACACCAAGCGCGCCAAGGTGGGCGCCGACGCCAAGATGGAGTGGGTCTCCGGCTCCTTTGGCAGCCACGTGTCCTACCTCTACCCCACCACCATCATGGAGGGTGCGCGCTCCAGCTGCGAGTTCACCGGCATCACCTTCGCCGGCGCCACGCAGGACCTGGACACCGGCTGCAAGGTGGTCATGAACGGGCCCGACACCACGGCCACGGTCAACACCAAGTCCATCTCCAAGGACGGCGGCATCAACACCTTCCGCAGCTCCGTGGTGGTGGGCCGCCGCGCCGACCGCGCGCGCTGCAGCGTCTCGTGCCAGTCCCTCATGCTGGACGACATCAGCCGCTCCGACACCATCCCCGCCATGGACGTGCGCAACGCCACCGCCCAGGTGGGCCACGAGGCCACCATCGGCCGCATCTCCGACGACACCATCCTCTACCTCATGAGTCGCGGCTGCTCCGAGGCCGAGGCGCGCACCCTGGTGGTCAACGGCTTTGCCAACCCCGTCTCCAAGGAGCTCCCCATGGAGTACGCCGTGGAGATGAACAACCTGATCAAGCTCGAGATGGAAGGGGCCATCGGCTAATGGCTGACGAGAAGAACCAGCAGGCCGCCGTGCCTACGACCGCCAATGCGGGCACCGTCACGCTCGAGCGCGTGAGCACCCCGCCCGCGCAGACGTGGAACCGCCTGCGCGCTAACGACATAACCCTCACCGTGCCCAGCATCTCCCGCAAGGGAGACGTGCACTTCGCGCTGCCGCAGCTCTTCTCCAAGATCGAGTGCGGCATGGGCCAGAAGGTCACCGACTGGGTCTGCTCCCAGGCGGCAGACTCCCGCTACGTCGAGGTGCCACGCGGCACCCACCGCGAGGAGCCCATCGTGGTCTCCGTGAGCGCGGACGAGGGCCAGGTGGCAGACACCGGTGTCATGGTCCGCGAGGGCGCGAGCGCCACCATCGTGGTGGCCGCGTCCGGCCAGAGCCAGGAGGGCACGTGCGCCTCCCTGCTACGCGTGGTCGCCGAGGCCCGCGCCTGCGTCACCATCGTCGAGGTCCTGGGCGTGGCCGAGGGCCAGCAGCACCTGGAGAGCCTGGGCGTGAGCGCCGCCGGCGACGCCCGCGTCGAGGTGCGCCAGTACGCCCTGGGCGGAGGCACCCTCGCCCTGGGCAGCGCCATCGACCTTGCCGGCGACCGCGCCCGCGCCGACCTCACCTGCCGCTACCACGCCCGCCGCAAGGACGTCCTGGACATCAACCACGTCGTGCGCCAGCGCGGCCGCAACACCCGCGCCGAGGTCAGCGAGTCCGGTGCCCTTGACGACGCCGCCCGCAAGACCCTGCGCGCCACCATCGACCTCGTCCACGGCGCCCGCGGCTCCAAGGGCAACGAGGCCGAGAGCGTACTCGTCCTGGGCGACGACGTGGTCAACAAGACCATGCCCGTCATCCTCTGCGACGAGGACGACGTCGCGGGCAACCACGGCGCCACCATCGGCAGCGTGAGCCCCGAGCAGATCGACTACCTCATGGACCGCGGCCTTTCTCGCCGCGAGGCCGAGCAGCTCTTTGTGCGAGCCATCTTCGAGGACGCCATCATGCACGCCCCCGAGGAGGCCTCCCACCGCGCGGCCGTGCTGCGCGCCGAGGAGGTCCTGGGCGCAGACGTTGCCCACGACTTCGACGAGGGCGCAGGGCTGCCCGAGGGAGGCGAGGCCGCATGCTAGACGCCAAGGCCGCGGCCAAGATTGACGAGAACCCCTTCAAGCAGGACTTTCCCCTGCTGGCCGGCCACCCCGAGCTGGCCTTCCTTGACAGCGCCGCCACCGCTCAGCGCCCCGCGTGCGTGCTTGACGCCGAGCGCCGCTTCTACGAGACCATGAACGCCAACCCGCTGCGCGGCCTCTACAGCCTGTCCGTGGCCGCCACGGCAGAGATCGGCCGCGTGCGTGAGCAGGTCGCGCGCCTCATCGGCGCCGTCGACGAGGACGGGCGCGCGCTGGCGGAGGACGTCGTCTTCACCCGCAACACGTCCGAGAGCCTGAACCTGGTGGCCAAGTCCTTCTCGCCGCTTGTGCTCAAGGCCGGAGACGAGGTCTGCGTGACCATCATGGAGCACCACTCCGACCTCATCCCCTGGCAGCAGGCCTGCCGTGCCGCCGGTGCCACGCTCGTCTTCCTCTACCCCAACGAGGACGGCGTCATCACCGACGAGGAGATTGCCTCCAAGATTGGCCCCAAGACCCGCATCTGCGCCGCCGCCGAGGTCTCCAACGTGCTGGGCATCCGCCTTCCCGTGGAGAAGATCGCCGCGGCCGTGCACGCGCAGGGCGGCTACATGGTGGTCGACGGCGCCCAGTCCGTGCCCCACATGGCCGTCGACGTGCACGCGCTTGGCGCGGACTTCCTGGCCTTCTCTGCCCACAAGGCGCTGGGTCCCATGGGCATCGGCGTGCTGTGGGGCAGGCATGACCTGCTCGACGCCATGCCGCCCATGCTCACCGGCGGCGAGATGATCGACTCCGTGACCGAGCAGGACGCCACCTGGGCGCCCGTGCCCGAGAAGTTCGAGGCCGGCACGCAGGACGCCGCCGGCATCTACGCCACGGGCGAGGCCCTGGCCTACCTCACGCAGACGGTGGGCTACGAGGCCCTGGCCGCCCGCGAGGCCGCCCTGGTTGCCTACGCGTGGGAGCGCATGGGGCAGCTGGACTTTGTCGAGCTCATCGGCCACCCCGAGCCCTCCCAGCACCACGGCGTCATCAGCTTCAACGTGCGCGGCGTCCACCCGCACGACGTGGCCAGCATCCTGGACATGTCGGGCGTGTGTATCCGCGCCGGCCACCACTGCGCCCAGCCGCTGCTCACCTGGCTCGGCGTGGAGAACCTGGCCTGCTGCCGCGCCAGCCTGGCCTTCTACAACGACCAAAGCGACGTCGACCGCCTGGTGGACGCCCTGACCCAAGTTTGGACGGTATTCCATGGCCGTGACTGACCTCTACAACGCCGAGTTCATGGACCACGTGTCCCACCCGGACTACAAGTACCAGATGGACTGCCCCGACTGCACCCACGAGGGCGTCAACCCCTCCTGCGGAGACGAGCTCACCTTCAGCGTGCGCTTTGCCGAGGACGGCACCATCGACGAGGCTGCCTTCACCGGCCACGGCTGCGCCATCAGCCAGGCCTCTGCCGACATCATGAGCGACCTCATGGTGGGCAAGACCCCCGAGCAGGCCATCGGCCTCTGCAAGCTCTTCATGCAGATGGTCCGCGGCGAGGTCTCCGAGGACGACCCCAGGATCGACGAGCTTGAGGACGCCGCCATCCTGAAGGATATCGCCCACATGCCCGCGCGCGTCAAGTGCGCCGAGCTCGCCTGGCGCACCCTCGAGGAGATGCTCCAGTCCCGCAAGTAACGCCCGAGTTGACAAAGGGACAGTCCCTTTGTCAACTCAGTCCCGCAAGTAACGGCATGCGCTTCTCGCCGCTTGTCCCACCAGCTCCATCCACCACAGACACCGAAGGGAGAAACTCATGGCTACCGGCATGTTCTCGACAAAGGGCATGTACGCACTGCGCGCCATGGCAGACCTCGCGAGCCACGAGGGCTGGGTCTCCCTGGGCGACGTCTCCAAGCGCCAGAACATCTCGCGCAAGTACCTGGAGCAGGTCATCTCCCTCATGCACAAGGCCGGGTACGTGCAGAGCCAGCGTGGCAAGGGCGGCGGCTACAAGCTCACGCGCAAGCCCGAGGAGTACACGCTGGGAGAGCTCCTGCGCGCCGCCGAGGGCTCCCTTGCGCCGGTTGGGTGCCTGGACTGCTCCAACGGCACCATCTGCCCGCAGATGGGCTCCTGCAGCACCGTGAGCGTCTGGAGGGACCTCGGCCGCGTGACCTCCTCCTACCTCGACTCAAAGACGCTTGCGGACCTCGTGGGTCCCGACGGGGGCTCCTGCGGCGTCACCTTCAGCGACAAGTAGCGCCCGCGCGCGACGGCGCGCCCCCGCCACAGGCAGCGCCACCCTGGCCTCCCCGGGCTCGTCCCAGGGAGGCCATCTTCATGGCGCCGCCGACCACCAGCAGCACGTCGCAGATGGCCATGACCAGGGCCTGCTCGGGGTAGAAGTCCGCGAAGTCGCGCAGCCGCATGCCAAAGCCCGCGGGGACAAACGCCACGCAGGTGGGCACCGCCACGTGGAGGGCGACCGCCCACGCCGCGCGCACGGCCCGCTCGGGGGCGTCTGCCGCGGCCACCCTCCCAGCCCAGCGGCGCGCGAGCAGGACGGGCGCCGCGCAGGCGAGAATCGCCAGCAGGTAGGCGGCGTCGTAGCAGGCATGCGCGACGCACGTCTCGCCTGGATTGACGCCCACGGCCACGCCTCCCACCGCAAGTGAGGTCACGTCGTCGGCCATCTGCCAGAACGCGACGTTTCCACCCACCGCGTCGTTTGCGTCGGCCAGGAGCACAATGCCCAGGTCACGCCCGGGAATGACGCACATGCGCGCCACGTAGTTCTCCACGTCGCCGTCGTGCGACATCACGAGCTCGCCGTCACCCCAGCTGTAGGTGGTCCAGCCCATGCCATAGCAGGTGTCCCCGCTGGCGTCCGGGACGCGGTCAAAGACCATGCGGTGCACGCCTGCGCGCGAGACCACGCCCGACCCGCTGTTGAGGTACATGCGCAGGTAGGAGGCCATGTCATTGATGCTCGCGCGCACGTAGCCAGAGGCGGGGCCTCCCCAGGCGCCGTCTCCCCTCTCGTGCGCGAAGCCATCGGCCACAGTCAGCCCGAACCAGTTGCGATGGCCGGTGGCCTCGCCCCCGCCGCGGCCGTCGCCGCTGGCGGCCGCGAGCTTCTCGCCGTCAAGGCAGGCATCGGCCATGCCGAGCGGGCCCCAGAGGTTCTTGCGCAGGTAGTCTCCGTAGGACAGGCCGCTCACGCCCTCCACCAGCCTTCCCAGCAGGTCGTAGTTGGCGTTGGCGTAAGAGAACTCGCCGTAGGACTCCCCCACCCGCGCGTCGGCGAGGCTCTGGTAGTAGCCAAAGCCGCTCGTCTGGTTGAGAAGGTCGCGGACCGTCACCGAGCGTGGGACGCCATAGGCGGGCAGGTAGTCGTCCACAGGCGCGTCCAGGCAGACGGCGCCCGCGTCCACCAGCTGCTGGACGGCCGCGGAGGCCATGCTCTTGGAGAGCGAGCCGATGATGAGCGTCTGGTCCGCAGAGGTGACGTCGCCCAGCGTCCGCAGATAGCGCACGCCGTCCGAGTCCACCACGGCCACGGCCGCACCCGGCACGCCCGAAGCGGGAAACGCCTGTTCAAGATAGGCGTCCAGCGCAGATGAGAGCGCCTCTCCGCGCGGCTCGGCGCCAATGGGCGCCACACCCATGTCGGTCGGGTCGGCGTCGTCGGCCTCCGCCTGCGCGTCGTCGGCCTCGTCCGGAAGGAGCGCCTCGTCGGCATGCGCCGGTACCGACCATACCCAACCGGAGGCAAGGACAATCGCCAACAGGGCAAACGTCAGCAGTCGCAACGGATGGGCATGGTCGCCCTTGGCGCCTTCGGCCAAATTGCGCCTAGAACCCGCCATAGACAAACCCCACCGGCTCGTTCAGCCCCGAGAGCGCGATGAACCAGACCAGAAGGGCGCCGAGCGCGACCACGGCAAGCACCGCCCCCGCAAGGAGCGCCACGCGAGGCAGCCTTCCGCCCATCAGCGCCCACCCGCCCTCGTCAGGTACTCGTCGTCATTGCCGTTCACAAAGTCATAGAACGCCTGCTCGATGCGCGCCCAGCCCTTCCAGCCCGGATGCACCGTGTCGCACAGGAAGTACCTCTCGTACTCGTAGGGCGAGAGGTCCGCGTAGCTGGCGCCCGCCTTCTGGCAGGCCTCGCGTATTGCCTCGTAGTAGCGCTGCCGCTTGTCGGAGGAGACGTCGCTCACGTCATACCACTGGCCATGGACCGGCAGGATGCAGACGAGCGGCTCAAAGCCCACCTCGCGGCACACCTGGAGCAGGCAGGCAAAGTCCGCGTACTCGTCGGACGCGTCGTCGAAGTTCTGGAAGAGCTCGGGGTCGTACGTGTGGTTCTTCTCCCAGAACTCGTCGTAGACGCCAAAGTCGTTGTTGGTGCAGGCCGCCTGCCCCTCGGCCTCGGCGCTGGCCAGCAGCGCGTCCCAGTCGGGCTCGCCCGCGGGCTGGCCGCTCGCGCGCGTGGCGCTCTTGGTGGGCGCCAGGCTCACGATGTTGGGAATCTGGCTGCGCAGCCTCCAGGAGTCCGCCGCCGCAAACGCCGCGTCGTTTATGGCGTCAAGGGGCGTGTCATGGCTCGCCGCGGCGAGCCTCTGCGCGTCAATGCCCAGCTCGGAGCAGCGGTGGCGCAGGTAGGCCTTGGTCTGGTCGGAGAGCTGGGCGCTCTGCATGCAGGCGCGGTAGAGGCTGTAGGAGAACTTCGTGTAGAACTTGTCCTGGTCGCCCGAGCCCTTGAAGAACCACTGGGGAGAGACCACGACCATGACCTTGCGGTTGCGGACCCTGCCCGAGCTGCCGTAGGCGCCCGCGGCGATGGCCTGCCAGAGGCTCTGGTCGTAGCCCTCGCCAATGTAGGTCATGTCGACGCCCGCGTTGTTCTCGCCAAACACGG
>CAJMPT010000023.1 GCA_905215465.1 uncultured bacterium | reverse complement strand
AGGGGCATTTTGCCAGGGGAGGCCCCCTCCGCGAGTCGCGGAGGGGGCCTCTTCGTTTTTGCGTTTGGATTATTGTCTGGTTGGATTTGTATGGTTGGGATGCTCGTACTTCTCGCCTAAGGAATGGTGGATGGAAGACTATCAGGACAAGAGGACGACCGAGGCCAAGGGCGAGAGGCGTGCGATCAGACGTTCCAAGCGCGAGTACTGCGAGTACCTGAAGAAGCTCGGGCGTTGGGACGAGTATTATTCCTGTGCCCGAAAGCGGAGGTATCGCACTCGTTCCGAGGCGCTGGAGAGCGCAAGGTGGCGCTCGGACCAGACAGGTTCTGCCTTGTATTGCTATGAATGCAGGTACTGCGGCGGTTGGCACGTCTCGCATAAGGATGGCAGAGACGGGAGGTACCAGTCCATGTTCAATGAGCGCAAGTACAAGGGTGGAGTGGACCCCAATGCTCGCAAGGTGCAGCGGGCTGCTGCCTTTGGCGTGGGGGATTCCGTGTTGGATTCCGTTACCTGTGAGATTTGCTCGGTGGGTGAGATTGACCTCAGTCACGGCGAGCCGCTCTATGGGCTGTATTCAACGGCTGATGCCATGTGGGTACGCTGGGCTCCTGAGGGGGACTTGGAGCTGCTTTAGGGCCGGCTTTGCCGCATCTATGACTGTCTCAGGAGCTTGAGGAGCGTGGCTCTCGTGAGCTGGTCAAATACGATGCACATGGTGACAAGGGCAAGGCTAAGAACCGTCCCACAAAGCAGAAGGGCGGGTAGTGCGCCGGCCGCTGCAGCCTTGGCGCTGAGGTCCTCAAAAGCCGGTCTCCAGAGGTCGGAGGTCATTGACTGGGCAATGTATACGCCAAGGATGCTCGAGGCTGCCGCCATGACCCACGAGGGCACGGGTTTCTCGCCTGATGATGAGGCTGATGCAAGGAAGAGCGAGGCAACCGCCAGCAGGTAGGAGAGAAGTGACGTCGACTTGAAGGACGTTGTAGCTGCAAGGTCGGCTCGTCCCATGAAGGCCAGCGTGCCCTCCACGGCTAGGCAGGCAACGATGACCGTGACAAGCGGAGTCTTGGCCTTCACGGATGTCGTGGCCTGGCCTGAGAGCGCTCCTCCCGTGAGGTACGCCACCAGATACGATGCTGCGCTCAGGAGCTTTCTCCATTCCAGAAGGCCTCGATCGGCCTCTCCCGGCGAGAAGAACGCAACGTAGGCGTTAAGGCCAAAGACCAGTACGGCTAGAACCACAACGGCCTCTCTCCAATGGGGAAGGCGCTTGGCGACAAGGGCCATGACAGGCGTCATGAGGATGAGGGCCAGGTAAACCCAGATGAACTCCAGGCCGTCGAGGAGCCAACCGGTCTGATGGAGGGACACGCTCTCCATGGGGACCACGCAGCTCAGCAGTAGCGCGAGCACGGCATAGAAGGTCGCGGAGGCAAGTATGGTCATCGTCTTTCGACCAAGTCTCAGCGGCCTGCCCTGGATGCCTGCGGGTAGCAAGAAGTAGCCCGATATAAGGTAGAAGACGTGGTTGCCGTAGGCGCCGAGCAGGTTGATGCAGCCAAGGGCTGCTACGCCGAGGGGTTTCCCAAGCCAGGGGAAGACAGCCGCCAGCTCGGAGGTGGGGTCTGCGGCCGCGGCAAACCAGGACTGGAACGTGTGGAAGACCGCGATGGCCATGATGGCCACAAGGCGCAGCACCTCGATGCGCGGGTTGCGCGGCTTTCTTGCGGTCTTCTCCACGGCTGTGCTCCTTGCGGCCAATTACATGCGAATCCATCAAAACAAGTATAGGGAAGGGCATGAACGGTAGCTTAGGCGCCACAACTTACAAAACCTGACAGATGGCTTACAAACGGTGCGCAGTAACCCCATATCCGCAGGTAGGAATTACGGTATCCTTATCGAGCGTTAATGAGATTGTGGCAAGTCCATCGTGCCCCACGCATGTGTTGGTTGGGGCCTGCAGGGAAGAGAGAGCCTTTGGTTACCCTTGCACAGTTCTTCGAGCTGCTCGCGTCAAATCCGTTTCTAGCGCTCGTAATCCTCCTGGTTCTTGGAACCATCTTCGTCAACGGCGCCACGGACGCCGCCAACGCCATCGCCGAGGTCGTGGGCACCCGCTCCATGGACATTGACTCGGCCATCATGATGAGCGTCATCTGCAACTTCATCGGCCTTATCGGCATGACGTTCATCTCCACTGCAGTTGCCGACACCATCTCTGGCATGGTTGACTTTGGCGGAGACTCGCACCTGGCAATGATCGCTCTTGCAGCATCCACCGTGGGCATCGTGACCTGGGGCGTGGTCACTTGGATCTTTGGCATCCCCACCTCCGAGTCCCACGCGCTCATCGCCGGCCTCACCGGCAGCGCCCTTGCCGTCTCCGGCGGTCTTGACGGCGTCAACATGGGCGAGTGGGTCAAGGTCATCTACGGCCTGGTCTTCTCGACGGTTCTGGGCTTCCTTGCCGGCTGGGTCATCGCAAAGGTCATCCCCATTGCCTGCAAGAACTCCGACCGTCGCCGTGCCAACAACTTCTTTGGCAAGATGCAGATCGCCGGCGCCGCGGGCGTGGCCCTCATGCACGGCGCCCAGGACGGCCAAAAGTTCATGTCCACCGCAATGCTCGCCGTTGCTCTCACCGTGGGCAAGTCTGTGGGCGACATGGGCGGCTTCCCCCTGTGGCTTGAGGTGCTCTGCGCCGGCGTGATGGCCATCGGCACCGCCATCGGCGGCAAGAAGATCATCAAGAAGGTCGGCATGGAGATGGTCCAGCTCGACAAGTACCAGGGCTTCTCCGCCTCCATCAGCGCCACGGTCTCCCTGTTCATCGCCACCGTGACCGGCCTTCCCGTCTCCACCACCCACACCAAGACTGCCGCCATCATGGGCGCCGGCGCCGCCAAGGACCCCCGCTCCGTCAACTGGGGCGTCTGCAAGGAGATGGTCCTCACCTGGATCTTCACCTTCCCGGGCTGCGGCCTCATCGGCTTCGTCCTGGCTAAGCTGTTCCTCGTGATCTTCTAGGCACCGCACACACTTCTCGACCCGTTTGATTGACCCCGAGCTAAGGAGCCCGAAATGGCACGCATCAAGAAGGAAGACGAGTTCTACACCCTGCTCAAGGAGTTTGCCGCCCTCATTGTGGAGACCTCCGAGGAGTACGCCGGCATTGTGCACGACTTCCCCAACTCCATGAGCCGCATCCCGCAGATGAAGGTCTTTGAGACCAACTGCGACGAGCGCGTGAAGGCCATCATGGGCAAGCTCTACACCTCCTTCATCACGCCTCTTGACCGCGAGGACATCTCCAACCTGGCCCTTGCCATGGACGACGTGACCGACGCCATGTATGGCGTGACCATGCGCCTGGACCTCTTCAACATGAGCGACATGCGCCTTGAGGCCGAGCAGATCGCCGACCTCACCGTGCGCGCGGTCAAGGAGATGCAGGAGATGATCAACCGCCTGCCCGAGTACAACAAGCAGCCCGAGCCGATCATGGAGAAGGCCATCTCGCTGGGCGACATCGAGGACGAGGGCGACACGGTCTACCAGAACGCCCTGCGCCGCCTGTTCCGCGAGGAGGAGGCTGCCGCCGACGGCAAGTACGCCGTGACCTGGCTGCGCATCTTTGACCGTATGGAGCAGGTGCTCGACGCGTGCGACGACGCCGCGGGCATCGTTCGCGCCGTCCTGATGAAGAGCGCGTAGGCGCAACCAGCCCGTACGCTGGAAGGCCCCGCCCTTCTCCAAAACTCGAGCAGTCCTCTTCGCACGAAGGCCCCGTTTGGGGCCTTCGGCTCATGCGGAACTCGTTTTTAGCAAAGGGGCGGGAGGCCCTGCTGCGTCGCGGGAGCTTCTCCCCAAGCGCGGCGGGATGCCTAAATAGGGAAGAGTGCGTTGATACGGGCGCGCAAGTTGGGCTTCCAGTGGAAGCGAAAAGTGCGCAAGGGGTCTGAGGGCGCAGTTTGGCGTTCCAGTGGAAGCGGAAATTGCGCAGAAGTGCGGCGTGCGCAGAGGCGCGTTCCAGTGGATGAGAAATCTGCGCGCAAGAAGACCCCGTCTCGTCTAGGCCAGCGTCTTGGTGAGGGCCAGGAGCTCGTCGACGTCTGAGGGCTGGGTGGCCCAGGACGTGACGAAGCGGATGACGCGGCGGCCGTCGGGCAGGGTGAAGAAGGTCTCGCAGTTGCAGGCCGCCTCGAAGGCCTGCTGCTGGGAGGTGCTCACCGTGAAGAACTGCTGGTTGGAGTCGGAGTGACGGTAGGGCTCAAAGCCCAGCTCGACCATGCCGTCGCGCAGCTTGAGGGCGCAGTTGTTGGCGCTTCTGGCCAGCTGCCAGTAGAGGGCCTCGCCGCCGTTAGCGGGCTGGGCGAAGGCGGTCTCGAACTGGACGCCCAGCAGGCGACCCTTGGCAAGCAGGCCGCAGCGTTCCTTCTGCACGTAGGGGAAGGCGGCCTTGAGCTTGGGGTCGGCGATGACCATGGCCTCGCCCATGAGCATGCCGTTCTTGGTTCCGCCCAGGTAGAAGGCCGAGCAGCGCCGCGCGATGTGCTCAAGTGTGAGGCCGT
Source organism: uncultured bacterium (assembly GCA_905215465.1). Classification (GTDB taxonomy): domain Bacteria; phylum Actinomycetota; class Coriobacteriia; order Coriobacteriales; family Atopobiaceae; genus Paratractidigestivibacter. The sequence continues at coordinate 18,754 of CAJMPT010000023.1, read as the reverse complement.
CCGCCGCCGGCGAGGTGAGGCCGCTCGCGATGCGGGCGCCGTCGAGGAAGATCTTGAGGCCGTGGTCGTCTGCCCAGTTGCAGATGGCGTCAAAGCGCGCGAGGTCCCAGACGCCGCCAGACTCCGTGGTGTTTGAGATGTAGATGGCGCCGGGACGGGTCATGTGGCGGCCGCAGGAGGTCTGGAACTGCCAGACGCGCTCGGCCGCCTCGGGGGAGAGGAAGCCGTCGGCGTCGTCGGTGGGCAGCACGGTGCGGCCGCAGGCCGCCACGGCGCCGGTCTCGTGAACGTTGATGTGGCCGTCAGGCGTGCAGATGACGCCCTCCCAGTCTTCGAGGAGTCCGGTCATGCCGATGACGTTGGCCGAGGTGCCGCCGATGCAGAATTCGACGTCCACGTCATCGCGCCCACAGGCGGCGCGGATGAGCTCGCGGGCGTGCTTGCAGTGGGGGTCTCCCTCGGTGTAGCCGACGCACTGCTCGCTGTTGGTGGCGAGAAGCGCGTCCATGATCTGGGGGCAGGCGCCCTCGGAGTAGTCGTTCATGAACATGCGCATGGCTGGGCCTTTCTGTGGTGGTGTGACGTTGAAAGGCTATCACGGGTGGGGCGTGCGGGTGGTGTGGCCGGAGCGAGCGGATCTGCGGGCTTCTCGCCGTTTGCTTGTCGTCGGCAAATGTTAAAAGCTCGGCATAGCCCGGACGCGACCCGGCAATGCGCCCGGCAAAGGGCTAACCTAGCCACTCAAGTACCAAACGGAACGATGGCGCCTGACGCCAACGCAAGGAGATGTTCTCGCATGGAGAAGAAGGACTTGGACTGGGGCAACCTCAGCTTCGCTTACATGCACACGGACTACAGCTACGTGTGCAACTACAAGGACGGCGCCTGGGAAGAGGGCGGCCTTACCCCCGACCACACCGTCACGCTGTCCGAGTGCGCCGGCCTTCTCCACTACTGCCAGGAGGTCTTTGAGGGTCTGAAGGCCTACACCACCGAGAACGGCGACATCGTCTGCTTCCGTCCCGACATGAACGCCCAGCGCATGTACGACTCCGCTGCCCGCCTCGAGATGCCGAGCTTCCCCAAGGACAAGTTCGTCGAGGCCGTCGAGATGGTCGTCCGCGCCAACGCCGCCTGGGTGCCGCCCTTTGGCTCCGGCGCCACGCTCTACATCCGCCCGTTCATGTTTGCCACGGGCGACGTCATTGGCGTGAAGCCTGCCACCGAGTACCAGTTCCGCATCCTCGTGACCCCCGTGGGCCCCTACTACAAGGGCGGCGTCAAGCCCGTCAAGCTGCAGGTCCCCGAGTTCGACCGCGCCGCTCCCCACGGCACCGGCAACATCAAGGCCGGCCTGAACTACGCCATGTCGCTGCACCCCAGCGTCATCGCCCACTCCAAGGGCTACGCCGACAACCTCTTCCTCGACCCGCAGACCCGCACCTACGTTGAGGAGACCGGTGGCGCCAACGTGCTCTTCGTCAAGAAGGACGGCACCCTCGTGGTCCCGCAGTCCTTCACCGACTCCATCCTGCCCTCCATCACCCGTCGCTCCCTCGTCGACGTTGCCGAGAAGATGCTCGGCATGACCGTCGAGCAGCGCCCGGTGCGCTTTGACGAGATTGACCAGTTCGTCGAGTGCGGCATGTGCGGCACCGCGGCCGTCATCTCCCCGGTCGGCCAGATCGACAACGGCGACCAGAGCGTCGTCTACGGCATGGAGCACGTCGGCCCCGTCATGAAGAAGCTCCGCGAGACCCTCACTGGTATCCAGTCCGGCGCCATCGAGGACCAGTTCGGTTGGGTCCACAAGATCGACGTGGAGTAGGTCGCGCGTAGGCCCATCCATTTGTCTCAGTGCTCAAACAGTCCTCGAAGGGGTGTCCGCCTTTGGCGGGCACCCCTTTTTGCATGCGTCTTCTAGTGGCGCGGGCTTCTCGCCGGATTCTTCTTGACTGCAAGGTATGTTGACCTTAGGCTTCGCGACGTTTATGGCGGCTCTGAGGCGCGTAGGTGTCGCGAAGTCTGAGCTTGATGGGGCTAGGCTACCCGGTGCCCGCAGCCGGGCATGTCCTTCTCGCCGCGCTATACTGGGGCGTTGACCAAACGACCCAAGCAACGAGGAGGAGCCCAGGATGGGACAGAAGGTTCAGGGAACCGAGGACCTCTACGGCAGCTACATGCGCGCCTGGCAGCACATGCAGGACGTGGCGCGCGAGCTGTTTGGCGCCTACGGCTTCGACATGATTGAGACGCCGGCCATCGAGCAGGTGGACACCTTCGTCCATGGCATCGGCGAGTCCACCGACGTGGTTCGCAAGGAGATGTTCCGCGTGGTCTCCGGCGCCCTCTTCGGCGACCTTCTTGAGGCGGGCACCGAGGCGGGCCTGAAGCCGCGCCAGCGCATGGCCATGCGTCCGGAGGGAACCGCCGGCGTGGTTCGTGCCGCCGTGGAGAACAACCTGGTGCCGCAGGGCGCCGCGCCGGCCAAGCTCTGGTACGCGGAGGCCATGTTCCGCGGCGAGCGCCCGCAGAAGGGGCGCCTGCGCCAGTTCCACCAGGTGGGCGTGGAGTGGCTGGGCGCCTCTGACCCGGCCTCTGACGCCGAGTGCATCATCATGCTCATGGAGTTCTTCAAGCGCCTGGGCTTTGACCCCTCCAAGCTGCACCTCTACATCAACTCCATGGGTGACGGCGCGTGCCGCCCGGCCTACCGCGAGAAGGTCCGCCAGTTCATCCTCGACCACAAGGACGAGATGTGCGAGGACTGCCTCGAGCGCGCCGAGATTAACCCGCTGCGCGCCTTCGACTGCAAGAACCCGCACTGCCACGAGGTCATGGCCGGCGCGCCGCTGGTAAACGACCACCTCTGCGGCGACTGCGCGGAGCACTACGCCGCGGTCAAGCGCTACCTGGACGAGGCGGGCGTCTCCTACACCGAGGACCCCACGCTCGTGCGTGGTCTTGACTACTACACCCGCACTGTCTTTGAGGTCGAGGTTGCGGATGCCGGCGTCGGCGCCATCGGCGGCGGCGGCCGCTACGACGGCCTCATGGAGCTCGAGGGCGGCAAGCCCACCCCGGGTATCGGCTTCGCCGTGGGCTTCGAGCGCATCGCGCTGGCACTGGCCTCCCAGGGTGTGGAACTTGCCACACCGGAGCCCACTTGCGTCTACGTCGCCGGTACGGGCGCCGAGGAGCGCGACGCCGTCTTTGCCGCCACGCTCGCGCTGCGCGGCGCTGGTATCCGTACCGAGGCCGACTATCAGGGTCGCAGCTTGAAGTCCCAGTTCAAGCAGGCCGACAAACTGCACGCGACGCTCTGCGTCGTGCTCGGGCCCGACGAGGTCGCCGCGGGCGTGGCCACCATTCGCGACATGGCCACCCACGAGCAGGTGCAGGTCCCCATGGCCGACCTTGTCGCTGAGGTCGCCGCCCGCCTGGCGTAAGCTCGAGGCAACACGCGAACCGCCAACGAGACCCCCTGCCTTACGGCAGGGGGGTTTCTTTGTATACCGCTGAACCAAATAAACCAGCCACTCACGACTTAATTCGGTTCTCTTGGTTCATTTCAATCCGCGTTGTGCGATTATATCGTCGGAGGCCTTCCTTACAGACATTGAATCCGGAATTGGAGAGGGGTATTGAATTGATCGCTCACTATCGCGTGGACAGTCGTGTGGTGCATGGCCAGACGACAACGAGGGTGACGAAAGAGAACCCGGTCGATGGCGTGATCATCGTCGATGATGAGATCTCTCGGGACAAGTTCATGCTCGGAGTCTTCGCAAACACGCTCGGATCCATTCGCGTGCTCGGTTTTTCTGTCAAGAAAGCTCTCGAGAAGCTGCCCGAGGCATCTGCGTCAAAGAAGCGCTATCTCGTGATCTTCAAGACGCCCGAGACTGCTCAGGAGCTCGCGGAGCAGGGCTTTGAGTTCGACGGCGCCCTCAACTGCGGTCCGCAGCCCAACTGTGACGGCGCAAAGCTCGTCGAAAAGATGCTGTACCTCACGGAGCCCCAGATCGATGCGTTGAATTATCTGGATTCCCGCGGCGTCAAGCTGATCATCAATCCTGCGTTCACTACCCCTGATCTTTCCTGGCCCGAGGCAAAGAGAAAGGCTGGCATCTAACATGGCTTATTTCGTTCAGGTACTTCTTGTCGCGCTTCTTTATCACCTCACAAATACGTTTGCTTCCTTCGGGGGAATGGTGTTCGGGCGCTATACGCTCCAGAGACCGCTTGTGGGAGGCCTCCTTGTGGGACTTCTTTTTGGCGATGTGCAAAAGGGCCTTGAGCTTGGAGTCGCGTTTCAGCTTGCCTACATGGGTGCCTTCGCGGTTGGCGGAGCAGTTTCCATTGACGTGGGCGTTGTTTCTTATCCTGTTATGGCCATCGCGATTATCAACGGTCTGGATACCGGTACCGCCCTTGCGATCGCGGCGCCGATCTCCATCCTTACCGCAAACCTTACTCACGTGATGCGTGCCTTCAACACGGTGTGCACCGGAATCGTCCGTAAGGGCATCGAGGAGGTCGACTACAAGAAGATCGAGCTCGGCAACGTCATTCTTCCTCAGGCATTCCTGGCGGCCATGAACTTCGCGGTCGTTTTCGTCCTGATGTACCTGGGCACCGGCGCTGTGGACAGCCTGCTTGCCGTCGTCCCGCAGAACGTCATGCACGCGCTTGGCCTTCTTGGAGGCGTCCTGCCCGCCGTCGGTATGGCCATGCTGCTCAAGTTCAACATTGTCGGCAACTGGATGTTCATCTTCTTTGTCCTGGGCTTCATGATGGTTTCCTCCATGGGCATGGGCTTCATCCCCATTGCCATCTTTGGCGCCGCTCTGGCGTTCCTGTACTGGAAGATCGACTCTCGTCCTGAGGCATCGACTGCAAGCGCAAGCGCGAACGTGTTCACCGACGATGACGAAGTGGAGCTGTAAAAACAATGAGCGACATCATCAAGAACGAGGCCGAGCAGAGCTCCGAGCCCATCTGCAGCGAGCCGTTGACCAAAGAAGAGCTCGACCGCCTCTTTTGGCGTTACCAGCTCAGGTATCTGACCTGCTGCAACCTCGAGAACTGGCACGGTAACTGCTATGCCTACGATATGGCCCCTCTTTACAAGAAGTACTACGACAAGGACGGCCAGCGCGAGGGCATGCTGCGCATGTTCGACTTCATCAACACCGAGCAGACGACGGCGAGCGTGCTGTGGGGAATCCTCGTCGGCATGGAGGAGCAGAAGGCCCTGGGCAAGCCGGTAAGCGACGAGATGATCCGAACCGTCAAGTCCTCGCTTATGGGCCCGCTCGCCGGCGTGGGCGATTCCCTTGTCCAGGCGACGATTCTTCCGCTGCTCACCACCATCGCCATCTCGCTTACCGGCGCGGGCGATGTCCTGAGCCCGCTTGGCGTCGTGCTCTTCATCATTGCGACCCCGATTCTGCTGTGGGCCTATGCGCGCGTCCTCTTCAACAACGGCTACACCCTCGGTAAGGACGCCGTTTCGACGCTGATGGGCACCGCGATGGACCGCATCAAGACCGCGGTCCAGCTCTTCGGAATCATCGTCATCGGCGCGCTGTCCGCGTCCTACGTGAAGCTGTCCACGCCGCTGTCGTTCGCGGCTTCCGCCGACGCAACGCCCGTGGTGTTGCAGGACGTCATCAACGGCATCTTTCCCAACCTGCTGAGCCTGCTTCTGGTCATCGGCTGCTGGTATTTGCTCTCCAAGAAGGGCATGTCCGTAACCAAGGTGATTTTCGGCCTTATGGGCATCGTCGTGGTGCTCGGCCTCGTCGGAATTCTGTAGCAGAGAGGGCAACCTATGGAGATAAGCAATCACTCCGTATACCGCATCGAGCCCCTGTACAAGTCCTTTGTGTGGGCAGGCCATAAGCTCATCGACCGCTTTGGCCTGAAGACCGATCTGGAAAACGTCGGCACGATCTACAGCGTTCTTGCGCTTCCCGGCGAGCTCGATAACCCGGTGACGGGCACGGGCATGACGCTCTCCGAGCTTTACCAGACGCACCGCGAGCTCTTCGGCTGCTCCGACGAGGTGTTCCCCGTAAGGATGACGATCACGTGCAACGAGGGCTTCCAGTCCTACCAGTCCCACCCCGGCGATGAATACGCCATGGCGCATGAAGGTTGTCGCGGCAAGGTCTCCGGCGCGATCACCCTGGACGAGTCCGACGAGAAGGGCATGTGGCTCTTTGGCCATAAGCCCATGGACGCTAAGGAGTTCAGGCGCTGCATCGACGAGAAGGACTGGGACGCGCTCTTCACGAAGCTCGAGGTCAAAGACGGCGACTTCGTCCACACGCCCGCCGGCGTGATCCATGGCGGCTGGGGCTCCGGCAAGGTCTCCGCGACCTTCGGCACGAACAGCGACATCACGTACCGTTTCTATGACAACGACCGCAACGACCCCGCCCGCCCGCTCAGCATCGACGACGTCTGCGCCTGCGCGAGCTTCCCGGAGCTCCCCTTTAAGGCGGAGCGTCCGGAGGGCGTCAAGAAGGACGGCGTGACTCGATTCGTGTATCACGACGTCCCCGGCGAATACGTCGCCCTGCGCTACAAGGTCGACGGCGAGGCGTCCTTTGAGCACGACAGCTTCCTCTTTGTGACGTGCGTTGGCGGGAGCGGTACCGTGTGCGGCGAGGCCATCTCGCTGGGAGAGACGCTCTTCATCCCTGTCGGGTACGGCCCGCTGGAGCTTTCCGGAAAGATGGACTGCATCGCGATCAGCTATCACGAAAAGAAGGAGTGCGCCGAATGAGAAAGGTGACGATCATCGGCGCCGGTCGCACAGGTCGAGGGACATTCGGCGAGCTGTTTTTCTCTGAGGGCGGATTCGACATCGCCTTTGCGGACATCAACGCCGATCTTGTGCGCGCTCTCCGCGAGCAGGGCTACTTCGTCACCAAACAGACCGATCTTGACACGGGCGCGTTTAAGCAGATTCGCGTCGATGGTTTTGAGGTATTTGATGTCCGGGCGGACCGTGGGGCCTATCTGCGCAGGCTCGCCGACTCGGAGTTCGTGGCGATTGCGGTCTTCCCCGCTTCCTTTGATGCCGTGGCCCAAGACCTTGCCGATATGATTCGCCTGCGAATCGAGGAGGGCATGACCAATAAGGCGGCGGTGATCATTGGCGGCAACTTCGTCGGGCTTCGCAGCTATTTCGAGGGTGCCTTGGAGAAGCTGCTTGACGCAGGCGAGCTTGCCGTGCTCGATGGTCAGGTCGCCCTCATTACCTCAAAGGCCAACCGTAAGGTGACCTTCTCGTCCGACCCGGACGCGGAGCCGCTCGCCCTTGAGGGGGATGATAAGCCCATTCTTCCGGTCGAGGACCGCTTCTTCTTCGACGAGGGGTATGAGTACCCGTCCTTTTTCCAGCGCTCGAATGATGTCGAGCTGAGCATGGCCGAGAAGATCTGGAGCGAGAATCTCCTTCACTGCTCGCTTGGCTTCATGGGGGCGTACAAGGGCTACGAATACCTTAACGACGCCGCGTCCGACGAGCTCTGCGCCGACCTTGCGGGAAAAGCCTGGAGAGAGGGAAGGCGAGCCCTTGAGGCCGAGTTCGGCATCCCCGTGCCGGACGACTCGCTGCTCGAGACCATGCTGGGCAAGTTCAGCAGCCCTTATTTCCGCGATCGCATCGAGCGCGTTGTCAGACAGCCCATCCGTAAGCTCTGCAGGGGTGAGCGCTTCCTCGGTCCTGCACTGCTTTGCTTGAAGCACGGCATCATGCCTTTCTTTATTCTTCGCGCCGCCGCCTATGGGTTCTTTGTTCCCAACACGGGCGACGAGCAGGCCGCAAAGATCGAGGAGATTCTCGCTTCGATGCCGCTCGAGAATGCAGTCGTCACTATTACGGGTTTGAATCCGTCCGTTCCCGACGAGGCAATCGCCTGCCGTCTCTTGGTCGGTTTTGCCCAGGAAATTCAATGTTTGGAGGGGGCTGAGAAGCCCAAGCCTGCAGAAGGAGAGATAACCCGATGAGATTGGTACTTGCTGGGCACGGGCATTACGCTTCGGGCGTTGCATCTGCCGTCGCTATGCTTTCCGGTAATGAGGAAGCTGTATTGTTTGCCGATTTCACCCCGGTCGACTCGCCGGATGAGTTCGAGTCCCGCCTGAGGGACATCGCGGAATGTGGCGAGGAGGTCGTGATCATCTGCGACTTGGTCGGCGGCACCCCCTACAACCGTGCCTGTATGATTGCGCATGAGAACGACCAGGTTAAGGTCGTTGCCGGAATGAACTTGGCTGCGATCCTGGAAGCGGCTCTGAGCATTGAGGATGGGCCGAAGGCCTCGGAAGTCGTGGACCTTCTTTGCGCGTCGGTTCCCGGAGGAGTCGGGTTTTTTGAGGAAAGCGCCGGCCGGTCGGATATGATTGATGAGGAAGAGGACCTCTAACATTGCCTCTGGTAGTACGCCTATGCCGGGGAAGTTGATCTTCCCCGGCCCTTTTTATTTGGACGGTGATTGCGCTGTTCACCACAAGGGTCAAGAGTCTCTACCCTAAATTCACCATGGCGGAGAGAAAGGTCGCCGACTATCTCATCATGAACGGCGACGAGATTGAGGACGTGACCTCGCACGAGCTCGCCCGGCGTCTCGACGTGGGGCAGTCGACTGTCATGCGCTTCTCGAAAAAGATGGGGTACTCAATGTTCGGCGAGATGATCGCCGATATCAAAAGTTCCGGTGATTTGAGCACCGAGATACAGAATGACGACGGGTTATTCACCGTCATGAGCAAGATCGAAGCAAAGTACCACGAGCTTCTAAAAGGCGTCGTAAGAAGCAATACCGAGGATAATCTGGCCCAGGCGGTCCGTCTTGTCGATGGGGCGGACACCATCATTTGCTATGGATGCATGGAGAGCGGTTTGTTGACGTCCCGCTTGTGCTGGTCATTGGTCGGGCTTGGAAAGAACGCCTACTGCGATGCTGAGATTATCCAGGTTAAGCGACGCCTGCGGACGCTCGACCCGAACAAAGATCTGCTGGTTGTCGTCTCAAAATCGGGAGACAAAGTCGAACCGGTGGGGGTGGCGAAGGCCGCTGTGGCCAAGGGAATCCCCGTGTTAGCAATCTGCGACGCGTCGGATAACCCTCTCTCGAGGCTTGCGACCTCGAGCCTGCGCGTTATCGAGGTCGCCGACCGCTCGACGCCGATGACGTCAATGGGAGTGGACGCGGGCGTGATGCTCATGACCGATACGCTGGTCGCAAGCGTATATCAGCAAGACCGCAAAAAGTATGCCGCCGCGTATCGCGGGGGCATTGTGGCGGCGTTCTCCGAGCGCCGCGAATAGCCGCCGCGCCTTCCCGCAAACCCACCAAGAAGAATCAGCCCCTACACGGCGGACGCATCTGGGTCGAAAACCCGAAATCCATCCGCCGTGGGGGAGTTGGGCACAAGGAAGGGCGCCGACCGCGGCAGAGCGCCCTTCCTAGTTACTGGTAGCGCAGCGCCTCCACGGGGTCGAGGCGGGCGGCGCGCCGAGCGGGGTAGAATCCGAACAGCACGCCGATACCGCAGCAGATGCCCGTCGCCATAAGCGCGGTCTGCAGCGTGATTACGGGGACGAGGCTCTCGTAGCCGAGGCTCGACCCGGCGAAGCCCGCGAGCAGCCATGCCGCGCCGTAGCCCACGGCGACGCCGATGACGCCGCCCGCGATGCAGATCGCGATGCTCTCGAGCAGGAACTGCGCTGTGATGTCCGCCCGCTTGGCCCCGAGCGCCTTGCGCAGGCCGATCTCTCGGATCCTTTCGGTCACGTTGGTGAGCATCATGTTCATGATGCCGATGCCGCCGACTAGAAGCGAGATTCCCGCCACGGCGAACGCCATCAGGCGGAAAGACGACATCGTGCTCTCCAGCTGGTCGAGCATAGACTGGGCCGTCGAGACGTGGCAGTAGCCCTCCTCCGAGCTGCCGCCCCCGTCCGGGTCGGCCTCGGGGATGTTGTACTTCGTGCGCAGGTACGAGTCGGTGCGCTCGGCCACCCTGTAGATGTCGGCGTTCTCGCGAGCAAAGCCGAAGATGCTAAGCGCGGCGTTGTCCTGCTGGCCGATCAGGCGGACTTTGGCCGTGCGGTAGGGGATGTAGGCCACGCCCCAGTCGCCCTGCATGCTGTCCGACTCGAGCGTGCCAACCACGGTATAGGTGTCGTTGCCGATGCGCACCGTCTTTCCCACGGCATCGGCGTCGGCTTGCCCAAAGAGCTTCTTTACCGAGGCCCCGCCGAGCAGGACGACCATCGAGGACTCCTCGTTCTCCTCGGCGGTGAAGACCCGTCCCTTCTGGGCCTTCAGGCCCCTCGCCTCAAAGAATTTCTCGTCACAGGCTATGATCGTCATCTCCTCGGATGAGGAGGTCGGGCTCGACACGCTCGACCAGGCGTTGGCGCAGCAGGTTATGAAGTCGTAGTCGCCGGCGAGGTCGCGGGCCATGGTCTCGACGTCTGCCTCGGTGAGCTGTCGGTTGTTCGGCGGCCAACACGTGATCTCGACCGTGCGGGCGGCGTTGAGGCCGAGCTGGCCCACAATGGCCGCGCGCATGCCGTCGATGAGCGACGTGAGCGCGATCACGGCGGCGATGCCGATTACGATGCCGAGAATGGTGAGCAGGGTCCGCATCCGGTTGGCAAGAAGTGCCGAGCCTGTCTCGTAGGCGAGGTCGCGCGCTTTCATACGGTGGGTACCTCCTTGATTCGGCCGGGCGCGAGCCGAGCGCTTCCGACGCCGCCCGTGTCCTCGACGCCGCCCGTAAGCTGCTCCTGGACGGCGCGCTCCTGTTCGTCGGTGAGCAGCCTACCGTCTCGGATGTGCACGGTTCGGTCGGCCCAGGCGGCCACCTCCGCGTCGTGGGTAATGAGCACGATGGTCTTCCCGCGCTTCTGGAGGCGGCGGAAGGTCTTCATCACGAGCTCGCCCGTGGCGGTGTCGAGGTTGCCCGTGGGCTCGTCGGCGAGGATGATCGCCGGGTCGTTCACAAGGGCGCGGGCGATGGCGACGCGCTGCATCTGGCCGCCGGAGAGCTCGTTGGCGCGGTGGAGGAAGTGTTCCTCGGGCAGGCCGACTGCGTGTAGGGCCTTCCATGCCAGCAGCTCACGCTCGCGCGGCGCGATGTCGGAGTAGACGAGCGGGAGCATCACGTTTCTGAGCACCGTGGCGCGCGGCATGAGGTTGAACGACTGGAACACGAAGCCAAGGCGAGAAGAGCGCACGTAGGCAAGGTCGTCCTCGGAGAGCTCGGAGACCTCCACGCCCTCGAGGCGGTACGAGCCAGCGGTCGGGCGGTCGAGGCAGCCGAGCGTGTTCATGAGCGTCGATTTGCCGGAGCCCGAAGGCCCCATGATGGCAAGAAACTCCCCGCGCGCGACCTGCAGCGAGACGCCGCGCAGCACGGTGGTGAGGCCGGCGGCGGACTCGTAGATGCGCCAGAGGCCGGAGATGTCGATGACGGGGGCGGCCATGGCGCTACGCCGCCGTATCCGCCGCGGCGGTAGGCTCGGCGCCGTCGTCGGACGCGGACCCCGCGGCGTTCTCTGCGACGGGCGCTTCGCCGTCGGTCGAGACGGGGCCCGAGCCGTCGTTGGTACCCATGTCGGGGTCGGGCACCGAGTACGGGTCAAGAAGGACCTTGTCGCCCTCGTCGACGTCGCCTTCGATGGCAGCGGTCGTCTGGTTCGATGCCCTGACGCTCACAGACCTGCGCTCGGCGGCGCCCGTCTCGTAATCGGTGACGACCATGACGTAGGAGCCGCCCGCCTCGTCCATAGCCACGCAGCTCAAGGGGACCATGAGGGTGTCGGGCACGCTTTGGAGCATGATCTGGACGTTGGCCGTCATGCCGGGCTTGAGCTCGGCGGCAGGCTGGGGGATGAGCAGGCTGACGTCGTAGGTCACGACGCCCCCGCCGTGGCCGGAGGAGTCCTCGCCGCTGCCCGCGACGGTCGCGATGCGGGTGACCTGAGCGTCGAGCTCGACGCCGGGCAAGGCAGAGAAGGTGACCTTGGCCATCTGCCCGACCGAGACCTTCGAGATGTCGACCTCGTTGACCTGGACCTTGACCGTCATCTGCGAGAGGTCGGCGATCTGGATGAGGCCGCCGGCGTTTGCGGCGGAGTCGGTTGAGGCGCCGACCTGCGCGTTCATGGCCACTACCGAGCCGCCCTTGGGCGCGCACCGTGCGCTTCTCGGCGTTCGCGACGGCGATGCTGTAGGCCTCCTGGGCGTCGGAGAGGGAGTTGTTGGCGGACTCTACGGCGAACGCGGCCGAGTCGACGTCGCGGCCCTCCGCGCCGCGTTTGTACTCGACGACGTTTCCTGCTTCGTCCTTTATCTCCTCGACCTTGTTGTACGCCTCGAGCGTCGTGGCGTAGGCAGACTGAGCCTGCGAGACGCCGAGCTTTGCGTTGCGCACGCCCATCTCCGCGTCGCGAATCGCCTTGTCCAGCTCGTCGTTCTTTACGGTAAGGAGCACGTCGCCCTCCTGGACGGTGTCCCCTTCCGCGACGTTCACGGACTCGATGGTGCCGCCGACCTCGGGGTTCACGACGACGGTGGTCACGGGCTTGACTGCGCCGGAGGTCTCGACCGCCTCGGTAAAGTCGCCGCGGTCGACGAAGGTCGTCATGAGCTGGGGCGAGTCGCCGCCCCTGGCGTTCCCTGTGAACCTCGAGATGCCCCACGCGACGGCGCCCACGAGCACGATCACGCCGACGATGCCACCTGCGATCAGCTTCTTGCGCCTGCGCGCACGGCGATGGCGCATGAGGCTTTCCATGGCAAGGCGCGCCTCCATGTCCTCCTCGGACTCGCCGAGGGTCCCGTCCGGGCGCAGCGTCTGCAGCGTTTCCTGGCTATCGTCGGGGAAGTTCTCATTTGCGCGGGGTGTCCTGGCATCGTGCATGGCGACCTCCTCGGTACCGAGCATTGATGAGGGAAGCATACTTTTGGCATCCCTGACGCGGTATGCTGGGTGCTTGGCCTTCGGCGGCGAGAGGACGGTATGGCGCCATGAACGGTATTTCTCACAAAAACATCGCCGTGGTCTACGAGGACGAGGTCCTGCTTGCGGTGGACAAACCGGCGGGCATCCTGGTGCACGGGGACGGCACCGGCACGCAGACGCTGACCGACCTCGTGGCGGACCACCTTGCCGCGACGGGCCGTCCCGACGCGCGCCCCCAGGCCGTGCAGCGCCTTGACGTGGGCACCTCCGGCCTCGTGCTCTTCTCGCTAGACAAGGCCACACAGCCGGCGCTTGACGCGCAGGTGGCTGGCCACGCCATGGCAAAGCGCTACCTCGCCGTGGTCCAGGGACGCTTTCCCTCTGGCGAGAAGGTCATAGAGCAGCCGCTCGGCCGCGACCGCCACGACGCGCGTCGCATGCGCGTCTGTGTCCCCGGCAGGGGAAAGCCCGCCCTCACGCGCGTGCGTCGCCTGGCCTATGCGGGCGGGCGCAGCCTCCTGGCTGTGGAGCTCGGCAGCGGCCGCAAGCACCAGATCCGCGTTCACCTTGCCCACCTGGGCTTTCCCATTGTGGGAGACACGCTCTACAACGGGGCGAGAAGTGCCTCGGGCCTCCTGCTCCACGCCTTCGAGGAGGAGCTCGAGCACCCGAGCACCCATGAGCGCCTGCGCCTGCGGACGGCTTGGCCCGCCCGCCTGGGTGCGTGGGACCCCGCGCTCTGGGGCTAGCGCCACGAGCGGCGCGGGCTTCTCGCCTGCTGTGCCAATACGGTGCCGTTGTAGCCGCATGCCGTCAGTTTGGGCCATACTTGTGGGGTGCGGCTGCTTCTGAGGGGGAGCTCCGCCTAGCAAGAAAATCGCAACCAAAAGGGGAGAGGGATCCTTATGCCTGGCACTATGCGTGGTGTCTACACCAACCTTACCGAGATCCACCGAAAGGTCTTCGCGGGCGTCGCCCGCATCGCCTATGAGCAGGGGGAGGACTCCGAGGGAGATCTCCAGCGCCTGCCCTACGAGATCGTCCCCGGCGAGATCGCGACCTACCGCGAGTCCGTCTTCCTCGAGCGCGCTATCGTGTCTGAGCGCATCCGCCTGGCCATGGGCCTGCCGCTGCAGGGCGTCGACAAGCCGCAGAGCATGACCGACGGCATCATCGACGCCTCGGTCCCCGAGACCTACTACCAGCCGCCCCTGATCAACGTCATCAAGTTTGCCTGCAACGCCTGCAAAGACAACGTCTATGAGGTGAGCAACGCCTGTCAGGGCTGCCTGGCCCACCCCTGCCGAGAGATTTGCCCCAAGGGTGCCATCACCTTCAAGGACAAGAAGGCCTATATCGACCAGGAGAAGTGCGTCCACTGCGGCCTGTGCGCCAAGACCTGCCCTTACCACGCCATCCACCACTTCGAGCGCCCCTGCGCCGCCGCCTGCGGCATGCACGCCATCGGCTCCGACGACCACGGTCGCGCAAAGATCGACTACGAGAAGTGCGTGAGCTGCGGCCAGTGTCTGGTCAACTGCCCGTTTGGCGCCATCGCCGACAAGAGCCAGATCTTCCAGGTGATCATGGCCATCAACGCCGGCGACGAGGTCATCGCCGAGGTGGCGCCGGCCTTCGTCGGCCAGTTCGGCGGCAAGGGCAACGTCGACAAGCTCCGCGAGGCCTTCAAGCAGCTGGGCTTCTCCGGCATGGAGGAGGTCGCCCTCGGCGCCGATCTGTGCACCATCCAGGAGTCCGAGGACTTCCTCGATGAGGTGCCTGAAAAGATTCCGTTCATGGGCACTTCTTGCTGCCCGGCCTGGTCGGTTATGGCAAAGAAGGAGTTCCCCAAGAACGCCGACTGCATCAGCATGGCCCTTACGCCCATGACGCTCACCGCGCGCCTTATCCGCAAGCAGCACCCCAACGCAAAGATCGTCTTCGTGGGGCCGTGCTCGGCCAAGAAGCTCGAGGCCATGCGCCGCTCGGTCCGCTCCGAGGTGGACTTCGTGCTCACCTTCGAGGAGATGGCCGGCATGATGGAGGCCAAGGATATCGACTACACCAAGCTCTCGGGCGAGGGAGGCGACTTCGACGTGGCCTCCGCCGACGGCCGTGGCTTTGCCGTGGCGGGCGGCGTGGCGACGGCCGTGGCCAACGCCATTCACAAGCGCTACCCCGAGCGAGAGGTCAACGTGGCCAATGCCGAGGGCCTCGAGGAGTGCCGCAAGCTGATGAAGGACGCCGTCAAGGGCAAGTACAATGGCTACCTGCTCGAGGGCATGGCCTGCCCGGGCGGCTGCGTCGCCGGCGCCGGCACCCTCACCGCGGTGAACAAGACCGCCGCCGCGGTCAAGCGCTACGCGAAGACCTCGCCGCGCAAGAACGCCAACGAGAACTCCTACCGCATGCTCATCGGCGCCCTCGAGCGCGATGCCGACGGCAAGCACGCCGCCGACATCGACGAGGTCGCCGAGACCCTCGAGGCGGCCACGCCCGCAAGCCAGAACCAAGATTCGGAGTAGAACCACATGCTCAAGGTCAGCCAGGCAATCCTGCACGTCTTCGACTTCGAGGAGGGCTCCGCCTACCTCTCCGACCAGCCGCTGGACCTGGAGTCGCGCGCCACGCGCTCCTACGTCCAGAGGCGCCTGCGCCGCATCGTGGCCAACGCGGAGTCAAAGCACGGCGAGTTCTCGCCGGAGTCGGGCTTTGCCGGAGAGCTCGAGCACTACCTGGGCGGGGGCACGGACTTCGTGGCTTTCTCGACGCAGATCGCCCAGTGGTTCTGGGAGGAGCTGCGTCGCGCGGAGGAGCTCGAGCAGTGCGACCTTCTGGTGGCTGACTTCCGCGACACCGACGAGGCCAAGATAGACGCCTCCTCCACCGAGGAGCAGGTCGACGCTGCATTTGACGGTCCGGCGGGCAAGCGCTTCTTTGCCGTGGTGCTCCTGCCGCGCAAGCAGGCCTTCATGCACGAGGTGGGCGGAACCACCAACGACATCACGCGCGTGGACACCACGCTGCCCAGCCCCACCCAGAAGGTGGACTCCTACGTGCTCGTCGACTGCGAGGCCATGACCATAGACTTCCACGACAAGGAGCGCTCCATTGGCGGCGCCGCGTCCATGGTCATCCCCGAGAAGTTCCTCCAGTGCGTGTCCTCCGCCTCCAGCCACGAGGTCATCGACGAGGTCAGCGTCATTGTGAGCGACATTGCCGAGGAGTACGGCCTCACGCCGGCCGTGGAGGTCTCCCGCGCCAAGGCCTACGTCGCCGAGAAGGCCGACCAGGACGAGGTCATCGAGCCTGCCGAGGTGGGGCGCCAGATCTTTGAGGACAGGCCCGACGTGCA
This sequence comes from uncultured bacterium, assembly GCA_905215465.1. Lineage (GTDB taxonomy): Bacteria > Actinomycetota > Coriobacteriia > Coriobacteriales > Atopobiaceae > Paratractidigestivibacter. The sequence continues at coordinate 2,403 of CAJMPT010000023.1, read as the reverse complement.
GCAGGTCTACGAGGAGCGCGTCCGCGAGGCAAAGCTGCCCGAGGAGGCGCCCGTGCGCCGCGGCGTGGCCAACCGCCTGACCAAGAGCCACAAGATCCGCACCGACACCGGTGTTGAGATCAGCTTCCCGTCGGAGCTTGCCGACAAGCCCGGCTACCTGGACTTCTCCACCGACGCCGAGGGTCGCATCACCATCAGCATCGGCAACGTGGCCCAGATAGAGAACCGCTAGGCGAGAAGGACTGGCGGCGCCGGGCCCCGCGGCGCTGGTCCAGGCGCTCCAGCCGGGGCACTTCTCGCCTGAGATGCACGACTTGCGTTGTTTACCTGCGGCGCTCCGGGGGTTCCGGGGCGCCGCTCGCGCTTTTGGGTGCGTGTGGTTTTGGTCATAGAGGGGCTTCTCGGCTAGAATTGGAACGCATTCAGCTCAATCACACGCAGCTTCACCGTATCCAAGGAGACCGAATGTCGCGCAAGCGTATTGACTCTTCCGAGGTCGGACTGACCCCCAGAACCGTTACCCGCAGGGACGCCCTGCGCATCCTCATGGGCGCCGGCATGTGCGCCGTCCTGAGCCCGGCCATCGCACACGCCGCCACCACGCAGGAGAAGCTCGACGCGGCGCAGCTCAGCTATGACGAGGCGCAGCAGAAGCTCGACCAGATCGGCCAGGAGTACTCGGCCATCGCCGAGCAGCTGAGCCAGACCCAGGCCCAGGTGGGAGACCTCTCCGCGCAGATCGACGCCAAGCAGGCCGAGATCGAGCAGAAGCAGGCCGAGATCGACGCCAAGCAGGCCGAGGTGGAGGCCAAGCAGCAGCAGCTGGGCGACCGCATGAGCTCCGCCTACAAGTCCGGCGGCTCCTCCGTACTGGACATCCTGCTCTCCTCCGCCACCTTTGAGGAGCTCACGAGCAACATCTACTACCTCGACAAGATCAGCGCCGCCGACCAGGCCATGATCTCCGAGGTCAAGGACCTGAAGGCCGAGCTCGAGGACCAGAAGTGCTCCCTTGAGGCCGAGAAGGCCGAGCTTGAGGGTCAGAAGAGCGAGCTCGAGGGCCTCCAGGCCCAGCAGGAGCAGCAGCTCGAGGAGGCCCAGGCCAAGCAAGCCGAGGCCCAGGACCTGGTCAACAACCTCAGCTCCGAGGTCAAGGAGCTCATGGCCCAGCGTGACGCCGAGCTTCTTGCCGCCCAGAAGGCCGCGGAGGAGGCCGCACGCCAGGAGGAGGAGCGCAGGAAGGCCGCAGCCGCCGCCAACAGGAACAACGGCAGCTCCGGCTCCGGATCTGGCTCCAGCTCCGGCGGCTCCAGCTCAGGCGGCAGCCAGACCGTCACGGGCAACGGCAGCCTTGCCGCCGTGCAGTCGGCGGCCTACTCCGTGCCGTCCCCGGGCTCCGGCCTCTGCGCCGCGTGGGTCAGCCGCGTCTTTTCCGCGGCCGGCCTGAACGTTGGCGGCGGCAACGCGTGCGACATGTACAACTGGTACTGCTACACGTCCGTCTCCAACATCCAACCCGGCATGATTGTGGCCTGCCCGTCCGCGCCCTACAGCTCCGCGGCCAGAATCTACGGCCACGTGGGCATCTACCTGGGCAACAACACCGTCCGCGACAACGCGAGCGGCCGTCTGCGCACCAGCAGCCTCTCGGCCTGGGTGAGCGAGTACAGCATCACGTCCACCGTGCGCTGTGGCTGGCTGGGCGGAATCGCGCTCTCGTAGGAGCTCCTTCCAAGCACACACGACTCGGACGGCCCGGGCCCCAGCTGGCGGCTCGGGCCGTTTGCGATGACGCGCGTGTCTTATCTCGCCGGATGCTTGCGTTCGACGGGCGGACCCCTTACGGTGACAGAGGGCTTGAGGTTTCTTGAAAGACCCTGGGCCACCTTCCCGCAAACGACACAAGAACTGGAGCATGGGGAATGGCAGAGAGAAGAGCCGATCGCCGAGGCACACCCCGCGACAAGAGCGGACGGACGGCGCGCGTTGCCGCCGCGGCGCTCGTGGCCGTGCTGGTGCTGGGCGTGTGTGCTGGCGTGGCGGTTGCCGTGTCCGGGTCCTTCTCGCCTGCCGCGCCGGCCGCGGGCAATGCCGGCAAGAGGGAAGTGGTGAACGACAGGCAGCAGCCTGAGGAGTCGGAGGCCCCGGCCGCGGATGCCTCCGGGCAGCAGGAGCTTCCCACGGATGACGACCGCGCCGCCGACCTTGCGCTTGACCCTGAGCGCCACACCGACTGGCTCGACCACAGCAACGGCGAGAAGACCCTCTACCTCACCTTTGACGACGGCCCCTCGGCCAACACCGAGAAGGTCCTGGACATCCTTGACCGGTATGGGGCCAAGGCCACGTTCTTTGTGACGGGTCACGAGCCGCAGTATCGCCCGATGATCGCCGAGGCCTACC
>CAJMPT010000022.1 GCA_905215465.1 uncultured bacterium | reverse complement strand
CAACTGGGCTTTTGTTGGCCGAAGAGGGTCAGAGTCGGCAATTGCCCTCAAAACAGGCTCACACGAAGGTCGCTTCTGCACGCCAAAATCGAAAACACTCACACGAAGGGGAGTTCTGCGCAGAGGAGGCCCAATGCGGTGCCCTACTGGGCCAGCGCCTGGGCTAGGACGTACTGCTCCTCGTTGGTGATGGAGACGAGGACGCTCGTGACGCCGGCCTCGGAGAGGACCGGGGCGAGGGCGCCCGCAAGGCTCACCTGGGGCTGTCCGGTCGGCGCGTCCAGCGTCTCGACGAGCCGCAGGTCAAAGCCCTCGCTCGTAAGCGGGGCCACGGCCTTGAAGACGGCCTCCTTGCAGGCAAAGCGCCCGGCGAGAAACTCGCACGGGTCGTGACGCGCCGCCGCCTGGGCAAGCTCGGCCGCCGTGAAGGTGCGCCTGACGAAGGCGTTTGCGATGTCCGCGCCCGCCTGGCCCGGCGCGCCCCAGTCGCCGCAGATGCGACGGAACTCAGAAAGGCTCACCAAGTCTATGCCGATGCCTTTTACCAAAGCGTCCTCCAGGAAAGCGTATCCGCAGGTAGAATGAGCCGCAACCAACCGTTGCAACCCAAGGTTGCGCACTGCCGGCCACATTCAATCCCAAGTTGGTGGCATGTGCGGCGCCTCCAGAATAGCATCGGCCCCACCACACGGAGCGTTTGGACCCAGGAGGTCACATGGACATGCAGATGGCAGAGCGTCTGGTCGCGCGGAGAAAGGCGGCTGGCTACTCGCAGGAGGCGCTTGCCGCGGAGCTGGGCGTGAGTCGCCAGGCTGTGAGCAAGTGGGAGCGCGGCGAGGCCTCGCCCGACACCGACAACCTCATCGCGCTTGCGGGCCTCTACGGCGTCACGCTGGACGAGCTCCTCTTCGGGAAAGCCTCCCCGGACCCCAAGGACGCTGGCGAGAAGGACGAGAACCCTGCAAAGTCCCAGGTCGGGGTCTCTCTTCGCGAGGGCATCCACGTAGTGGGCCCAAAGAGGGGCGAAGAGGTCCACGTGGGCTGGGACGGCATCCACGCGTCCGACGCCGAGGGCAACACCGTGGAGAGCGACCCCGAGGGCGAGGGCGTGACCATCAACGGCACGCACTACGAGAGCTGGCACGACGCGCATGAGGAGCTCGGCCACGATCTCAAGGGCAAGAGCGACCTCAGGCGCAGATGGGACGCCTTCCCCTTCCCCGCACTGGTGCTGGTGGCCTACCTGGCCGTGGGCTGGGCGACGGACCAGTGGGTGGCGGCGCTGCTGCTGGGCTTCCTCGTTCCGCTCTACTACGTGGTGGGCGCGGCACTGGACGGCGAGGGACCATTCTCGCTGGTCAGCGGGGCATGGCCGCTCCTGGCAACGGCCTACTACGTCTGGCAGGGCATCTTCTTCGACCGCTGGGGCAGCGCCTGGCTGGTCTTTCCGACCATCCCGCTGGTATGCATCGCCTTCGACAGCCTGGACAAGTGGTGGAGGCACCGCAAGTAGCCACGGCACTGGCACCCCCCTCACAGGGTGTACAAGATGGGGTTGTCGTTGCCGCAAGAGGAGTGGGGAGAAGACCATGGACGTGTTGGTGCAGCTGCCGCTGAGTGAGGAGCAGAGGGCACGGCTCGAGGCCGCGGTACCCGGGGTGCGCTTTGAGTACGTCAAGCCCAGGACCGTGACGAGGGAGCAGGTGGAGGCGGCCGATGCCATCGTGGGCAACCTGCCCACCGAGATGCTCGCCGGCGCGTCCGGCCTGCGCCTGCTGCAGCTCAACTCCGCCGGCTACGAGCAATACGCCGCCCCCGGCGTGCTTCCGGACGGCTGCGCCCTGTGCTGCGCCACCGGTGCCTACGGCCAGGCGGTCTCCGAGCACCTCTTTGCCATGGTCCTCTCGCTGGTCAAGCGCCTGCCCGCCTACCAGGACCGCCAGCGCGCGCACGACTGGTGCGACCTGGGCCCCGTCACCACCCTCAGGGGCGCCCGCGTGCTGGTGCTGGGCGCCGGGGACATCGGAACCCACCTGGCGGGTCTCTTTGCTGCCATGGGATCCTCGGTCTGCGGCGTCCGCTCGCGCGAGGCCGAGCCGCACGCGCCCTTTGCCGCCATGGGGACCCTCGCGGACCTGCCACGGCTCCTGCCCGAGGCGGATGTGGTCTGCTCGGTGCTGCCCAGCACGCCCCAGACCGCGGGCATCGCGGACGACGCCTTCTTTGCCTCCATGCGCGAGGGCGCCTACTTTGCCAACGCCGGGCGCGGGGACCTCGTGGACCAGCAGGGCCTGGTGGAGTCCCTTGCCTCCGGACACCTCGCGGGCGCGGCGCTCGACGTCTGCACGCCCGAGCCCCTGCCGCAGGACAGCCCCCTCTGGGACGCCCCCAACCTGCTGATCACGCCCCATGTCTCGGGCCAGTTCCACCTGGCCGTCACGCTCGACAACATCGTAAGCATAGCGGCAGAAAACCTCGCCCACCTTGCGGCAGGCGAGCCCCTCATCAATCACGTCAATGCCTAGCTGCGGCGGCGCTGGCGTCCTGCGAGAAGCACGGCGCCACGCCAGCGGCACGTCCCGCCCCGGGACGGGTCGCTACTCCTCGTCCACGCGGCCGCGCAGGCGCTTGACCTGGCCGCGGCGGGACTTCTCGTCCATGCGGCGGGCGCGGGCGGCACGGCTTGGGCGCGTGGCGTGGCGCACCTTGGGAGGCACGGCCCGGCGCTCCAGCTCGGCGCGGATCTTCTGCAGACAGAGCTGGCGGTTTCTGTACTGGCTGCGGGACTCGCGCGAGGTCACGGTGATGCCCGTGGCCCGATGCGTCATGCGCACGGCAGAGTCGGTGGTGTTCACGCACTGCCCGCCGGGGCCCGAGGCGTGGAAGGCCTGTGCGTCGCAGCCGGCCGCCAGCTCGTCAAGCGGCAGCCGCGCCATGCGCGCATAGTCCCTGTATGCGAGGTCGTTCTTCTCCATGGACCCATCTTAGCCAAGAAAAGCAGGGAATCTGCCGGCAAACGGTAGGTTTTGGCCCCGCAATGGCTGCGAACGTGGCATTATGGACTGCAACCCGTTTTTCAGGATTGCACACCACAAGCCGCGCAGGAGGACTTCCGCATGAAGGAGCTCGAGGACCGCATTCGCCAGGATGGCATCGTTCGTGAGGGCAACGTCCTGAAGGTCGACAGCTTCCTCAACCACAAGTGCGACGTCGCGCTTTACGACCAAATGGGCGCCGAGTGGGCCCGCCTTTTTGAGGGCAAGCAGGTCGACAAGATCCTGACCATCGAGTCTTCCGGCATCGGCATCGCCTGCGTGGCCGCCACCCACTTCCACAACGCGCCTGTAGTGTTCGCCCGCAAGACGGAGTCCAAGAACCTCGACGGCGAGCAGTACCGCACCCAGATCAAGAGCTACACCAAGGGCCGCACCTACGAGGTCATCGTCGCCAAGCGCTTCCTCGAGCGCGGCGAGCACGTCATCATCCTCGACGACTTCCTGGCCATGGGCTGCGCCCTCAATGGCCTGCTCGAAATCTGCGAGGAGGCCGGCGTCATCGTCGAGGGCATCGGCATCGCCATCGAGAAGGGCTTCCAGCCCGGAGGCAAAAGCCTGCGCGAGCGCGGCTACCAGGTGGAGTCGCTGGCCATCGTCTCCGGCATGAACGCCGAGACCGGCAAGATTGACTTCGCCTAGCTCACGCGCTCCCCCGCAACAACCTGACTTACATCGAGGCCGCCCCAACCGGGCGGCCTCTTTTCTCGCCGCCCCCCCCGCAAATTGGGGACGTGTTCGTTTTTGCGCAAACTTGGGACAGGTTGCTTCCTGCCAGCGTTACGGCCAGCTAGCCTGTCCCCTTTTTGCGCAAATTTGAACACGTCCCCAATTTGCGAGAGCGGTGAAATTCCTATTGACATGTGAACACATGCTCATACAATCAATGGCATACAACGTTTGAGTGTTTGTTCATGTGTTCAGAAAGGAGGACGCATGTGCGAGGGAATCCCGGTCGGAGAGTCGCCGGAGGAGCTGCCCGACGAGGAGCTGCTCTATGACCTGGCCGACCTGTTCAAGGTCTTCTCGGACACCACGCGCATCAAGATCTTGTTCTGCCTTATGGGCCGCGACCTCTGCGTCGCCGACATAGCCGACGAGACGGGCACCACGCAGAGCGCCGTCAGCCACCAGCTGCGCACGCTCAAGCAGGCCCACCTCGTCAAGTGCGTGCGCGACGGCCGCAACGTGGTCTACTCGCTCGCCGACGACCACGTCTACACCATGCTGAACGTCGGCCTCTCCCACGTCTGCGAGTAGCCGGCGAGAAGAGCGTCCCACAGCAAGTCCCCAACATCAGCAAGCAAGCCAACAACCGGAAGGGAACCACCATGAAGAAGGCATTCAAGCTCGACGAGATCGACTGCGCCAACTGCGCCCGCGAGCTGCAGGAGGGCCTGGCCAGGCTCGACGGCGTCACGTCCGTCTCCGTGAACTTCATGACCCAGAAGCTCACCCTCGAGGCCGACGACGACGAGTTTGACGAGGTGCTGCAGCGCGTCATCGACTACGCCGAGGAGGCCGAGCCGGACTGCGAGATTCTGGTCTAGAAGAGCCCGTGCTCCCACCGGCCCCTACTCGACTAACGCCTTAGATTCCAACCCGGGAGGTCACCATGGCTGCGGCCAGTACGAACAAGAACAAGAAGAAGCGCAGGAAGAAGGAGTCGCTGGAGCACAAGGTGCGTCGCATCGGAATCGCGCTCGTCGTCTTCTTTGTGATCCTGACCGCAGAAGAGCTCGGGCTTCTCGCCAGCTTGTTCGGGCAGACTGGCGCCGTCTGCGCCAGCTTTGTCCTGTTCCTTGTCCCCTACGCCATCGCCGGCCACGACGTCCTGCAGAAGGCCTGGGGCAACATCCGCCACGGCAAGGTCTTTGACGAGAACTTCCTCATGGCCGTGGCCACCATCGGCGCGTTTGCCATGGTGCTGTTCCCCCAGACCAAGCCGCACATGGCCGAGGGCGCGGCCGTCATGCTCTTCTACCAGGTAGGAGAGATCTTCCAGGCCTACGCCGTGGGCAAGAGCCGCAAGTCCATCGCGGCCATGATGGACATCGCGCCCGACTTTGCCAACGTAGAGCGCGACGGCGGCTTGGCGCAGGTGGGCCCCGACGAGGTTGCCGTGGGCGACGTCATCGTGGTCAAGCCCGGCGAGCGCGTGCCCATCGACGGCGTCATCTTGGAGGGCACAACGCAGCTAGACACCGCCGCCCTCACCGGCGAGTCCGTCCCGCGCCACGCCGAGGCCGGCGACGAGGTCATCTCAGGCTGCATCAACATGACGGGCGTGCTGCGCGTGCGCACCACCAAGCCCTTCGGCGAGTCCACCGTCAGCCGCATCCTGGAGCTCGTGGAGAACGCCAGCGAGAAGAAGGCCCGCACCGAGAACTTCATCACGCGCTTCGCCCGCGTCTACACGCCCGTCGTCACCGGCGCCGCCGCGCTTCTCGCCGTGGGAGGGGGCCTTCTCACCGGCGCCTGGCCCGACTGGATCTTGCGCGGCCTGACGTTCCTAGTGGTCTCGTGCCCGTGCGCACTGGTCATCTCGGTGCCGCTCTCGTTCTTCGGCGGCATCGGCGGCGCGTCGCAGATCGGCGTGCTGGTCAAGGGCTCCAACTACCTCGAGGCGCTCTCCGAGGTGGACATCGTGGTCTTCGACAAGACCGGCACCCTCACCAACGGCACCTTTGACGTGGTGGCAGTACATCCCGCGGACGGCACAGAGAAGGACGCCCTGCTCGAGCTGGCCGCTCACGCCGAGTCCTTCAGCGACCACCCCATCGCCGAGTCCGTGCGCCGCGCGTACGGCGCCGACGTCGACGAGAGCCGCGTGACCGACGCCGCCGAGAAGTCCGGCCAGGGCGTCTGCGCCCGCGTTGATGGCCGCGAGGTACTGGTGGGCAATGCCAAGCTCATGAGCGCCCACGGCGTTGACGCGCCGGTCTGCGACGTGGTAGGCACCATCCTCCACGTGGCCACCGACGGCCGCTACCTCGGCCACATGGTCATCGCCGACACCGTCAAGGACGACGCGGCCCAGACCATCAACGACCTGCACGCCGTCGGCGTCCGCCGCTGCGTGATGCTCACGGGAGACCGCGAGGAGGTGGCCGCCGCCGTGGCCGCGCAGCTGGGCCTGGACGAGTACCACGCGCAGCTCCTGCCCGCGGACAAGGTCGAGCGGCTGGAGGCGCTCCTGGCCGACGAGGAGGGCCACCACAAGCTGGCCTTTGTCGGCGACGGCATCAACGACGCGCCGGTGCTCACCCGCGCGGACGTGGGCATTGCCATGGGCGCCATGGGCTCCGACGCCGCCATCGAGGCCGCCGACGTGGTCCTCATGGACGACAAGCCCTCCAACATCGCCCGGGCCATGCGCCTGGCGAGAAAGACCATGGGCATCGTGTGGCAGAATATCGTGTTTGCCCTGGCGGTGAAGCTGGTCATCCTCGTCCTGGCGGCCCTGGGTGTGGCCAACATGTGGCTGGCCGTCTTTGGCGACGTGGGCGTGGCGATCATCGCCATCCTCAACGCGATGAGGGCGATGCGGGTGTAGCCTACCCTCCGCAAATAGCAAGATAGTCGCCCAGTGCATCAAACATTTGGTGCACTGGGCGACTTTTGTGCGGAGGGGCCATCCTCTCCCGTCCACCTCTCCGTTACGTGTATTAAAAGGTTGATGCACGAAGGGGGTGTTTACGCGTTTGGGGCGTACATGTACGACGGTTTTGCGCAAAAGAGCGCTACGTGCATCAAGGGTTTAATACACGTAACCGAAGGGGCCGCGCCAGCGGGTCGGAGCTCGGCGAGAAGGGCGTCCAAGGCCGACCCCACCCAAGACCGCCCCAGCCCTCCGCAAAAAAGAAGGCGCCCCCGTCGCTGGAGGGGCGGCGGGGGCAACAAGGAAAGAAGGTGATTATGGTTTACCACGGTTTTGTCGTTTTCAATCAACCGCTGGTCGGATGCACAATCTGCCCACGCCCGCTCCACGTTGGCACCACATTCCCCAAAGCCATCCGTGAGCGCTACCATTGAGCAACACCCCAGTCGAGAAGGACGGACGCACCATGGCCCAGGCCCACAGCACAAAGCGCAACCCCCAGAGCCGCGACGGCCAGGGCGGCCAGCGCCCCAACGCGCACCGCAGGCCCGCGGGGGCGGCCAAGCAGCAGTCCAAGCCGTCCGCCAAGCCCTCTCCCAAGCCCCACGCCACGCGCCCCGCCAGCAAGCCCGCCGCGCGCCCCGCCAGCGCCGCCGACGCAACCCGCCCCCCGCGCGAGGCGTTTCTCCCCGTCAGCCGCGCCGACATGGAGGCTCGCGGCTGGGACCAGTGCGACTTTGTCTACGTCTGCGGAGACGCCTACGTGGATCACCCCAGCTTTGGCATGTCCATCATCACGCGCACCCTGGAGGCCCACGGCTTCAAGGTGGGCGTGATCTGCCAGCCGGACTGGCACGACCCCAAGAGCGTTGCCGTCCTGGGCGAGCCCCGCCTGGCCTTCCTGGTCTCCGCCGGCAACATGGACTCCATGGTCAACCACTACACCGTGGCCAAGCGCCGCCGCGGCAGGGACTTCTACACCCCCGGGGGCGTCATGGGGGCGCGCCCGGACCACGCCTGCGTGGTCTACTCCAACCTCATCCGCCGCACGTTCAAGCACGCGGCCATCGTGCTGGGCGGCATCGAGGCGAGCCTTCGCCGCCTTGCCCACTACGACTACTGGTCGGACTCCCTCAAGCGCTCGATCCTGCTGGACTCCGGCGCCGACCTCGTGCTCTACGGCATGGGCGAGAAGTCCATCGTGGAGGTGGCGGAGGCGCTTGACTCCGGCCTCACCATCGACCAGCTCACCTGGATCTGCGGCTCGGCGTACAAGGCGCACTCGCTGGACGAGGTCTACGACTACGACCTGCTGCCCTCCTTCGACGAGCTGCGGGCAGACCGCCTCAACTACGCGCGCAGCTTTGCCGTGCAGTACCGCAATATGGACTCCATAACGGCCCGGCGCCTGGTGGAGCCCTACCCCGCCGACAACCTCTACGTGGTGCAGAACCCGCCGCAGCCGCCGCTCACCACGCCCGAGCTGGACGCCGTCTACGAGCTGCCCTACGCCCGCGCGTGGCACCCGGACTACGACGCCGCGGGCGGCGTGCCGGCCTTCGACTTTGACGAGGTGCGCTTCTCCATTGCGGCCAACCGCGGCTGCTTTGGGGAGTGCAGCTTCTGTGCCATCACCTTCCACCAGGGGCGCGTCCTGCAGGTCAGGAGCCACGACAGCATCATGGAGGAGGCCCGCGCCCTCACGCGCGACCCCCACTTCAAGGGCTACATCACCGACGTCGGCGGCCCAACGGCAAACTTCGGACGTGCCGCCTGTGACAAGCAGGCCAAGCACGGCGTGTGCAGCAACCGCCGCTGCATGTGGCCCACCCTCTGCAAGAACATGGTGGTCGAGGAGGACTCCTACGCCGACCTGTTGCGCGACCTGCGCCAGCTCCCCGGCGTGAAGAAGGTCTTCGTCCGCAGCGGCGTGCGCTTTGACTACACCCTGGCCGACAAGTCCGACAAGTTCCTGGAAGAGCTGGTTAACCACCACGTGAGCGGCCAGCTGCGCCTTGCGCCCGAGCACGTGAGCGACACGGTCCTGGCCGCCATGGGAAAGCCACCCCGCGCCGTCTACGACGCCTTCTGCCGCCGCTTTCAGAAGGTCACGCGCCGCGCCGGCAAGGAGCAGTACGTGGTGCCCTACCTCATCAGCTCGCACCCCGGCAGCACCATGAAGGAGGCCGTCGAGCTGGCCGAGGCCGTGCGCGACATGGGCTACATGCCCGAGCAGGTCCAGGACTTCTACCCCACCCCGTCCACCATGAGCACCTGCATGTACTACACGGGCGTGGACCCACGCGACATGCAGCCCATCTACGTGCCGCGCGATCCTCACGAGAAGGCCATGCAGCGCGCGCTCATACAGTACCGCAAGCCCGAGAACTGGCGCCTGGTCAACGAGGCCCTCCACAAGGCCGGCCGCACCGACCTCATCGGCTTTGGCGAGAAGTGCCTGATCCGCCCCTACCCGCCCAAGGAGAGGGGCGAGCACGCCGGCAAGCCGTCCACAGGTAAGCGACGCGGCCCTCGGCGGTAGAGAAGGACTGGCGAGCCCGTCCGCGTGCGTCTCGTCATATTTGGCGAAGACTTCGGGTAGACTGTCATTGCCGAGAGCCACGGCTTCAGAGCATGGCTCACGTGTACGTCTAGCCTCCGAGGACGACGGGGTGCGCAAGCGTAGAATATCGTCCACTTGTCATGGGGCCCGCCTCTGCGGGTCCCATCTTTTTTAGGGAGGTTGCCTGATGAAGATCGTCTCAATCAGTGATGATCACTTCGAGAAGTTTGCCGGGGGCGACCGAGAGTTCATGCAGAAGCACGGCCGGCCCTGTCTCATCGTGCTCCGCCTGTCTTTCAGAGGCAGAAAGCTCGACTTTGCGGTTCCCTTCAGGTCGAACATCGCTCCCAACGTACCGAAGGATCAGTACTTTGCCCTGCCTCCGAGGCCAACAACGCAACCACGTCATCGCCATGGCATCCATTACATAAAGATGTTTCCGATCTCGAAGCGGTACCAAGTGAGGTTCCGAACAAAGGGAAACCCGTATTATGAGGCGATCACAAGAATCATCGATACCCATGAGCATGAAATCGTCTCTGAGTGCCAGGCGTATCTCAACAAGTACGAATCCGAGGGCAGGCCACGCTACGCCGTTGACATAGACAGGATTGTCTCTCTGATGGAAGCGGAGCCCCAAGCCAAGTAATCCCGTCCCCCGCCCCCCGGCGGCGCGCTTTCGGGTATGCTAGTGACCTTTTCGCACCGCATTGCCAAACACAGACAGGGGCATAAAACATGGACATAGTTTCCACGCTCGCCGAGGAGCTGGGACTCAAGGCCGAGGCCGTCAGCGCGGCCGTCGGCCTCATCGACGAGGGCAACACCATCCCCTTCATCGCCCGCTACCGCAAGGAGGCCACGGGCGGCATGGACGACGTCGCCCTGCGCGCCCTCGAGGAGCGCCTGGGCTACCTGCGCAACCTCGAGCAGCGCAAGCGCGACGTCCTTCTCCTCATCAAGGTCCAGGGCAAGCTCACTCCCGAGCTCGAGGCAGAGATAAACGCCGCCACGCAGCTGCAGCGCGTGGAGGACCTCTACAAGCCCTACCGCAAGAAGCGCCAGACCCGCGCGCAGAAGGCCCGCGAGGCAGGTCTGGAGCCGCTTGCCAACATGATGATCATGCAGGTCAGCCCCAAGGGAGGAGCGCTGGCCGCCGCCGAGGGGTACGTCAACGCCGAGGCTGGCTTCGACACCGCCGAGAAGGCCCTTGCGGGCGCCCAGGACATCGTGGCCGAGACCGTGGCCGAGGACCCGGAGAACGTGGCCGACCTGCGCGCCTTCACCGAGGCCACCGCAGACGTCAGCTCCGTAGCCGTGGACGCCGCCGAGAAGACCCCCTACGAGCCCTACTACGACTACGCCGAGCCCCTGCGCAAGGTTCCCAACCACCGCATCCTGGCCATGGACCGCGGCGAGCGCGAGGGCAAGCTGCGCGTCCGCGTGGCCGTGGACCAGACGGCCGCCGTGGCCCGCCTGGGCGCACGCTGGCCTCGCCGTCAGGGCCCCTTCGCGCCCTACCTGGACGCGGCCGTGACCGACGGCTACAAGCGCCTCATGGCCCCCTCCCTTGAGCGCGAGGAGCGTGCCCGCCTGACCGTGCGCGCCCAGACCGAGGCCATCAAGGTCTTTGCCAAGAACCTCGAGGGGCTTCTCTCCGCGCGCCCCGTCCGCGGCGCCCGCGTGCTGGCGCTTGACCCGGGCTACCGCACCGGCTGCAAGGTGGCCGTCATGGACGAGACGGGCAAGCTCCTTGACCACGGCGTGGTCTTTCCCACCAAGCCCCGCCACGACGTGGCCGGCACCAAGCGTGAGCTTGCCCGACTGGTCAAGAAGGACCAGGTCAACACCATCGTCATCGGCAACGGCACCGCCAGCCGAGAGACCGAGGAGGTCGTGAGCGAGTTCATCGGCGAGTCCGCGCCCGACCTGCGGTACACCATAGTCAATGAGGCTGGCGCCTCGGTCTACTCCGCCTCCGAGCTGGCAAGCCAGGAGTACCCGGACCTGGACGTCACCGTCCGCGGCGCCATGAGCCTGGGCCGCCGCCTGCAGGACCCGCTGGCCGAGCTCGTCAAGATCCCGCCCCAGTCCATCGGCGTGGGCCAGTACCAGCACGACCTCGACCAGGCCGAGCTCTCCCGGGCGCTCGGCAACGTGGTGGAGGACGTGGTCAACCGCGTGGGCGTGGACGTCAACACCGCGAGCGCGAGCCTTCTGGGCTACGTCTCTGGCATCACGCCGACCGTGGCCAGAAACATCGTGGCCTACCGCGAGCAGAACGGCGCCTTCACTGACCGCCGCCAGCTCCTCAAGGTGCCCAAGCTGGGCCCCAAGGCCTACCTCAACGCCGCGGGCTTCCTGCGCATCACGGGTGGCAAGAACCCGCTCGACGCCACGAGCGTCCACCCCGAGAGCTACCCGGTGGCAACCGAGGTCCTGCGCCGCGCCGGCGTGGGCGCAGACGAGCTCTCACGCGGCGGCGTGCCCGACATCGAGCGTCGCGTGGGCAGCGTGGGCACCCTCGCCAGCGAGCTGGGGTGCGGCACGCTCACCCTGGTGGACATCATCAACGAGCTCAAGAAGCCCGGCCGCGACCCGCGCGACGATGCCCCCGAGGTGGTCTTCAGCCGCGCGGCGCTCACCATGGAGGACCTCCAGCCCGGAATGGAGCTCAGGGGCACCGTTCGCAACGTGGTGGACTTCGGCGCCTTCGTCGACGTGGGCGTCCACCAGGACGGCCTCGTGCACATCTCAAAGATGTCGAACCGCTTCGTCAAGCACCCCAGCGACGTCGTGCGCGTCGGCGACACCGTGACCGTCTGGGTTGAGAAGGTCGACCTCCAGCGAAAGAAGATCTCGCTGTCCATGGTCCAGGGCAAGTAGCGTGCGTGGCGGCCGGAGCGCCTTCCGGCCGCCACGCCCTTCTCGGCGAGAAGGGCGTGTCACAACTTGGTGGCTCCGCGCCGGTAAAGCGCTTTGCATCAAAAGTTGTGACACGCTTTTTGCTGGCAGCGCTTGCCCGCGGGCCGCCACTCACCCCTCCAGCGTGGCGAGAAACGCGCGTGGCGCCATGGCGGGAATGCTCGAGCGCGAGTACGCGGCAACGTCGCGCGTGACGATGGCTCGGGCCCCCACGAGCTCGGCCGAGGCGCGGACGAGGGCGTCCTCAAGGTCTGGCTCGTCACTCGCAAAGGCGGCGTCCAGCACCGCGGCGTCAAGGGGCAGGACCCGCACGATCTGCCGGAAGTCATCGAGCCGCTGCCGCACCACGGCCTCGTTGCGATACCTCCGGCACAGGATGTAGTAGACGTCCTTGAGGCACCCGGCCGTCACCACCGGTCCCAGCTCGGCGTCGTCGAGAAGCTCGTAGATAACGTCGACGGCGGCACGGTGCTCCGGGCGACTGGCATCCAAGTAGTCGAGAAGCACGTTAGTGTCCAGGACGACCTCAGCCAAAGCGTCTCACCCGCTCCTCGCCAAGCAGCTCCCGATCACGCTCGATGCTCCCCCAGGCAGCGCCAGCCCCCGCGGGCTTCTCGGCCTCAATGGACGCCGTAAGGGCGCGGAAGGCGTCGAGCTTGCGGCGCCTCTCCGCAGCACCGGCGTCGGCCGGCTGGATGACCACCCATGGCCTGTTGTTCTTGAGCACCGTGAGTGGCGCACCCAGCTCGTTCACCGTCTCGGTGAGCGAGCTGAACCTGGCCTTTGCCTCCCTGACCCCAACGGGCTCCAGCGTAGCCGTGGCATCCATCGAAACCCCCAATCCTCGCGTTTGTGACTACATTATAGAGATTGTGGTCACGGTTGGATAGGGACCCATCGCTCAGCACGCGGCGGGCATACTCATGTCCCGCCCCAGCGAGAGGAGCCGGATGGATGTTCCCGTCGTGCTGTGTCACAGAACCGCCTGGCAGCTCTACCACGCCCCGCGGCGGCAGGAGGCAATGTCTGCCCCCGGCCACACGGGAATCATGGCCCCCGGCCTCAAGGCGAGCCAGGTCATGGCCCGCGTGAGGGAGGTGCTGCTTGGTTGCGGCGTAACCCCCGAGGACGCGGCGACCATAGACATCCTCGTCCCCTTTGTCTCCCAGCGGTGCCGGACACGCGGCACGAGGTCCCATGTCTTTGGCAGACTCATCAAGGAGGAGATGATCGCGCAGGTGGCCGAGGGCGTCTGGGTCACCAACGCCGCGCTGACCTTCGTGCAGGCCGCCGCCTGGGCAGACCCGCTCGAGCTCCTGGAGTTTGGGTACGAAGCCTGCGGCTCCTACGAGACCTTCCTCGGGGCAGGAGACGCCTACCGCACCCGTCCAGCCCTTGCCACGCGCGCAGATATCACGGGATACCTGGGGCTTCTCGGCGGCGCGAACGGCGTCTGCCGGGCAAGGAGGACCTTCTCGCTCGTGAGGGAGGGGTCGCGCTCCCCGATGGAGACGGCACTGGCCATCATGCTCGCCCTGCCCCGGGCCCAAGGCGGAATGGGCCTTGCGGACTTCTCCATGAACCACCGCGTGGACATACCAACATCCATGAGAACGGCGTTCTCATCGAGCTTCCTGGAGCTCGACCTCTACTTTCCCAAGGCCGGCCTGGCGCTGGAGTATGACGGAGAGAGCCACGCGGAGCTCAAGAGGCGGACGCACGACGCAGACCGCATCGCGGCCCTTTCGATGCTGGGCATCAGGGTAAGGACCATAACCTCGCGGCACTTCTCGCATAAGCTCGAGATGCATCGGGCGCTGAACGGAATTGCCCAGCTGCTGGGGGCGGCGCCAGACACCACGGCGGAGTTCCAGGAGGCCCAGGACGCCCTTCGCAAGCGGGTCATACGCCACTGGACGCAAAAGGGAGCCCACTAGCCAGCAAAGCATGTCACAACTTGACGGCTAGACGCAGGTAAAGCGCTTTATATCAAAAGTTGTGACATGCTTTTCGGCGGCGAGAAGTGCCTTCCTGCTCCCTACGCCAGTTTGGCCTCGATGAGCTCCTCGAGGACGTCGCCCAGC
Source organism: uncultured bacterium (assembly GCA_905215465.1). Classification (GTDB taxonomy): domain Bacteria; phylum Actinomycetota; class Coriobacteriia; order Coriobacteriales; family Atopobiaceae; genus Paratractidigestivibacter. Next base: position 9,991 of record CAJMPT010000022.1, on the reverse strand, counting down.
TCGTGGCCGGCGACGCGCATCATCTGAGGGAAGCGGCTGTAGTACGTGAGGCCCGGCGTGGAGTTGACCTCGTTGAAGACCACCTCGTGCTCGGGGGTGACGAACAGGTCAACGCGGGCGAAGCCCTCGCAGCCGAGCGCCTCGTACACGCGCCGGGCCGCGTTGCGCACCTTTGCCAGGACCGCGCCGTTAAGGTCGGACGGGCAGCGCAGCTCCGTGTTCTGACCGGGGTTCTTCTCCAGGTGGATGCGGAAGAAGCCGTCTCCCAGGACCTTGATCTGGTCGACCTCGCCCATACGCAGGCCGTTGACGGCGTCGCCGACGATGGCGCAGCCCACCTCGTCGCCCACGATGGCCTCCTCGACGGCCACCTTGGGGTCAAGGGCAAACGCAGCGTCGAGCGCCTCGCAGAAGCTCGCCTGGTCAGAGGCCTTGGAGACGCCGATGGAGGAGCCGCCGCGCGCAGGCTTCACAAAGACGGGGAAGCCGCCGCAGGCCTCAACGGCGGCCTGCCCCTCGGCCTCGGAGGCGCCGCGGTAGAGGACCTCGCACTTGGGCGAGCGCACGCCGGCCGCGGCGGCCAGGCGGTGGCTTGCGTCCTTGTCCATGCACACGGCGCTTGCAAGTACGCCGCAGCCCACGTACGGGATGTCACAGGTCTCCAGCGTGCCCTGGAGCGTGCCATCCTCTCCGCCCTGGCCGTGCATGACCGGCAGGGCAACGTCCACGTCAAGGCGCTCCAGGCGGCCGTCGCGCAGCGAGAAGAGCCCGCCGGACGTCCTGCCACAGCCGGGCACCAGCGCCACCGGCGTCACGTCGTGAGTCTCCCACGCGCCGGTGACGTCAGCCGCGTCGCCGGCGTAGTGGAGCCACTCGCCCTCGCGCGTGATGCCAATGAGCACCAGCTCATAGCGGCCGTCGAGCGTCTTGATGACGTTGTCGGCAGACTTGCAGGAGATGTCGTGCTCGGTGGAGATGCCGCCGAAGATGATTGCGACCTTTTTCATGATGGCTCTTGCCCTTCCCTACTGCGCCACGTAGGCGTGATCGATGTATGCGACGTACATGGTGTGGTAGTCCCCGTCGGCGTACCACCGCTCTTGGTCCACCACGCCGGGCACAAAGCCCTCCGGGCCCAGGTAGGTGGCGTAGGCCTTGCGACAGACCAGGGCGAGGCCCGCCTCGGCAAACGTGGTGGTGCCGTCCACGGCAACCGGCGTGAGGCCGCAGGCGGCAATCTTGTCCTCGTCACGGCCAGAGACGCGGCCCAGGTAGCCCAGCTCGCGGCGATACCTGGCCGGGTCCAGGAAGCTCAGCGTGAATGTCTGGCTGGCGTCCACGAACTCCTTGGTGTAGCGGCTCTGGCGGATGTAGCAGGTGGCCACCGGGGTTCCCCAGAGCTCACCCAGGCCGCCCCAGCTGGCGGTCATGGTGTTGTGGGAGTCCTGGTCACCGGCAGTGACCAGCATCCAGTCGTCACCGATGGCGGTAAAGGGATTTATGTTCAGGGACTTGACGTCCACTTCCTTCAGAGGCATGCGCCCTCCTTGGTCTGCGTGATGGGGCCAGAGCATTATAGAGCCGGAAGGCCTGCCCGGCCCTAGAGCTCCTCCGGGTAGGTGACGCCCCACTCGCGGCGCAGACGCGTCATGACGTCCATGACGTCGGCCGCGAGGTTGATAAGGCCAGCCGCGTCGGCGTCCCCGGCGACGGCCCGCTCGAGGTCGGCCATCTCGTAGCAGAGGGCGTAGGCCTCGTCGCCCGCGCGGACCTCCTCGCGGCGCCCGTCGGCCGTCCAGGTGATGGTGGCGTGGTCGGCGCGCGGGTACTCCATGACCTCAACGTAGCAGCGGTCGAATGAGAGCACAGCGCGCTTGGGCTGCTTGGAGTGGAGCGAGAGGGAGAGCACGGCCATCTGGCCCTGTGGGTTTCTTGCCACGATGCCGCTCGTGACGTCCACGCCAGTCTCGCAGCGGTTGGCCAGGCCCACCACCTCGTCGGGCGCCTCGTCCATGAAGAGGCGCGCCAGGCTGAGCGCGTAGACGCCGATGTCCAGCATGGCGCCGCCGGCGAGGTTGGGGTTGTAGAAGCGCGTGGCTGGGTCGTAGGGCTTGTAGCTGCCAAAGTTGAGCTGCGCCAGGTTCATGCGCCCGAACTCGCCCGTGCGCGCGCGGGAAAGGAGCTCCTGGTAGAGCGGCATGTGCAGGATCGTGGTGGCGTCCATGAGCACCACGTGGTTGGCACGGGCAAGCTCGCGGGCCTCATCGAGCTCCTCGGAGTTGAGCGTGATGGACTTCTCGCAGAGCACGTGCTTGCCGGCCGCGAGGGCGCCGCGGAGAAACCCGATGTGGGTGTTGTGCGGCGTGGTGATGTAGATGGCATCGATGTCGGGGTCCGCGTAGAGCTCCTCGAAGGTCTGGTAGACGCGGGGCACGTCGTGGGCGGCGGCAAAGGCCCGGGCCTTCTCCGCGTGGCGGTTGGCCACGCCCTCTATGCGGCGGCCGGCAAGCGCCAGGGAGTCCGCCATCTGGTTGGCGATGACCCCACAGCCGATGACGGCCCACCTGAGCTGGGGCGCGCAAAAGACGTCGATCGGAAACTCCCTACCGAGGGCGGCCTCGTAGGCGGCCTTGGCAAAGCCGGCGGAGTCAAGCGGGCGTTCGGACTCGGGCATGGTCTTCTCCCCTCCTGTTAAAAGAGCAAGTCAACTCATTCTGCCATGGCAAATTAAGCTTGAATGGAGCAACACGCACTCATCACACGCGTCAGAGGAGCCCATATGAACGCAGCCAGCCCGGCACCCGCGACCCAGCCCATCCCCGTCTTTGACCTGCACTGCGACACCGCAGACCGCCTGAGCTGGCAGACCCTTTCCGGCAGCCTCAGGAAGGCCGCCGGCATGCACTTCTATGGCCCGGGAGACGAGGCCGACCCCGCCGGCTGCCGTCAGCTCGCCAGCAACCACGGGGCAATCTCGGTGGAGAAGGTCGGGGCCACGCCGTGGGCGCAGTGCTTTGCCTGCTTTGTGCCGGACGAGCTCTCGCCCGAGGAGGCCGTGGCGTTTGAGGCCCACGTGAGCGCCTACCTGGCCGACCAGGTGGCCGCCTGCGCCGAGCTGGGCGCCGTTGCCGTCACCCGCGCGAGCCAGATCCGCCCGCTGCTCGAGGGCGCGCCGGCTGGCGAGAAGGACGCGCGCCTCGTGGCGGTGCGCACCATAGAGAACGCTCGGCTCTTTGCCGCTGACCTGGGCCTCGTTGAGCGGCTGGCTCGCCAGGGGCTCCTCATGGCGTCCCTCAGCTGGAACGCGGCCGGCCCCTTGGCCAGCGGGCACGACACGCACGAGGGGCTCTCTGCCACAGGCGCGGCGGCGCTGGCCGAGATGGAGCGCTGCGGCGTGGTGATGGACGTCTCGCACCTCAACGACGAGTGCTTTGCCGACGTAGCCGCCCGCGCCAGGCGTCCCTTTGTGGCGAGCCACTCCAACTCGCGCGCCGTCTGCGGCCACCTGCGCAACCTCACCGACGACCAGTTCCGCTGCATTCGCGACGCTGGCGGCGTGGTGGGACTCAACTACTGCACGGGATTCCTGGTTGACGGCGCCCGGGGCGAGGCCGGGCGCGCGGTGACGCCTGCCCAGGTCATGGCTCACATCGAGCACTGGCTCGACCTCGACGGCGAGGACGTGGTGGCCCTGGGCGGAGACCTCGACGGCGCAAGCGTGCCGGACTGCCTGGCCGATGCGGCCGCGATGCCCGCCTTCCAGCAGGCGCTCCTGGCCAACTTTGGCGAGGCCGTCACGCGCAAGCTCTGCTACGGCAACGCCCTCGCCTTCTTCGAGCGCATGGAGCTGCCCGCCTAGGTGCTCGGGAGTGCTTCTCGCCGTTTGCATGTAAAAATGGACGCCCGGCGCGTGCCGAGCGTCCACAAACACATGCAAACGGCGAGAAGGCCGTGCGGGCGGAAGGCTACTTCCTGATGCCGGGGAAGGCCACGGCGAAGGAGCCAGGGCCGCAGTGGGACGTGATGACATCCTGCGTGTCGTACCAGCGGAAGGACTCAAAGCCAAGCTCGCAGGCGTGCTTCTCGGCGGCCTGCTGGACGGAGAGCGGAAGGCCGCTGGAGCGCACGAAGTAGATCACGGACGTGTCGTAGTCACCCTGCAGGGCCATGTGGTCCATGAGGCCCAGGGCGCAGGTCTCCATCTTGCCGCGGAGCTTCTTGGTGGCGGTGAGCTTGCCGTCGATGAGCTCGATGATGGGCTTGATGCGCAGCAGCGTGGCGCCCAGGAAGGCGGCGTTGGAGAGGCGGCCGCCCGCGCGCAGGTAGCCAAGGTCGCCGGGGATGAAGCCCATGCGCATGCGGCTGGCCAGGTCCTGCGACCAGGCCATGAGCTCCTCAATGGAGACCTCGGGGTGCTCGCGCAGGTAGAGGGCGGTCTCGCGCACCACGAAGCCCTGTCCGATGGTCACGTGCGTAGTGTCAAAGCTGTAGACGTAGTCACGGCCCTCGGCGGCGGTGCGGGCGGACTCGTAGGAGCAGGTGGTCACAGCGGAGTAGGCGATGTAGAGGATCTTGGCCTCGGGACGCTGCTCGTGGATGCGGTCGAAGACGCGCTGGAAGTCGATGGGCATGCAGCCGCTCGTGCGCGGAAGGACGCCCAGCTGGCGGCACTGCTCGAGCATCTCGGCGGGGTCAAGGGAGCCGTCGTCGATGGTGGCGTCGCCAATGGAGACGTGCATGGGGACGAGCTCGACGCCCAGCTCGGCCGCCTCGGAAGCGGGAATGTCGGAGCCGCTCTCTGCAACGATGACGATGTCGCTCACTGTATGACCTCCAGTTTTGACGTTAGGTCGGTTTTGTTGACTGTAGTTCAAATCTAATAGCCAGCGTTTCCGCAGCTAGCCAAAGCGGAGCAATTGTATGCGGCGCGAGCGGTTCAAAACAAGCCCGAGTCGGCCGAACGGTCCCTCTCCACGCTTAGCCCATCAGCCACGCCCAAGACATGGGTCCCTGGGACGAAAAAACCGAGCGTTGCGGCTACGTTTGCGTCTTGTTGCGAACTTCCGAGTAGCCCGGGCAATTTTGGCCGCGTTTTCCCAGCTGGCGCGAACTGTGCCCAACCGTCCGTGGCTGCCGCAGAGTTGCTCAGCTTGTACCAGCAACCCGTGTTCCAGGTGTCCGTCGGTGCCGGGCACGGGGGTCTTGACCGTGACCTCGACGTTCTTGCCGACAAGCCAGAAGCACACGCGTCTGATTACCGGCGCCCCTCCTGGGGCATAAAGTGTGGGAACGCGCGAATCCGGCCGCGCCCCGGCCGCACTTCTCGCCGCGCCAATCACGCCACAAGCAACCGCCGCGAGCCTGGAGGCACCCATGTCAGATCAGAGCAACGCCATCGCCGGGGCCGACCAGCCGTCTGCCCGCAGGTCCATCATCTTCACCGACGGGGCAGGAGCCACCGGCAAGGTAGTGCCCGCCGCCGACGGGCCCTCCCCCATCGAGGGGCGCCTCCGCAAGGCGCCGCTGCGCGTGCCCGAGGGCTACGGCGAGTGCACGGGCTTCACGCTCTTCGGGCGCCGCATCCGCTCGCTGCTCTACTCCACGGACGTGGCCGTCATCCGCAACTCCAACGCGGACGCCATCTTTGCCGTCTACCCCTTCACGGCGCAGCCCGCCATCACGCAGGCGCTTCTCACCGTGGCCGAGGCCCCGCTCTTTGTGGGCGTGGGCGGCGGCACCACCACCGGACGTCGCGCCGCCGAGCTGGCCGCGGTCTCCGAGATGCAGGGTGCCGCGGGCGTGGTGCTCAACTCCCCCGCCACGCCAGACATGGTGGCCCAGGTGGTCTCCACGGTGGACATCCCCGTGGTGGCGTCCATCACGCGCTTTGACGAGGTGACCCGCCAGAAGGTGGAGGCCGGCGCCCGCATCATCAACGTGGCGGCCGGGCGCAACACCGCCGCCGTCATCCGCGAGCTGCGCGAGGCCTACCCCAACCTGCCGATCCTTGCCACCGGCGGAAAGACGCCCGAGGTCACCGGCGCCACGGTCGAGGCCGGCGCCAACGCGCTCATCTGGGCGCCGCCCAGCATCACCGAGCTGCAGCGCGACATGATGGTGCGATACCGCGAGCGCGAGGCCGTCGAGGCCGTGGGCACCGAGGACGCCGGCGCCGCTGCCGGCGCGGGCGCCGCCGAGGTCGAGCCGGCCGTGCCGCCGATGCCCGACATCACCGACATGCCCGTGGCGGACGTCCCCGCCGGCGTGGTGGACACGGTGCCTCCCGAGGCCGAGGCCGCAGTCCCGGCCGGCAAGCCCTTCGTGAGCCCCTTCAAGAGCCGCCTGCCGCGCCTCCCCTTCCTCGGCCGCCACGGCCGCTAGGAGCTCTTCGCACCCACAGGGCGCCCCGGCGAGAAGCCCTTCTCGCCGGGGCGCCCTTTTGTTTGCCGCGCCGCCCGCCTGCCGGCCGCGCGGCCAATCGTGTCCGCTGCGGGGCCGATTGTGACAGGATGGCGGCGCGGGGGCAGCCCCCGTCTATCATCAAGGCTGTCGTATAACGCAAGAAGGAGCTCCCATGAAACACGAGGACATCATCGGCAAGCTCAGCCTTGAGGAGAAGTGCGCCCTGCTCCAGGGTGGCACCACCTTCGGCAGCTGGGGCAACGAGCGCGCCGGCATCCCGGCCATCGAGTTCTCCGACGGCCCCAACGGCGTCCGCCACCAGGCCGGCGCTGCCGACCACCTGGGTCTCAACGGGTCCGAGCCCGCCACCTGCTTCCCCACCGCCGTCACCGTCGCCAACAGCTGGGACCCCGAGCTGGGCGAGCGCGTCGGCGCCGCCATGGGCCAGGAGGCCGCCAGCCAGGGCGTGGACGTCCTTCTGGGACCGGGCCTGTGCATCAAGCGCAACCCGCTGTGCGGACGCAACTTCGAGTACTTCTCGGAGGACCCCTACCTTGCCGGCAAGATGGCCGCCAGCTACGTCCGCGGCATCCAGTCCAACGGCATCGCCGCGTGCCCCAAGCATTTTGCCGTCAACAGCCAGGAGACCCGCCGCCAGGCGTCCGACTCCATCCTGGACGAGCGCACGCTGCGCGAGATCTACCTCACGGCCTTTGAGATCGTGGTGCGTGAGGCGCAGCCCAAGACCATCATGAGCTCCTACAACCTCATCAACGGCACCTACGCCAACGAGAACGCGCACCTCCTGGACGACATCCTGCGCAAGGAGTGGGGCTTTGACGGCTCCGTCGTCACCGACTGGGGCGGCTCCAACGACCACGCCGCCGGCGTGGCGGCCGGCTCCACCTTCGAGATGCCCGCCCCCGGCCTGGGCTCCGTCCGCGAGCTCCTGGACGCCGTGGCCGCCGGCACCCTCAGCGAGAAGGACATTGACGCGCGCGTGGACGAGGTCATCGACCTGGTGCTCTCCGTCCACCCGGCCACGCTTGCCGCACCCAAGACCTTTGACCAGGACGCCCACCACGAGCTGGCCCGCGAGGCCGCTGCGGCAGGCGCCGTCCTCCTCAAGAACGAGGCGATCGCCGGTGGCGCCCCGCTGCTGCCGCTTGCCGCGGGCACCAAGGTCGCCCTCATCGGCGACTTTGCCCAGACCCCGCGCTACCAGGGCGCCGGCTCCTCGGCCGTCAACTCCACCAAGGTCGACTCCCTGCTCGACACGATCGGCGAGACCGACCTCACGCTCGTGGGCTACGAGCCGGGCTTCGAGCGCCACGGCGGCCAGAACGCCAGCAAGTGCGACGCCGCCCTGGAGCTCGCCCGCCACGCCGACGTGGTCCTTCTCGCCCTGGCCCTTGACGAGATCGCCGAGTCCGAGGGCGCCGACCGCCTCAACATGAAGCTCAACGAGAACCAGGTGGAGCTTGCGCACGCGGTGGCCCAGGTCAACCCCAACGTGGTCGTGCTTCTCTCCGCCGGCTCCTGCGTGGAGACCGACTGGGCCGACGACGCCCGCTCCATCCTCTACTGCGCCCTGGGCGGCCAGGCCGGCGCCGGCGCCGCGCTGGACATCGTCTGCGGCAAGGTCAACCCCTCCGGCAAGCTGACGGAGACCTGGCCGCTATGCCTCGAGGACGTGCCCTCCTTTGCCTCCTTCCCCTCCGACGAGAAGCGCGCCGAGTACCGCGAGGGCCTCTACGTGGGCTATCGCTACTTCCAGACGGCCAAGAAGCCCGTGGCCTATCCGTTTGGCTACGGCCTGTCCTACACCACGTTTGCCTACGGCAACCTCGAGGCCAGCGAGTGGGACGCCACCTTCACGGTCACCAACACCGGCACCGTCGCCGGCACCGAGATCGTCCAGCTCTACGTCTCCAAGCCCGACCACCAGGTCTTCCGCCCGGAGCAGGAGCTCAAGGGCTTTGCCCGCGTGACGCTCGAGCCTGGTCAGAGCAAGGTTGTCACTATCGAGCTCGGCGACAAGGCCTTCCGCTACTTCAACGACAAGACCGGCAACTGGGAGGTCGAGGGCGGCACGTGGGAGCTGCGCGTGGCCTCCTCCTCCGACGACGTCCGCCTGACCGCCCAGGTGAAGGTCGCCGGAACCGACGCCCCCAACCCCTACGAGGGCCGCGACGTCTCCTGCTACGAGGATGCCAGCGTGGCAGCCGTCAGCGACGCCAGCTTTGAGGCGCTTCTCGGCCACCCCGTGCCCGCCGAGGGCTCCGTCATCGGCCGCAACATGTGCTTCCGCGACCTCAACCACGGCCGCTCGCTCATCTTCTGGGTTGTCTGGGCCGTCCTGCGCGCCCTCAAGACCGGGGCCGACAAGTCCGGCAAGCCCAACCTCAACGTGCTCTTCATCTGGAACATGCCACTGCGCGCGCTGGCCAAGATGACCGGCGGCATGGTTGACATGGGCCTCGTCGACGCACTGGTCCGCGAGGTGCGCGGCTTTGGCTGGGGCGGCGTCATCCTCCTTGCCGCCGCCATCGCCCTTGGCTGGGGCGTGGGCGTGGGCATCGGTCTGTGGGCCCTGTGGATCTTGCTGCCCATCCTCTACGCCTTTGTGATGAACCTCGTCAGAAACTCCGGCGTGGCAAAGAAGCTCGCCTAGCACGGGTGGGGGGCGTCCAGCGCCCCCCACCTCAACGACCGTCCGACCAACGATTAGGAGCACGCAATGAACTTCTGGAACTCGTTTGCCGAGAAGCATCCCTCAGCCGCGACGTGGATTCGCGAGGGCGGCCTCTTTGTCATCGTGTCCAACCTCGTGACCGTCTTCAAGTACCTCATCCTGCAGTTCCTGCCGATGATCTTCTCCGGCCTGTCCCACGCGGCCTTTGGCTTCCCTGGCATCACGCTCACCATCGCGGGCATCAGCTTCCCGTGGTACATCATCGGCTACGGCGAGGAGGCCGGCGGCTTCTCGTACTTCTGCGCCTACATGGTCGCCATGATCATCGGCGAGTGCATCAACTTCCCCATCCAGCGCAACTTTGTCTTCCGCTCCAAGGGCAACCTCGCCAAGCAGATCATGTGGTACGTGCTGGCCTTCATCGTGATCACCTGCATCGTTAACTCCATCAACTGCATCTGGGTTGCCGTTGCCGGCCAGTTTGTGCCCGACTTCGTCTACAACATCGGCACCACGGTGCTGAACGGCGGCATCTCCATGGTGATCTTCTTCTTCGTGAACAAGATTATCTTCCCCGAGGGCGAGCAGCAGGCTGCCAAGTAGCCTCGACGCCACGGAGCAATCGCTTTCAGGGAAGGTCCCGCAGTCATCCGGCTGCGGGACCTTCTTTTTGGTGCCCCCTTACGCAGAAGTCCCCTTCGTGTGAGTGATTAGCGTGCCGTTGTGCAGAAGTCCCCTTGGTGTGAGGCACTTTCGGGGGTGGTCCAAGTATCCACAAGTTATCAACTGGTGTTTTGCGAGGGGAAAGGTCCAGATACGGCGCAAACCCGCCGAAAGGCACTCACACGAAGGGAGTGCGGCAAGAACTTGGACCGGTCCGCCGGTCCGGAGGGA
>CAJMPT010000021.1 GCA_905215465.1 uncultured bacterium | reverse complement strand
GAACGCCCAGCGGGCCCACGACGTCGCGCAGCGACTCGCCGGCCTCGTAGGTGGACAGCATCTCGGTGGTCTTGCCGATCACCATGAAGATGAACTCGACCCAGCCCTCCTCGGGGTTCCAGCCCGCCAGGGTGAACGGCACGCGCTCGCCCGTCTCGTTGGCGCGGACCATGAGGAACTGGCCAGCGTGAGCGTGCTTGGCCATCTCAGGCGCCTCGATGCGGAACTTGAACACCTTCTCCGAGAACTGCGTCTTTTCGAGGATCTTGTACATTAAGCGAACTCCTCTCCTGCACTCTCTCTTTTCTTTGAAGGCCGCTTACCGAGTCCCCCACAGACTTACCCGACGGCTGTTGCCGCACGGCCTTCTCCAATCCGCAATTGTACCCTCAGCGCAGGCAGCCGACGCCGGCCGCCGCTCGGGGGCGCCAATTGCCGTTCGCCGATAAGCGCGACTATTTGGCGCCCTCCGTGAGGACGCGTTCCACGAGGTCAGCGGCCTGCTCGGCCGTCACGTTGAACTCGTCCAGGAAGCCGCCCTTGAGCTCGCGCAGGACGTAGTCGGCCACCTGCATCTTTCCGGGCGGGCGGCCGATGCCAAACTGCACGCGGGCAAAGTCGCGGCTGCCCAGCTTGTCGGCAATGGAGCGCAGGCCGTTGTGGGCGTTGAGGCCGCCGCCCAGCTTGAGGCGCACCTGTCCGGCGGCCAGGTCCACCTCGTCGTGGACCACCAGGATCTGCTGCGGCGCCACGCGGTGGGCCCGAGCCAGCTTAGAGAGCGGCCCTCCGCTGGTGTTCATGTAGCTCATAGGCTTGGCGAGAAGGACCTCCCGCTGCTCGCCGTCGGCCCCGCGCCAGGTCAGCGACGCCACCTGGGCGCCGGCCTCGCTCTTCCAGTAACGGACGCCGTGGCGGGCCGCCAGGACGTCTACGGTGGCAAATCCCGCGTTGTGGCGGGTGTGCTCGTAGTCCGCGTCGGGGTTTCCCAGGCCGCAGACGATGGCTATGGTCGCGGGCGCGGCAGACGCCTTTGCCATGCGCTTCTCCCCTCTTGACGAAGCGGGGCCGCCACAAGGACGGCCCCGCAGGCTTGGTGACTCTAACGAACCGGCTTTGACTGGCCGCCGGCTCTTACAGGTTGAGGCCGCCGCCGAAGATGTTGGAGACGGGCTCGTTCATGTAGACGCTGTAGATGGCCTCGGCAAGCTCGTTGGCAATGCTGATGGACTTGATCTTGGAGCCCTCGGCGTTGGCGACCTCGCAGGGGATGACGTCAGTGACGATGCACTCCTCGATGGGGGCCTCCTCCAGGCGCTCGATGGCGGGGCCGGAGAAGATGCCGTGGGTGGCGCACACGTAGATGTCGCCAGCGCCCATCTCCTTGAGCTTCTTGACGGAGCCGCACAGGGTGCCGGCGGTGTCGATCATGTCGTCATTGACGATGCAGGTCTTGCCCTTGATGTCGCCGATGATGCCCATGACCTCGGACACGTTGTGCTTGGGGCGGCCCTTGTGGGCGATGGCGAGGTCGCAACCCAGGTAGTCGGAGAGCTTCTTGGCGGCCTTGGCGCGGCCCATGTCCGGGGAGACCACGACGGTGTTGTCCCAGTCGAGGTCCTTGTTCTTCTTGAAGTAGTCGCCCAGGAGGAACAGGGCGGTGAGGTGGGTCACGGGAACGTCGAAGAAGCCCTGGATCTGGCCCTGGTGCAGGTCGACGGTAATGACCTGGTCAACGCCGGCGGCCTCGAGCAGGTTGGCCACCAGGCGGGCGGTGATGGGCTCGCGGGCAGCAGCCTTGCGGTCCTGGCGGGCATAGCCGTAGTGCGGGATGACGGCGATGAACTTGCTGCAGCTGGCACGCTTGGCGGCGTCGCAGACGATGAGGGTCTCCATCAGCAGGTCGTTGACGTTGGAGCCAGCGAGGGTCTGGATGAAGTAGACGTCGTCGCCGCGGACGGACTCGGTGAAGCGGGCGTAGATCTCGCCGTTGGCGAACTTCTCGATGTTCAGGCCCTGCAGCTCAAGGTGCAGGATGTCGGCGATCTTCTCGGCGAGGGCCGGGTTGCCGGTGCCCGTGTAGAGCTTGATCTCTTTGTTGACGGGCATGGGGTCACTCAGATTCTCGTACATCTTAGGCCTGGTCCTTCCTCAGTCGCTCGAGCCTCTTGCTGGCAAAACCTTCAACTATATGCTGCTCGCTGCGCTCGATGGCAAGAGCGTCAGCGGGAACATCGCGGGTGATACAGGAGCTGGCGCCGGTGATGGCACCCTCCCCAATGGTGACGGGCGCGACCATCATGGTGTCGGAGCCAATGAAGACGTTGTCCCCAATGGTGGTGCGGCTCTTGTGGACGCCATCGTAGTTGCACGTGATGGAGCCGCCGCCGATGTTGACGTGGTCGCCCATGGTGCAGTCGCCAATGTAGGAGAGGTGGGGCACCTTGGAGCCGCGGCCCACCACGGTGTTCTTGAGCTCCACGTGGGTGCCGATGTGGGCGCCCTCGAGGACGTGGGCACCGCCGCGCAGGTAGGCGCGCGGGCCGCAGGTGACGCCGCTCTCGATGGTGACATCGGTGCCGACGGTCTCCTCGAGGGTGACGTCATTGGCAACGGTGCAGTTGGAAAGGCGCGTGTTGGGGCCGACGACGCAGCCCTCGCCCACCGTCGTCTTGCCCCAGAGCATGGTCATGGGGAGAAGCTCGGTGTCCCTGCCCACGGTGACGTCCGGGCCGACCCAGACGGTCTTGGGGTCCAGCATGGTGACGCCGGAGGCCATGAGGCCCTCGTTGATCTTGGCCTGCGCCAGGGCGGAGAGCTCGGCCAGCTGGATGCGGGAGTTCACGCCAAGGCCCTCGCGGTAGTCCTCGCAGTGCGTGATGGTGGTGGCATAGCCGTGGTTGCGCAGGATCTCGACCATGTCGGGCAGGTAGTACTCGCTCTGCGCGTTCTGGTTGCCCACCTCGCCGATGTGCCTGGCGAGAAGTGCGCCGTCAAAGGCGTAGCAGCCGGCGTTGCACTCGAGGAGGCCGGCGGCCTGCTCGGGCGTGCAGTCCTTCTGCTCGATGATGCGCGTGACGGAACCGTCCTCGGCAAGCTCGATGCGACCGTAGCCAAACGGGTCCGGCGGCGTCATGGTGAGGATGGCGGCGGCGTGCTCGCCACCGGAGACGCTCTGGGCAAAGGCGCAGATGGTCTCGGGCTCGATGAGCGGCAGGTCGCCGTTGAGGACCACGACGGGACCCTCGCCGATGCCGGCAGCCTCGATGGCCACGCGGGTTGCGTGGGCGGTGCCCAGGCGCTCGGTCTGCTCGACGCACTCCACGTCAGTCTCCGCGGCCAGGTGGGCGCGGATCTCCTCGGCGCCGTTGCCCACGACGACCACGATGCGGTCGGCACCGGCGACGCGCGCGGCGCGCGTGACCCAGCTGACCAGGGGCCTGTCGAGCAACTTGTGCATTACCTTGGGGTGACGGGACTTCATACGCGTTCCCTCGCCGGCGGCGAGAATGATCGCGGTCATGGCCATGGGTGGTAAGCCTCCAATGTGCATGGTCCCAGCAAAACGTTTTCAGTCTAGCGCAACGCGCGTCAGGACGGCGCGAGGTGGCGCCGGGCGGTAAGCCCTGCGTAAAAACCGCAGGATTATAGGGGTGGGAGTAACGTTTTACCCGTACCAGGCGTGCCCGCGCCGCACGGCCGCGCGCCTTCTTGCTACAATGGTTGCTTGCCCAGGGGTATCGTCCAATGGTTAGGACAGTGGTTTTTGGTGCCATCAATGTGGGTTCGAATCCTACTACCCCTGCCACAAGACGCAAAAAGGCGAGAAGCGCGTGCTTCTCGCCTTTTTTGTTGGGTCTTGGTGGGGCGCGGGACGGCCACGCGGCGGCGCGGGCGCCTACTCCAGCGGGGGCATGGGCTCCCAGGTGGGGTCGCGCAGGATGCGGCGGCCCTCCTTCCAGCCGGCCCACAGGCGCGCCCAGCCGCTGCCCAGGTGCTCGCGGTCAACCAGAAGGATGCGGATGAGCTCCTTGGCAAAGTTGGCCAGCGTGCCCACGGCGTAGCCCACCGGGTTGTAGTCCCCGTAGAGGCGATAGTAGCGGGCCAGATAGGCACGGTTGCGCGTGATGTAGTAGCGCGTCATGTCCGACGTGGAGTTGAGCTGGCGGACGCGGCCGATCTCCTTGTTGGCCACCTCGCGGCGACGGGAGAGCACGTAGTCCGGCACGTAGTAGACCTTGCCGGCCTTGCTGGCCAGGTAGCCGTAGCAGGCGTCGTCCAGGTAGATGAAGAAGCGCGGGTCAGGCAGGCCGATCTTCTTGACTAGGCGGCGGCTGAAGAAGCTCCCCTCAAAGCAGAGGACGTTTGCCAGCTTGTAGCGCTCGCCGGGCTTCCAGCCGTCGCGCGAGAACGGGTTGTAGATGGCAAGGCCCGTCCAGAAGCGGTGCTGCCAGAAGAAGTGGCCGCCGTCAAAGTCTTTGCGCTGGCCCATGACGGCGTCGGCCTCCTCCGACCAGCGGGCCAGCTTGGCCAGGCCGTCGGGCTCCACGGCCACGTCGTCGTCCATGACCCAGAACCACTCGGCGCCCAGTTCATAGGCCCTCTTCACGCCCGCCGAGAAGCCACCGGCGCCGCCGGTGTTCTCCTCCATGGGCACGTACGCCAGCCGAGAAGTGCCTCCCTCGGCGTCCGGGTCGTCTTCCGTGGGGCCCCAGGCGGCGTCCAGTTCCGCGGCAAAGTCCGCGGCCATCTGGGCCGTGAGGGCGGAGTTCTCGTTGTCCACCACCACGACGCGCCAGGCGGCGACGGTTAGCTTCTTGATGGACTCGAAGAGCTGCCCCAGGAGCTCCTGGCGCTTGAAGGTCACGATGACTATGGCAGGTCTTCTCATCAGCTCTCCCGAATGACGTGCGTCTGGCCACGGGCGGCAGGCGCCCGCGCGCGGCTGGTCTAGTATATAAGGTTACGGCAACACGGGCTTCTCGCCGGCCAGAGCGCGGGAGCACCCGAGGGAGGACACATGAGCACCACCAAGCCAGAGCCCGGACTCGTGAGCGTCATCGTGCCCACGTACAACGTTGCGGCCACGCTCGACCAGTGCCTGGCCAGCATAGAGGGGCAGACGCACCAGCAGGTAGAGGTCATCGTGGTAAATGACGGCTCGACCGACGAGTCCAGCACCATTGCGCACGCGCACGCCGCCCGCGACCAGCGCGTGATTGTGGTGGACAAGCCCAACGAGGGCTACGGCGCCTCCTGCAACCGCGGCATTGCCATGGCTCGCGGCGAGTGGCTGAGCATCGTGGAGCCCGACGACTACCTGGCGCCCGGCGCGTTTGCCGGCATGGTTGCCCAGGCCTCGCGCGTGAGCGGCGCTGACGTGGTCAAGTGCGCCTACTGGCGCGTCTTTGAGTCCGTCGGCAAGAAGGACGGGCAGCCGGCCGAGGTCACCCGCGTGGCCTGCCAGTACAAGGGGCGCGTCCGACCCGCCGAGCAGCCCTTTGCCGTGGGCGAGGGCATCGAGCTCGTGCTGCACCACCCCGCCATCTGGGCGGCCCTCTACCGCACCGAGTTCCTGCGCGAGCGCGGCATCCGCTTCCTGGAGATTCCCGGCGCCGGCTGGGCCGACAACCCCTTTATGGTGGAGACCCTCTGCGCCACCGACCGCATTGCCTACGTGGACGAGCCGTACTACTTCTACCGCGAGCACGACCTCAACGACGCAGAGGCCCTTGCGGCGAGAAACCCGCTCACGCCGCTCACGCGCTGGAACGACATGATGGACGCCGCCGAGCGCCTGGGCGTTACGGACCAGCGCGTTCTGGACGCACTCACGCTGCGTGGCATCAACTACGCCACCATTACCGTGAGCGCTGCCGGCATTGAGGCACCCGGCCTGACGGAGCTGCTGCGGCGCTCCATGGAGCGGCTCGACGTGGCGGCCGTCATGGCCAATCCCGCCATCGGACCGGCCGGGCGTCATCTCTTCGCGCAGGTCATGGGCCTGCCCGCGCCGCGAGGCGGCAAGCTCGCCCACATGGGATACCTTGCTCGCGAGGGTGCGTGGCGCGTCAGGCAGAACGGCCTGGACTTCACCGTGCGCAACGCGACGAGCCGCCTGAACAGGCTTTTCTCGCGTAAGTAGGTTGTTTGGGGTTGGTCTGGGCAGACGGCTTGGGTGAGCTGGCTTACGAGCGCTAGACGTAGGTGTCGGGGAAGTTGCCCGCTGGCATGCCATGACGGAGAAGCCCCCAAAGCTTTGCCTGGGAGTAGGCCTTGCGGGCGTTGCCGTTGCGGATGGACGGGGCCATGGCGCGCGTGAAGCTGTCACGCGGCTCGGCCACGCTCGCCGCAAGCTGGGCGTGCTCGGTGGAGATCATGCGAGAGACGCTCTGGAGGTCCTCGGCCTTGGGCGCGATGGGGCCACGCCCCGCCACGCCGTCAATGCAAGCGGCAAGGATCTCCACGTAGCGGCGCTGGAGCATCTCCATGCTGGCGGCGTCACCCTCCATGCCCCAGTGGCGCAGGAGCGCAAGCGTGGCCGCGTACTCGGTCTCAAGGCGCTGATAGGCCTGGGGCCCGGGCGCGGGCAGGACGGCATCCCTCGCGCAGAGCGCCACGTGGTAGCGAGCCGTGGGCACCATGCCAACGCGCTCCACGTCGCGGAGGAACTCCAGGGTAAAGGCATGGACGGAGGCCGCAGTGCCCACCGCGTCGTCCGCACTGGCAAAGCGCGCGCCCGCGGCAAGAACAGCCTGGCGTTTAAAGAGCTTTGCGCAGAGCGGAGCCATGAGGCCGCGGTCGAACAGCGACCATGCCGCGGCGCGGAAGTCGTGCTGGGTGAGAAAGACGCGGTCCTCGGACTGTGCCTCAAGGGCGATCTCGCGGGAGCCCACGGCCACGTTGACCGTGAAGCCGCCCATGGCAAGCTCAAGGTCGGAGGCCTGGGCGGCCTCAAAAAGCTCTGCCAGGAGCGCGGACTCGGCCCAGGCGCTCTGGTGCATTGCCAGCACGTACTCTCCACGTGCGCGAGAAAGCGCAAGGTCAAGGGCCGCAAGGACATCCTGGCCCTCGACGCGGGTCACCGAGATGCGCATGTCTCGCTCGGACATGGCGTCAAGGATGCGGGCCGTGCCGTCCGCAGACCCGGCGTCAACGACCACGATCTCAAAGTTTGAGAACGTCTGGGCCTGCAGGCTCTCGAGCGCTCTGCGCACCGTGGGCTCCCCGTCATGGACTACCACAAGAACGGAAACCACGGGCGATGTTGGCGAGAAACCCGTCATTGCCAGCTGCGCTCCTAACACCATTGGTTGGAAACTCGGGGGCGAGGGTCTTCTCGCCCAATCATGGTAAGGGTACCAGCAGCCCAAAACAAAAAATGCCCTCCACCAGCGGCGGAGGGCAAATCAAGCAGAATCAACAGAGCTGTGAAGGAGGCGTTGGGACCAGGGGCGGAACAGCCTAGGAAGCGGCGACGATGGTGCCCAGGCTCAGGCAGAGCGCGGTCTTGTCGATGGCCTGAAGGCCCGCCTCGGCCTGGTTGGGGTCCGCCACGAGCGAGGCCTCGGTGCGCTGGATGTTGCCCAGGCCAATGCCAGAGACGGTCTCCGCAAAGGCCAACAGGTCGGAGGCGTCCATGTCGGTCCTCATGAGGTTGAGGAGGTCGGAGGCCTCGCCCACGAGGTTGACCTTGCTGGCGCCCACGATGCCGGCCGCCTTCTCGAGCACGTCCTCGGTGGCCACCACGACGTGCGTGAAGCGCACGCCGGAGGCGGCAGAGAGCGGGGCCACGCAGGCGTCCGCGCCAGCCTGGGCGCAAAGGTCCGCAAGCGTCATGGCGGTCTCGCCAGACATGACCTCGGCCGTCACGGGAATGGTCGCCAGCACCGCGCTACCCTGGGTCTTGTTCACCGTCAGCACGCGCGCGTCGGAGAGCTGGGTTCCGCCCGCATCGGAAGCGGCGGATGCCACGGTAAGGAAGAGCGTGCTCTCGAGCTCGTCCGAGGAGGCCGTATAGCCATCGGCCGCGCTTGCCTTGGACTGGGCGGAGAGGGAGCCCGAGAGGTCGTTGGCTCCCAGACGGCTCTCTAGGTTCACGCGGTTCCATATGGCCATGACGGTCACGGCCAGGGCCACAAAGACAACGACAAGCACGACTACGCCGATGACGTTTGTGTACGGGGTCTCTCGTGGAACGTCGCTGCGCTCAAAGCGCTCGCGCTTCCTGAACATGCGGCCTCGCCCCCCTCGCTCGATCGTGCGCGGCCGGACGGTCGCGCGTTAGAACATCATACCCGTAGCGCCCACCAAAAGGCCAACGGCCACGCCCACGGCGTAGACCACACCGGTGACCGCGGCGTTCTGACGCAGGTCGACGTTGGTGCGCCACAAGACCAGCAGGCCCACGCCACCGGAGACCAGAAGGCCTGCCACCATGGGACCCGCCGCCAGGGTTCCGTCAAGGAACAGTTCGGTCAGAGCCACGCTTGCGCCGCAGTTGGGAATGAGGCCCACCAGCGCCGCGATGAAGGTCGCGCGGACGGGGTGGTCTGCCAGGAGGCTGCCAATGGCGTCCTCCCCCACTCCCTCGATGAGCAGGCCGAACACTAGGGTCACCAGGAAGATGAAGGCCGTCACCTGGGCGGTGTGGACAAGGGCGGAGCGCACGATGGGCCATGGGCCGTGACCGTGATGGTCATGACCGTGGCCGTCTTGGTGGTGGGCGTCGCTAGGCTCAAGGGCCTCCTGCTCCTCGCCCTCATCGGTCTCATCATCCGCGTCCTCGCAGTGGCAGTGAGCGCGCTCGCAGAGCTCGTGGATGTGGGCATGGCCATCGCCCGTGCGGTGAAGCACGCGCAGTACCACGTCAACGAGGAGGCCCGCCACAATGCCGACGACCACCTTGAGGGCCAAGATCGAGAACAGACGGGCCGGGGACTCCTGGTGGGCCACAAAGACCGGAATCATCTCGTCTGACGTCGAGAGAATGACCGCGACCAGCGTGCCAGCCGTAACGACGCGGCCGGCGTAGAGCGTGGCCGCCATGGCCGAGAAGCCGCACTGCGGAAGGGCGCCCAGAAGCGATCCCACGACAGGGCCGGCCTTGCCGGACTTCTCCACGGCAGAGCGCACGTGGTGGCTTGCGGAATGCTCGAGGGCCTCCATGGCCAGGTAGGTCACAAACAGGAACGGGATGAGCTTGAGCGTGTCAATGACGCTGTCGAACAATACGTCCGCGAGAAGATCCACAGGTTGATACCCTTTCTTGTAGCTAGATCCATGGCGCGAGCGCGCCCGCGGGGTATTCTACCCGCACGAAGGTCAACCCTTTCGCTGGAGCGCAGGGGCCGGCGGCACGGCGGTCGCAGGCCGCAAGCACCTCGGACATCCACTCGGGCTTTCTGTGTCCGCGCCCGACCTCCACCAGGCTTCCCGCAATGGTGCGGACCATGTTGTGCAGGAAGGCGTTGCCCGTGATGTCAATGGCCATGAGGTTCTCGCCAGCCTCCTCGATGGCCTTCACGCCAAGAGAGGCCACATAGCGACTGGTGGGCTTGTCGATGGCGCTGACGGCTTTGCAGAAGCTCTTGAAGTCGTGCTCGCCCAGAAGAAGGTGGGCAGCCTCGTTCATGGCCTCAATGTCCAGGGACCCCTTGAACCACCACGCGTGGTCCCAGGCAAGGACGGGCCGCGCGTCCCCGGGGCAAATCCGATACCGATAGCTCCTGGACACGGCATCAAACCTAGCCGAGAAGTCCGCGGGAGCGCGATAGAGCGCGCTTACAGAGAGGTCGTCGGGGGTAAGGGCCACAAGGCTGCGCATGAGGCGCTTTCCCGGCAGCTCAAGCTCCTCGTCGGAAACCGGCACGCTCACGTACTGGGCGATTGCGTGGACGCCGGCATCGGTGCGCCCCGCGCACGTGAGCTCGCAGGGACGTCGCAGCGTGGTCTCAAGGGCACGCCTGAGCTCGCCGGCCACTGTGCGCTGTGTGGGCTGCTCGGCAAAGCCGCAGAAGCCATCACCGCGATAACCCAGCTTGACGGCCAGTGTGCCGGCGGCCTCAGGGCCTCCTTCATACAGGTAGACGGGCTCGGCGCTCTTCTCGATCACGCTGGCTCCTCCTCTGCTTACAGAAAGGGCCCCGGCTTGTGGCCAGGGCCCTCACATGGTACATAGAGCTGATGCTACTCAGCGGACTCCTCGGCGGGAGCCTCCTCAGCCTTGGGCTCCTCGACAGGGGCCTCCTCGACCTTGGTGACCTTGGCGGCCTTGGCCTTGGGCTGGACGGGCTCGGTGACGAGCTCCATCACGACGACCTCGGCGCAATCGCCCTTGCGGGGACCGAGTTTCATGATACGGGTGTAACCGCCGTTGCGGTCAGCCCACATGCCCTGAGCGGCCTTCTCGAAGACCTCGCGCACGACCTCCTTGTCACCGACCTTGGCGATGGCAAGACGGCGGGAGTGCAGGTCGCCCTTCTTGGCCCAGGTGATGACCTTGTCCACGTCGCCGCGAATGGCCTTGGCACGAGAGTCAAGGGTCTTGATACGATCGTTCTGGAGCAGGGCGAGAACCAGGCTCTTCTTCATAGCCTTGGTGTGGCTGGCGTCAGTGCCGAGCTTCATGCCCCTCTTCTTGTTGTGACGCATTCTTGCTTCTCCTTATTTCAGGCGGCACCTAGGCCTTGAGGGACAGGCCCATGCTCTCGAGCTTGTCCTTAACTTCCTCGATGGACTTGACGCCGAAGTTTCTGATGTTCAGAAGGTCGTTCTCAGAGAACTCGACGAGCTGGCGGACGGAGTGGATACCGGCACGCTTCAGGCAGTTGTAGGAACGGACGGAGAGGTCCAGGTCCTCGATCTGCTTGTCAAGCTCGCCGTTTTCCTCAACCTTGCTCTGGGCAAAGATAGAGGCGTCCTCGGGCTGCTCGTCCTCCTCGGCCAGCGTCATGAACGCGGCCATGTGCTGGTTGATGATGTTGGCGGCCTCGACGACAGCATCACGCGGGGTGATGGAGCCGTTGGTCTCAACCTCAAGAACCAGGCGGTCGTAGTTGGTGTGACGACCAACGCGGCAGGGCTCGACGACCTTGGCGCAGCGACGAACGGGCGAGAAGAGAGAGTCCACGTGAATGATTCCAATGGGATCGCTCTCGCGCTCGTTGTCCTCACCAGAGACGTAGCCGCGGCCAGTGCCGATGCGCATCTTCATGGTGAGATGGGAGCCGGCGCCGAGAGTGCAGATGACCTGCTCGGGGTTCACGAGCTCGAACTCGGCGGGAATGTTGAAATCCCCACCGGTGACGGTCATGGGACCGTCAACGGAGATGAAGGCCTCGGCCTCATCGCCAGTGCCCATGGAGCGGAAGACAAGGCCCTTCACGTTGAGCACGATATCAGTGACGTCCTCGTAGACGCCCTCGACGGTCGTGAACTCGTGCTGGACGCCATCGATCTGGATGGCCTCCACGGCCGCCCCCTCGAGAGAGGACAGCAGGACGCGACGCAGAGAGTTGCCCAGCGTGTCACCATAGCCACGCTCAAGCGGCTCGGCGCTGACGCGCGCGAGGCTCTCGCTGATCTCCTCTACCGACACCTGGGGTCGGATGAATTCGGACATTGCTACCTCCAAACGAGTCGGGCTTACTTGGAGTAGAGCTCGACGATCAGCTGCGCGTCGATGTCAAGGTCGATCTGATCGCGCGAGGGGACCTGGAGGACGTTGCCGGAGAGCTTCTCGATGTCAACCTCGAGCCAGCTGGGGACAGCCATGTGCTCGGTGGAGATCAGGGCCTCCTTGATGGGGAGAAGGTCCTTGAACTTGGGGGCGACAGCCACGACGTCGCCGGCCTTGACCTGGTAGGAGGGGATGTCAACGCGCTTGCCGTTCACGGTGATGTGACCGTGACGGACCGTCTGACGGGCCTCCTTGCGGGTGCGGGCAAAGCCGAGACGGAAGACGACGTTGTCAAGGCGGCACTCGAGGATGCTCATCAGGTTGTCACCAGTGATGCCCGGGCGCTTCTTGGCGAGGTCATAGTACTTGTGGAACTGGTCCTCCAGAACGCCATAGATGAACTTGGCCTTCTGCTTCTCCTTGAGCTGGATGCCGTACTCGCTCTGCTGGCGACGACGACGCTGCGGCTCGCGGTTGGAAGTCTTGTTAATACCCATCACGACGGGGTCGATGCCGAGCTGGCGGCACCTCTTAAGGACGGGAGTCCTATCAACAGCCATTATTAAATCCTCCTAGAGCTACACGCGGCGACGCTTGCTCAGACGGCAACCGTTGTGCGCGATGGGGGTCTTGTCCTGGATGCCCGAAACCTCGAGGCCGGCGGCCTGGAGGGAACGGATGGCGGTCTCGCGACCAGAGCCGGGGCCCTTCACGAAGACGGCGACCTTGTGCAGGCCGTGCTCCATGGCAGCCTTGGCAGCGGCCTCGGCGGCCAGCTGAGCAGCGAACGGCGTGGACTTACGGGAGCCCTTGAAGCCGACGGTGCCACCGGACTGCCAGGAGATGACGTTGCCCTGGGGATCGGTGATGGAAACAATCGTGTTGTTGAACGTGCTCTTGATGTGGGCCTGACCCACAGCGATGTTCTTACGCTCGGAACGGCGGACGCGCGTGGTGCGAGCGTTCTTCTTCTGCGCCATGTTCTATATCCCCTGTCCTACTTCTTCTTGCCACCGATTTGACGCTTCTTGCCCTTGCGGGTGCGAGCGTTGGTGTGCGTGCGCTGGCCACGGACAGGCAGGCCCTTGCGGTGACGGAGGCCACGGTAGCAGCCGATCTCCATCAGGCGGGAGACGTTCTGCCTCACCTCGCGGCGAAGATCGCCCTCGGTGGTGTAGTTGGCATCGATGAAGTCACGAATCTTGGTGACCTCGTCCTCAGTCAGGTCCTTGACACGAGTGGAAGGGTCAACACCGGTCTCCGCGCAGATCTTGGTGGCGCGGGTGCGGCCGATGCCGAAAATGTAAGTGAGTCCGATCTCAACGCGCTTCTCGCGCGGCAGATCGACGCCGTTAATACGGGCCAACTTGGAGCTCCTCTCTTAGCCCTGACGCTGCTTGTGGCGCGGGTTCTCGCAGATGACGTAAACCTTGCCGTGGCGACGAATGATCTTGCACTTGTCGCACATCTTCTTGACCGAAGGACGTACCTTCATGAGTCATTCCTTTCGGTAGTGCTGATACGAACCTATCTCATCGCCCAGCCGCTGGCGTGAATATCCCGGCTGTTGCAGGACCGAACCCTACTTGTAGCGGTAGGTGATGCGGCCCCTCGTGAGGTCGTAAGGAGAAATCTCCACGACCACGCGGTCACCAGGGAGAATCCTGATGTAGTTCATGCGAATCTTGCCCGAGATGGTGCAGAGAATGGTCTTGCCGTTCTCAAGCTCCACGTTGAACATGGCGTTGGGCAGCGGCTCTACGACCTTGCCCTCAAGCTCGATTGCATCCTGCTTGCTCAAGTTTCTCCCTCTCGACGCTGTGACAGCGACTAACAAATATATCGAATTCACAGAGAAACGTCCACGTGTATCTTGGCGTTCATAACGTCTCGACACACGCGGGCGAATCCGCTGTTGTATGTGCTACTCCTGGCCACCCTGCATCTCGCACCACGGACCCTCGTCGTCACACGTGAGGATGACGGGACCATCCTCGGTGATTGCGACGGTGTTCTCGTAGTGGGCTGCGGGAAGCGCGTCGTCGGTGACGACGGTCCAGCCGTTGGACAGGACGCTGCAGTCGTAGGTGCCCATGGCAATCATGGGCTCGATGGCGATGACCATGCCTGCCTCGAGCTTGACGCCACGGCCGCGCTTGCCGTAGTTGCGCACGTCGGGGTCCTCGTGCATCACGTGGCCCACGCCGTGACCCACGTAGTCGCGGATGACGCCGTAGCCGTTGGACTCCGCAAGCTCCTGGACGGCGGCGCCGACGTCACCGAGGCGATTGCCGGGAACGGCCTGCTCGATTGCAGCCTTCAGGCAGTCACGGGTGCACTCGCAGAGGGCCTTATAGGCCTCGGACGGGTCGCCCACGTAGAAGGTCCAGGCGTTGTCGCCCACCCAGCCCTTGTAGGTGGCGCCGGTGTCGATGGAGATGATGTCTCCGTCCTTGAGCACGACCTGCGGAGAGGGAATGCCATGGACAATCTGCTCGTTCACCGAGGCGCAGATGCTTCCCGGGAAGCCGCCGTAGCCCTTGAACGTGGGCGTGGCGCCGTGGAGCCTGATGAAGTTCTCGACGAGCTGGTCAATCTCGAGCGTGGTCACGCCAGGCTTGACAGCGGCGCCCGCACGGCGGAGGGCGGCCTTGGAGATGGAGCCTGCGGCCTTCATCTCCTCGATCTCTTGGGGAGTCTTGATCTTAATCATAGGGCGAGAAGAGCCTTGACGTCGGCATAGACCTCGTCGACGGGACGGTCTCCGTTGACCTCCTTGAGGATGGAGTGACCCTTGTAGTACTCGACCAGCGGGGCGGTCTGGTTCTCGTAGACGTCAAGACGGTGCCTGATGGTCTCGGGCTTGTCGTCGTCGCGCTGGTACATCTCGCCGTTGCAGCGCGGGCAGACGTCGACGCCGGCGGGAGCGGTGTAGCCGCAGGACTTGCAGGTGCGGCGGGAGCTCAGGCGGGCGACCACGGACTCGGAGGGGACGGCCACCAGAAGGGCGGCGTCAAGGTTGCGGCCCATGGCGGCCAGCTCGGAGTCAAGCGTCACGGCCTGGGCGGTGTTGCGGGGGAAGCCATCCAGAATGAAGCCGTTCTGGGCGTCGTCAGCCTCGAGGCGCTCCTTGACCAGGTCGATGACCAGGGCGTCAGGGACGAGCTTGCCAGCATCCATGTAGCCCTTGGCCTCGACGCCGAGCTTGGTGCCGGCCTTGACCGCGGCGCGGAGAAGGTCACCGGTGGAGATGTGCGCAAAGCCGAACTCGGCAACGAGCTTCTGAGCCTGAGTACCCTTGCCAGCGCCCGGGGCGCCGAGAAGAACGATGTTCACGTTGCTTCAGCCCTTTCTAAAACAAAAGAGGGCAGGCAGATTGCCTGCCTGCCCTCTAAGCGAACCTACTTGAAGAACCCGTCGTAGTTATGCATCTTGAGCTGGCTCTCTAGCGAGGAGAGCGTGTCCATTGCAACGCCGACCATGATGAGGACGGACGTTCCGCCAAACGCCTGGATCAAGGAGTTGCCCGTGAACCAGAAGATGATGGTGGGAACGACGGCCAGGATTGCCATGAACAGGGCGCCAGGCAGCGTCACGTGGTCGATGCAGTCCTTGATGTAATCCGCCGTTGCGGCACCCGGACGAACGCCCGGAATGAAGCCGCCCTGCTTGCGCAGCTGGTCGGCGGTCTCCGTGGGATTGAAGACCATCGAGGAGTAGAAGTACGCAAAGGCCACGATCAGGAGCACGGAGAGGACCCAGTTGAGCCAACCCGTGGAGAGCGCGCTTGCGACCGCCTGGACCCAACCAACGTTGGGGAAGAAGACGGCGAGCTGCGCCGGGAGGTACAGGACCGCGGAGGCGAAGATGATGGGCACGACGCCCGCGGTGTTGACCTTGATCGGCAGGTAGGTGGACTGACCACCCATCATCTTGCGTCCAACAACGCGCTTGGCGAACTGGACGGGGATGCGCCTCTGGCCACGCTCCACGTAGACGATCACGGGAATGATGGCAATGATCACAACGAGCGTGACCACGGTGAGGACGACGTTGCCGGTAGTGGTGACAGACGAGATGAGCGAGGTGGGCACGCCGGACATGATGTTCGCAAAGATGATGAGCGACATGCCGTTGCCGATACCACGCTGTGTGATGACTTCGCCGAGCCACATGATGATGATCGCGCCGACGAGCAGCGTGAACACCACAATGACGTTCTCGAGCGCCACGGGGATGCCCATGTTGGCGAAGCTCACGCCGTAGCTGCCAAAGAGGAACAGGTAACCGACGGCGTTGAGAAGAGCAAGGCCGATCGTAAGGTAACGCGTGTACTGCGTAATCTTGCGCTGACCGGCCTCGCCCTCCTTAGCAAGCTCGCCGAGGCCCGGGATGACCGCCTGCATCAGCTGCAGAATGATCTGCGCGGTGATGTAGGGCATGATGCCCAGGCTGAACACGGACATGCGGGAAAGGGCGCCACCTGAGAACAGGTTAAGCACAGCCATCGCGCCGTTGGAGGACAGACCGGCCTGATAGGCGCCGAGCATGTCCTGGAACGGCACACCCGGAATGGGAAGGTAGGCTCCAAAGCGGTACACCAGAAGGACGCCGCACGTAAGGAGAATCTTCTTCCTCAGCTCCGGAACGCGAAACGCGTTGGCAAGTCCCTTTAGCACTCCGTCTCGACCTTTCCGCCAGCAGCCTCAATCTTGGCCTTGGCAGAAGCGGAGACCTTGTCAACGTTGACGGTCAGCTTCTTGGTGATCTCACCATTGCCGAGGACCTTGACGGGGATGAACGGCTTCTTGATGACGCCCTTGGCGCAGAGGGTCTCGCCGTTGACGGTCTCGCCGTCAGCGAAGATCTCCTCGAGGCGGGAGACGTTCACGGGAGCGTACTCCACGCGGCTGTGGTTGATGAAGCCGGGGAGCTTAGGCAGACGCATGGCGAGAGGCTGCTGACCACCCTCGAAGCCGGCGCCCTTGCCGCCACCAGAGCGGGAGAGCTGGCCCTTGGTGCCGCGGCCGGCGGTGGTGCCGTGACCAGAAGAGTTGCCGCGGCCGATGCGCTTGCGGTTCTTGCGCGAGCCCTCAGCGGGACGCAGATCGTTGAGCTGCATAGTGAGTGACTCCTAGTTCTCTACAACATCGACAAGGTGCTTGACCTTGAAGATCATTCCACGGATGCTCGGGTTATCCGGCTGCTCGACGGTGTCGCCAATCTTGCGGAGGCCGAGAGCCTTGCAGGTGGCCGTCTGATCCTTCTTGACGGAGGCAACGGCGCTGCGAACGAGCGTGATCTTGAGGGACTGAGCCATCTCTAGTTCTCCTTACCGACGAACATCTCGGCAACCGTCAGGCCACGGCGCTCAGCGGTCTGGGCGGGGGTGGAGAGCGCCTTGAGGCCCTCGGCAGCGGCCTTGATGCTGTTGAGAGCGTTGTCCGTGCCCATGGACTTGGACAGGACGTTGGTGATGCCGGCAAGCTCGAAGAGCGGACGCACAGGGCCGCCAGCGATGACGCCGGTACCGGGGACAGCGGGCTTGATCAGAACGCGGCCGGCGCCAAAGTGGCCCTCGACCTCGTGAGGAATGGTGCCCTCGCCCGTGACCTCAACGTGGAACATGTTCTTCTTAGCGTCCTCGACGCCCTTCTGGATGGCCAGGGGCACCTCAGCGGACTTACCCATGCCAAGGCCAACGTTGCCCTTGCCGTCACCGACGACAACGAGGGCGAGAAGGGACATGCGACGGCCGCCCTTGACGGTCTTGGAGACGCGGTGGATGTAGACGACGCGCTCCTGAAGATCCGTGTCCTGCTGGCGCTTACGATCTCGTGCCATTGAATCCTCCTAGAACTTCAGGCCCGCGTTGCGGGCACCGTCTGCCAGAGCCTGGACGCGGCCGTGATAGAGACGGCCACCGCGGTCAAAGCGGACCGTGGTGACGCCCTTCTCGACGGCGCGCTTGCCGACGAGCTCGCCGACAAAGGCAGCAGCCTCCTTGTTGGAGCCAAGCTTGCCAGTGGCACGGAACTCGGGGTCGAGGGTAGAGGCCGCGCAGATGGTCTTGCCATCGACGTCGTCGATGACCTGAGCATAGATGTGGGCGTTGGTGCGGTGGACGGCCAGACGCGGACGATCGGCGGTGCCGGTCACCTTGCCGCGGACACGGCGCTTGCGGCGCTCGAGACCCGCCTTCTTAGCCTGAAACTTGTTCATGCTTACTCCTTAGACGTGCCATCACCTAACGGGGTGATGGTCTTCTGCTATGGCCTAGACTACTTGGCAGCCTTGCCGAGCTTACGACGGATGTGCTCACCCTCGTAGTGGATGCCCTTGCCCTTGTAGGGCTCGGGCGGGCGCTTCATGCGGATCTCGGCGGCAACCTGGCCAACCTGCTCCTTGGAGATGCCCTTGACCGTGATGTGGGTGTTGTCAGGCACGAGGAACTCGATGTTCTCGGGGGCCTTGTAGATCACGGGGTGAGAGTAGCCAAGGGAGAGATCCAGGTCCTTGCCCTTGAGCGTGACGCGGTAGCCGACGCCGGTGAGCTCGAGCTTCTTCTCGAAGCCCTCGGAAACGCCCAGGACCATGTTGTGAAGAAGGGTGCGGGACAGGCCCTGCTGAGCGTTGGACTCGGTGGACTCGTCGACGCGGACGACGTTGACCTCCTCGCCCTCCTGCTCGAACTTGATGAGCTCGGAGAAGGTGCGGGTCAGCTCGCCCTTGGAACCCTTGACGGTAACGGTGGTGCCCTCGATCTCGACAGTCACTCCTGCCGGAATCTGGACAGGCTTCTTACCAATACGAGACACGGTAGTCTCCTTTCATTCCTGCCGAGAATTACCAGACGTAGGCGATGACCTCGCCGCCGATGCCCTGCTTGCGAGCATCGCGGTCGCACATCATGCCCTTGGAGGTGGAGATGACGGCGGTGCCGAGACCACCGAGGACGCGCGGAAGCTTGTCGGCGGTGGAGTAGATGCGAAGACCAGGCTTGGAGATACGGCGGATGCCACGAATGACCTTGGCGTGGCGATCGCCGTACTTCAGCGTGATGTGGAGGGTCTTCTGGGGGGTCGTGTCCTCGACCTCGTAGCCAGCGATGTAGCCCTCCTCGCAGATGACGCGGGCAACCTCAACCAGAACCTTGGTGGAAGGCATGGAGACCTCAGCCTTGTTGGCGGAGTTCGCGTTGCGAATGCGCGTCAGCATGTCAGAAATGGGATCGGTAATCTTCATTGATCCTTCTCCTTCGTTAATGATGAACCTGCGTGTCCGGTTCGCTCACGCCCGTGGCGCGAGCGCCTGGACGCCAGAGCCCTGCGTCCTACCAGCTAGCCTTGCGGACGCCAGGAAGCTCGCCCTTGCTCGCAAGCTCGCGGAAGCACACACGGCAGAGGCCGAACTTGCGATACACGGAGTGGGGACGCCCACAGCGCTGGCAACGGTTCTGCTTGCGCGTAGAGTACTTCGGCTCGCGCGACGCCTTGACGATCATCGATGTCTTAGCCACAAATCCTCCTTCAGAGCAATCTTGGAGCCCCGGCTTTGCCGAGGCTTCCTAACAAAGTATTGGCCTACTCCGCCTTGAACGGGAAGTGGAAGGCATCGAGAAGCGCCTTGCCCTCCTCGTCGGTGGCGGCGGTGGTCACGATGGTGATGTCCATGCCACGGGTGTGATCGATCTTGTCGAAATCGATCTCCGGGAAGATGAGCTGCTCGGTGACGCCCATGGAGAAGTTGCCGCGGCCGTCGAAGCTCTTGGCGGAGATGCCGCGGAAGTCGCGGATGCGCGGGATGGCGATGGCGATTAGGCGATCCAGGAACTCCCACATACGGTCGCCGCGGAGGGTGACCTTGGCGCCGATGGGCATGCCGGCACGGAGCTTGAAGGTAGCGATGGACTTGCGGGCCTTGGTGATCAGCGGCTGCTGGCCGGTGATGGCACGCAGGTCGGCGACGGCACCGTCGATGGCCTTGGAGTCGGTGGCGGCCTCGCCAACGCCCATGTTCACGACGATCTTCTCGATCTTCGGGATCATCATGACGTTCTTGTAGTTGAACTGCTTCTGGAGCTCGTCACGCACGGTGGCGTAATAGTGCTCCTTGAGACGGGGGGTGTACTCGTCTGCCATTTTCACTCCTTCGAATCATGGGGACTTAGTACGGGGCCTTTGAGCCTCGCACCTCCTGTGGCTGGCAACCGCAGGAGCCTAATCTGTGCGTCATCGAGACAGAACTATCCCGCCTAGAGACGCAAGGAAACATAATATGCCTTTCTCGCACAAAAGGAAACGGCGAGAAACACGTCACTCTTCCTGCACAAACAAAGGCCCTCCCCCGCATGGCGGAGAAGGGCCTTGGCAAAGCTAAGTAGCCGATCTTAGAACTCGGCGCCGCACTTCTTGCAGATGCGGATGGCGGTCTTCTTGCCGTTGAGCTCGCCGGACTTGTGACCAACGCGGGTCGGCTTGCCGCAGCTCGGGCAGACGAGCATCACGTTGGAGACGTCGATGGCGGCCTCCTTCTCGATGATGCCGCCCTGCTGGTTCTGGGCGTTGGGCTTGGTGGCCTTCTTGACGATGGCGACGCCCTCGCAGACGACCTTGCCCTCGGCGGGCATAGCACGCAGGACAACGGACTCGGCGCCCTTGTCCTTGCCGGAGAGGACGACGACCTTATCGCCCTTCTTAACGTTCATCTTAGGCATTGGGTAATCCTCCCTAGAGCGTCTCAGGCGCGAGCGAGACGATCTTCATGTACTTGTGATCGCGAAGCTCGCGGGCGACGGGCCCGAAGATACGGGTGCCCTTGGGCTCGCCCTCCTTGTCGACCAGGACGCAGGCGTTCTGGTCGAACTTGATGTAGCTGCCGTCCTTGCGACGGGTCTCCTTGACGGTACGCACGATGACGCAGCGAACGATATCGCCCTTCTTCACCGAGCCACCGGGCGTGGCCTCCTGAACGGCGCCGATGATGACGTCGGCGATGCCGGCGTAACGACGCTTGGAGCCACCAAGGACCTTGATGCACTTCACGCGACGCGCGCCAGAGTTGTCGGCGACGGTGAGCATGCTCTCCATCTGAATCATGTTGGTGTTCCTCCGAACCTATGCCCTCCCCAGAGGTGCGCCCACACGAGCGGCGCACATGGGGTGGGTCGGGTTTTCAATACTTACTTGGCGCGCTCGACGATCTCCACGACACGCCAACGCTTGGTCTTGGAAAGCGGGCGGGTCTCCATGACGGTGACGGTGTCGCCGATGCCACACTCGTTCTTCTCGTCGTGGCAGTGGAGCTT
This sequence comes from uncultured bacterium, assembly GCA_905215465.1. Taxonomy (GTDB): domain Bacteria; phylum Actinomycetota; class Coriobacteriia; order Coriobacteriales; family Atopobiaceae; genus Paratractidigestivibacter. The sequence goes on along the minus strand of CAJMPT010000021.1, from coordinate 3,341 downwards.
CTTGGAGATGGTCATCATCTTGCCGTACTTGGGGTGGTGCTTGCGGTAGTCGATCTTGACCGTGATGCTCTTGTCGCCGGAGATGGAGACAACGACACCGGTGCGGACCTTACGCGCGTTCCTGCTAGTGGTCTCTGCCATAACTACACTCCTGCGATCTACTGAGCGTCAGCGGAGTTCTCCGCTGCGATCTGGCGGGCACGCTGCTCGGTGAGGAGACGAGCGATGTCCTTCTTGACGTTCTTGACGCGAGCCGTGTTGTCGAGCTGGCTCGTGGCCATCTGGAAGCGAAGGTTGAAGAGCTCGGCGCGGCCCTCCTCGACCTTCTTGGCGAGCTCCTCGTCGGTGAGCTCCTTGATGTCCTTGTACTTCATTAGGCTTCCTCCCCGTCCTGCTGCACGGTGCGGGTGACGATCTTGGTCTTGATGGGCAGCTTGTGCTGGGCCAGACGCAGGGCCTCGCGAGCCACGGCATCCTCGACGCCGTCGATCTCGAACATGATGCGGCCCGGCTTGACGACGGCCACCCACTCCTCGGGGTTGCCCTTACCGGAACCCATGCGGGTCTCAGCCGGCTTCTTAGTGATGGGCTTGTCCGGGAAGATGGTGATCCAGACCTTGCCGCCACGCTTCATCTGGCGGGTCATGGCGATACGGCAGGCCTCAATCTGGCGGTTGGTGATCCAGTGAGCCTCGAGGGCCTGGATGCCATAGGAGCCAAAGTGCAGCTCGGTGTTGCCCTTGGCGTGACCCTTCATGGAGCCACGCTGCACCTTGCGGTGACGGATGCGCTTAGGAGCGAGCATTAACGACCCCTCCTCTCGTTACGACCGCGGCGAGGACGGGAAGAGCCCTCGAGAGCCGGACGCGGAGTCGGCTGGCCGGGGAGCTTCTCGCCGAGGTAAATCCAGGTCTTGATGCCGCAGGCACCCATGGTGGTGCGAGCGGTGGCGGTGCCGTAGTCGATGACGGCACGCAGGGTGTGCAGAGGCACGCGACCCTCGCGGTACCACTCGCGACGGCCCATCTCGGCGCCGTTCAGACGACCGGAGCACTGGATACGGATACCCTTGGCGCCGGCCTTGCGGGCGGACTGGACGGCCTTGCGCATGGCGCGACGGAAGGCGACGCGCTGCTCGAGCTGCTCAGCGATGGACTGAGCGACGAGGTTGGCGTCGAGCTCGGGGCGCTTGACCTCGATGACGTCGACGGAAACCTGGCCCTTGGCGACCTTGGCGACCTTCTCGAGGTCAGCACGGAGGCCGTCGATCTCGGAGCCCTTCTTGCCGATGACGATGCCCGGACGGGCGGTGTAGATGGTGATCTTCACCTTGTCGCCGGCGCGCTCGATGTCGACGCGAGAAAGGGCGGCCTTCTCGAGGCGCTTGTTCAGGAACTCGCGGATGGCGAGGTCGTTGCCGAGGTTCTCGGCATAGTTCTTATCGGCGTACCAGCGGGAACGCCACTCCTCGGTGATGCCGAGACGGAAGCCAGTAGGCTGAACCTTGTGACCCATGCTTTCCCTACGCCTCCTTTCGGGGAGCGACGACGACGGTGATGTGGCTCATGCGCTTGTTGATGCGAGAAGCGGAGCCCTTGGCGCGAGGACGGATGCGCTTGAGCGTGGGGCCCTCGTCGACGTAGGCGAGCTTGACGTAGAGGTCGTCGGCGCGCATGCCGTTGTTGTTGACGGCGTTGGCGACGGCGGAACGCAGGACCTTGGAGATGTCCTCGGAGACCGCGCGGGTGTTGAACTGCAGGACCTCGAGCGCCTTGGCGACGGGAAGGTTGCGGATGAGACCCACGACGGCACGGGCCTTGCGGGGAGCGACGCGAACGTACTTGGCGGTCGCGCGGACCTCGTTGGTGGTGTTGTTAGCCATTTAGTTACCTAACCCCCTAGTTGGCCTTGTGACCACGGAAGGTACGGGTCGGGGCGAACTCGCCCAGCTTGTGACCGACCATGGACTCGGTGACGTACACGGGCACGTGCTTGCGGCCGTCGTGGACAGCGATCGTGTGGCCGACCATCTCGGGGTAGATGGTGGAAGAGCGCGACCAGGTCTTGATGACGTCCTTGGTGCCGGCCTCGTTCTGAGCGGTGACACGCGCGAGGAGGCGAGTCTCCACGAACGGGCCCTTCTTGAGACTTCTGCTCATTCTTTCTATCTCCTACTACTCGTGTGACTACTTGGACTTGCGGCGACGGATGATCAGACGGTTGCTGGCCTTCTTCGGGTCGCGCGTCTTGTAACCCTTCGTCGGCTTGCCCCAAGGAGTGACGGACGGGCGGCCGGAGGTGTGGTTCTTGCCCTCGCCGCCGCCGTGCGGGTGGTCGACGGGGTTCATGACCGTACCACGGACGGTGGGACGGACGCCACGCCAGCGGTTGCGGCCGGCCTTGCCGATCACGATGTTGGAGTGCTCGGCGTTGCCGACGACACCGATGGTGGCGCGGCAGGTGATGAGAACACGACGCAGCTCAGAGGAGGGCATGCGCAGGACGGCGTAGCCGTTGTCCTTGCCCATGAGCTGGATGGAGGTGCCGGCGGAACGGGCCATAGCGGCGCCCTTGCCAGGCTGGAACTCCACGTTGTGGATCAGGGTACCGACGGGGATCTCGGAGAGCGGCATGCAGTTGCCGGGCTTGATGTCCACGTCCTTGGTGCCGGAGATGACGGTGTCGCCGACGTGCAGGCCCTCGGGGCACAGGATGTAGGCCTTGGCGCCGTCAACGTAGTGCAGCAGGGCGATGCGAGCGGAGCGGTTGGGGTCGTACTCGATCGTGGCGACCTTGGCCGGGACGTCGTCCTTGCGGCGCTTGAAGTCGATGCGACGATACTGACGCTTGTTGCCGCCGCCCTGGTGACGGGTGGTGATGCGGCCGTTGTTGTTGCGGCCGGCCTTCTTGGGCAGGGGCTCCAGGAGGGACTTCTCGGGCTTGCTGCAGGTGATCTCAGCGAAGTCAGAGACGGTCTGGAAACGCCTACCAGCGCTCGTGGGCTTGAGGTGCTTGACTGCCATTGAAACTTTCCCTTCTTCTTCCGATGGCCGGCCGCTCAGGGATTGGCGGCCGACGCCGGATTACCACGGTACCGCGCGTATCCATCTTGCGCGGCATAAGAGCCCGGCCCTCACTTGGAGGGCTCGGGCGAGAAACCCTACCGCTCGGCGGGAGCCTGCTGGGTGGCGAAGACCTCGATCTGCTCACCCTCGGCGAGGGTGACGACGGCCTTCTTCCAGGAGCGGGTCATGCCGGACTGGTAGCGGACGCGCTTCTCCTTGCCACGGACGTTCATGGTGTTGACCTTGACAACGTGGACGTTGAAGAGCTTCTCCACA
>CAJMPT010000020.1 GCA_905215465.1 uncultured bacterium | reverse complement strand
TTTTGCCAGGGGAGGCCCCCTCCGCGAGTCGCGGAGGGGGCCTCTTCGGTTATGCAGGGGTCGAATGCTGAGGAGTCGTATACAACGGGGCCGGATGGACTGCGTTGTCCATCCGGCCCCGTTGTTGTTTTGAGTTCTACAGGAGCGTCGTGAGGGGTCCTTGGGAGAGGATAGTCACCTTATGCATCGCCCTGCTGATGACGGTGTACAGGCGCCTCTTGCAGAGGGGCGTGTCCTGGTAGACTTCGGCTTGGGCGTCGGGGACGATTACGTGGTCGAACTCGAGGCCCTTGGCAACGCGCAGGGGGATGAGCACTACGCCGCTTGCGGGAAGGGCGGAGTTCTTGCCGATCACGGTTACGCAGTCTCCGAGCTGCTTTGCCAGCCAGCTCGTTCGCGAGTCGCTTTCGGCAACAATCGCGGTGAGGCCAGATTCTGAATGAGCGGCCTCAGCAAGCTCTCTGAGACGCGTTAGGTAACCGTCCCTGTCGCCATTGCCGAACTCCTCAATTAGGGGCTTCTGGCCGGCTCTGTGGACGCTGGAGATCTTGAGCTGTGTCTCGTGGTCAATGAGCCCGCAGAAGAGCTCGGTGATTTCAGGAGAAGAGCGGTAGCTGGTTAGCAGCCTGCACTCCTCGACGCTTCCGTGCGTCTCCTCGAAGACGGCCTTGATCTGCGGGAACGTGGCAGTTCCCTCCATGATTGCCTGGTTCTCGTCTCCCAAGAGCAGGAAGTGAGCACGAGAGAAGTGCCGCGCCAGTACCATGAGTTGGCTCTCGGAGTAGTCCTGGACCTCATCGATCATGACGTAGCGTGCGTTCTTGTCGCCGGCGCCCGTGATGAGGAGCTTGAGATAAAGCCATTCCGTTGCGGAGAGGGCGTCTTGGCCGAGGAGCCTCATGCCAATCCGGTCAAAGCGGAGCCACGCAAGGGAGTCGATGAGCTCGTGGGCCTCGGCATAGCGATGCTCGAGGTACTTCTGGGTGAGCTCCGCCATCTCCTTCTCGTCATCGGGGCTGACGGTCTCACCAAAGATCTGGACCTGCTCGTCGATGTCGAGGCCCAGCATCTCCTCCTGGATCTCGTCATCCTTGGCCATCTGCGAGAGGCGGCGCGAAAGGCGATCGTGTAGCTCGTCCTTGACCAGGGCGCAGAAGCGCGAGCCCACGCCAAAGCGCTCGAACTTCTCCACGGCGCCTTGGATTTGGGTGGCCTTGAGAAGAACGGTGTCCCCCAGGCGAATTTCCTTGAGGTCCTCGGGCTCCAGGACAAGGCTCGGGACAGCCTCCTCCAGGCGGCGGAGCTGTTGGGGGCTGGTCTTCTCGCCAGAATCTCGCTGACCGGCACCTTGGGCCGCTACAAAGTCCTTCCAGGTGAAGACCTGCGGGTTGGACTCGCCCATGGAGGGTAGCACGGTGTCGATGTAGTCCTCAAAGACGCTGTTGGGAGTGAAGAGGTAGACCTGGTTTGGGTTGAGTGTCTTGCGCTCGCGATAGAGGAGGAAGGCGATGCGCTGAAGAAGGACGCTCGTCTTGCCCGACCCCGCAATGCCGTTAACCAGCATGACGGGCACGTCCTCGTGGCGGACGATGCGGTTCTGCTCCCTCTGGATGGTGGCCGTGATGGCCTGGAGCTTCTCCGAGTGGTGCTTCTTGAGGGCGCTCAGCAGAAGGGAGTCCTCGATGGCCACCGTGGTGTCAAAGTACATGTTGAGCTTGTCTCGCACGATGTCGAACTGGCGGCGCAGCTCGAGGTTGACCGTGCGGGTCTTGCCGTCAACGGAATAGCTGGTGGGGCCCATCTCTTGGTTGTAGTAGGTCTCGGCGACGGGGCTTCTCCAGTCAACCACCAGGGGAATGGAGTGCTCGTCGGTCATGCCGGCGGCGCCGATGTAGACGTCTCGCGCGGGGCGCCCCGGACGCATCTGGAGCTTGACCTTGGCAAAGTAGGGCTGCATGAGCAGCAGCATCACGCGGCGGAGCTTGTCGACGTTGAAGTCGTGGTACTGGTTGTAGGCGTCGATGACGGAGTTGAGCGTCTCGATTGCCGCCAGGGTCTCCATGGTCTCGTCGGCGCCGCCAAAGTCCAGGCGCACCTCCTCGCTCATGGTGATGAGGTCCTGGGCCGCGCCCGCGTGGCTGCTCTCCAAGTCTGCCGAGATGGCGTCGCGCATCTGCAGCAGCTTTTGGTAAAGGGAGGAGAGGTGCGCCTGCTCCTCCTTAAAGACGGGGTCGTTCTGCTGGTCTAGCTGGTCGGACATGCTGACTGCTCCTACGGTTGCGAGAACAATGAGTTATTAATGCTAGCGCAAAATGGGGGCTAGACTTGATGGCTGGGAAATCGTCAGGGGAGAAGCGCATGCGCAAGCTCATCGAGCAGTTTTTGAAGTTCGGCGTCGTCGGAACCATTGCCTTCTGCATTGACTACGGCGTCCTGATGCTGCTCTCGCAGGCGTTTGGCGTGGACCCGGTGCTGTCGGCCGCGGTCTCGTTCTGCGTCTCGGTCGTCTTCAACTACATGGCATCCATGCGCTACGTCTTCACGCACCGCGCTGACATGAGCCGTAGCCGCGAGTTTGTGGTCTTCATCGTGCTCTCGGCCGTGGGCCTGGTCATCAACGAGGCCTGCATGGCGGCCGGCGTGGCCGTTCTGGGCACCTCGGCCCTCATGGTGACCGTGACCAAGCTCTTTGCTACCGCCGTGGTCATGGTCTGGAACTTCTTCAGCCGCAAGAAGTGGCTGGACGGCGGCGAGTCCGCCAGCAAGAAGAGCCGGCGCTAGCTGCGCTCAAAGCCCGTCTGCGTCACCTCGTGTCCCTCCGCGGTGATGACGCGCTTGGCAATGTAGACGGGACGGCGCTTGCCCTCAAGGTAGATGCGTGCCACGTACTCGCCGATGATGCCAAGCGTCAGAAGGGTGAGGCCTCCTAAAAGCAGAATGAGGCAGACGATGGTGGGGTACCCACTGGGGACCCTGACGGTGGCAAGCGCCTCCCAAACGACCACGAAGAAGTAGATGACGGCGGCAAGGGAGGACAGCGCCCCAACCAGGGTGGCCAGTTTGAGCGGCGCCGTCGAGAACGCGAAGATGCCTTCGATGGCATAGGACATGAGCTTGCGAAGGGACCACTTGGTGGTGCCTGCCGCGCGCGGGGAGGGCTCGTAGGCAAACGGGATGGTCTCAAAGCCCACCCAGGCAAACAGCCCCTTGGAGAAGCGGTGGTACTCGGGCATGGAGAGAAGCGCCTCGGCCATGCAGCGGCGGAAGACGCGGAAGTCCGAGGCACCGGCTATCATGCCGGACGTCCCCTGCGTGATGTCCTTGAAGACGCGGTAGAAGGCGCCCTTGAGCAGCGCCTTGAGTGCGCCCTCGTGACGGGTGCTCTGGTAGGCGGCAACACAGTCTGCCTCTGGGTGGCAAATGAGCTCCTGGTACATGGCAAGAAGCGTCTGGGGCTCCTGCTGCAGGTCTGCGTCCATGATGCCCACGACCTCGCCCGTGGCGTGTGAGAGTCCGGCGAGAAGCGCCGCCTCCTTGCCGAAGTTTCGGGAGAAGTCCACTCCCACGACGCGCGGCGCGCGCCCAGAGCGAGCAAACTCGTCGATGAGCTGCCAGGTTTGGTCACGACTTCCATCGTTGACGAAGACGAGCTCATAGGAGAGGCCGGTGGTGCCAAGGGCTTCGGTGATGCGGTCAAACAGCAGCGGGAGGCACTCGTGCTCCTCGTAGCAGGGTATGATCACCGAAAGGTCCATGCGCTCCTCCTGTTGTCCTTGCGCGTCCACAACCCGACAGATGTCAGGGGAGAGACAAACGCACCTCACCTATACTAGCCGCTGCGAGCCAAAAACACCCAAGGCACATGCCTTTTGCAAGGAAAGCGGTTCAGATGGATTTCATCTTTCATGCAGATGACTTTGGAATAACGCCGGAGCAGTCGCGAAGGATTCTGGAGTGCTGCGACGGCTGTCCGGGTGGTCGCGGGCTGCTCAACTCGCTGAGCGTGCTGGCTGGCTCTCCCCGTTTCGAGGAGTGTGCGAGCCTGCTTGACGGACGTCCTGAGGGGCTGCGCGTGGGCGTGCACCTCAACTTCGTGGAGGGTCCCTGCTGCGCCGACCCGGTCGACGTTCCCCTCCTAGTCGACGAGAAGGGCATGTTCAAGCTGGGTTACGGTGGGCTTCTCGCCGGATCATGGGGCGCGAGCTCGGCCGAGCTGCGCCGCCAGCTGACGGTTGAGGCGGGCGCGCAGATCGCGCGGGTGGTGGGGCGCTTTCCGGAGCTTGCCGGCCACCTGCGCGTGGACGGCCACCAGCATACGCAGCTAATTCCCGCGGTCTTTGACGCGACTCTCGAGGCCATAAGGCAAAGCGGCTGCGTCCTTGAGTACCTGCGCGTTCCCGCTGAGCCGACCGCACCCTTCCTGCGCTCGGGTGTCGCTGGTGCCATCAGGCCGGTCAACTGGGTGAAGCACGCGCTTCTGAACGCCCTGTGGCGGCGCGACCGTCGCGCCCTCGCCGCATCCGGCCTGCCGTCCTACGAGAGGGCCTCGGCGGTCTTCTGCGGCGTGCTCTTCTCGGGACACATGGACCAGGAGCGCGTGTCTTGCGTGCTGCCGGCGCTCACGGATGAGGCGCGGAGGCGGGAAATGCCTCTTGAGCTGCTGTTTCATCCGGGTCGCGTGGCCAGCGCGACAGAGTGCCTGAACCCGGCGCTGCCTGGCTTTGTGGAGTTCTCCTGCGGGGAGGGGCGCGACGTGGAGCACGACGCCCTGAGGTCCGAGGAACTCAGGGCGTCGTTTGAGGCGGTCTGCGGCTAGGGAGCTGTGGGGCTAGTCGTCGACGAAGCCCACGCGGTAGTGCGTGAAGACGACGGCGCCCTCCTCCTGGGTGGCGTCGAGGTCGACGTCTGCCCAGATGCCAAAGTCACGGTCGTCGTCGCTGTCCCGGAAGACCTGGTGGACGTGCCAAGCGTGGCCGCCCTCCTCGCGCGGGGTGCGCTCGTCCTTCTCGTCAATGGAGTAGTAGGCGGTGCTGCGGGCGTCTGCGTCCAGGAGGATGTCCTCGTGCTCCTCGTGGAAGCGGTCGAGGGCCTGGCGCCAGACGGGCGCCCTCCAGCCCCAGTCCGCGTCCAGCCTGCCCAGGGCATCCGTGTCATCGAAGGCGGCCAGGCGCACGCGGGCGAAGAGCGCGTTTCTGACCAGGAGCGTGAGGGCGCGGCGGTCGTGGACCACCTCGCCCGCCGTCGCGGGCGGTGCCACGTCCACGCCATCGGCGCTGCCCGCGGCGCTCCACTCGTCCACGAGGCTGGAGTCCACGGAGCGCACGACCAGGCCAAGCCAGGAGATGATGTCCTCGAGGCGCTCGTCTCGCTTGTCCTGGGGGACGGTGCGGTCGAGCGCACGGTACGCCTCGGAGAGGTAGCGCAGCAGCAGGCCCTCCGAGCGGGCAATGCCGTAGCGGCCGATGTACTCCTTGAAGTCGCTGGCGGTCTCGACCATGTCACGTAGGACGGACTTGGGGGAGAGCGCAAAGTCGCGCGCCCAGGGCACGGCCTCGCAGTACTGGGCAAACGCCGGCTCGAGGACGTCCTCCAGGGGCTTGGGCCAGGTAACGTCCTGGAGGCGCTCGATGCGTTCGTCGTACTCCACGCCGTCGGCCTTCATCTCGGCCATGGCACGGTCTCGTGCGGCTCGCTGCTGGGCTCGCAGGATCTGCGGCGGGTCCTCGAGCGTGGCCTCGGCCATGGATATGACATCAAGCGCGTAGGTCTCGCTCTCCGGGTCCAGGAGCTCCAGCGCGGCAAGCAGGAAGGGCGAGAGGGGCTGGTCGAGCGCGAAGTCGTCGGGCAGGTCGACGGTGGTCTGGTAGCTGACGGAGCCGTCCTCGGCCTCCTCGCGCGTGACCACGCCGGCGTCCAGCAGCGTGGCGATGATCTCGTCGGCGCGCTGGTGCAGGGCGACCTTCTCGGCGTCCGGCTGGGCGGAGTCATCGACGAGTCGGTGGACGCGGACCATGGCGTCCCCGCCCTGCTCGACCTCGGCGAGGACCATGGAGTGGCTGACCTTCATGCGCGGGCGAAGCGGCTCGGGCACCGCGGTCTCAAGCCGCTCGAAGGTCTGCTTGTTCCAGCCGACGAAGCCCTCGGGCGGCTTCTTTGCCTTGCTCTTCTGGCGGGCCTTCTTGGGGTCTCCGCCGGCCTTGCGCAGGGCGCGGGCGTTCTCGATGTCGTACTCGGTGGCCTCGGCGATGACCATTCCCTCGGTGTCAAAGCCGGAACGCCCGGCGCGGCCCACGATCTGGTGGAACTCGCGGGCGTTGAGGTGGCGCATGCGGCGGCCGTCGAACTTGGAGAGGGCCGTTAGGACCACGGTGTGAATGGGTACGTTGATGCCCACGCCAAGCGTGTCGGTTCCGCAGATGACGGGGAGAAGCCCCTGCTGGGCGAGTTTCTCGACGAGCAGACGGTAGCGGGGGAGCATGCCGGCGTGGTGGACGCCGACGCCGCAGCCCAGGAGGCGCTGGAGCGTCTTGCCAAAGGTGGTGGTGAAGCGGGTGCCCTTGATGGCCTCCTTCACGGCCTCGCGCTGCTCCTTGGTGGAGACGCCGTAGCTGGCCAGGGACTGCGCGCTCTTGAGCGCCGCGTCCTGCGAGAAGTGCACGATGTAGAGGGGCGCCTCGCCCTTGCGCAGGGCCAGCTCGACGGTGCCCTCGAGCGCGGTGTCCACGAACTCGTAGGAGAGGGGGACGGGGCGCGGGGCGTCGGCCAGCACGTCGACAGCGCGGCCGGTGTGCTCCTCGAGCGAGGTCGCGATGGCCGTGGTGTCTCCCAGCGTGGCGCTCATGAGGAGGAACTGAGTGCGGGGCAGGGTGAGCAGCGGGACCTGCCAGGCCCAGCCGCGGTCGGGGTCCGCATAGAAGTGGAACTCGTCCATGGCGACGCAGCCCACGTCGCACTTCTCGCCCTCGCGGAGCGCCTGGTTGGCCAGGATCTCGGCCGTGCAGCAGATGATGGGAGCCTCGGCGTTGATGGAGGCGTCGCCGGTGATCATGCCGACGTTCTCCTTGCCAAAGAGCTCGACGAAGTCAAAGAACTTCTCGCTGACCAGGGCCTTGATGGGGGCGGTGTAGTAGGAGCGGCGGTCCGTGCAGACGCTCATGAAGGCAAGGCCCAAGGCGACCATGGACTTGCCGGAGCCGGTGGGCGTGCCCAGGATGAGGTTGTCTCCGGCCGCGAGGTCGAGGAGGGCCTCCTCCTGGTGGGGCCACAGCTCTATGCCACGAGACTCGACCCAGCCCAGGAAGAGCTCCAGGGCCTCGTCTGCGGGGATGTTGGGGTAGGTGGACTCGTCGGGCCAGGGGATGAGGCGCCCGAGCGAGCCGTGGCCGTTGGGGCCGTCGTCGACGGGAGCGGCGCCGGCCGCGGCCTCGTTGGTGCTATCTGACATGCGATGGGGCCTTTCTGCGAAGTTGACCCTCATATTATGCCGTCCGCCGGACGGTCGGCGGACGGCGCGTGCCGAATGTGCCGCAAATCGGGCAGGTTGCGACAGGATGGCCCCCGCGTCCGACCCCGTGGTCTATCTTTCAAGCTGCGAGCGGAACCGGTCCGGCCCAACCGGCGCCTAGCGCCCTGAGCCACTCCTCCCCCTCCTTCCCCGGCTCTGTCCGGCCAGGACCTCCCTCGCCTTGCCTCGGACGGGCCGGACGTCGCAATTGGCGACATCCGGCCCATCTGCTTTTGCGGGAGGCGGCGTGGTATGAGTTGGCGTGGCACGGCGCGCAAATTGGGGCTCCAGTGGAAGCTGATTATGCGCGGCGCCGTTTGTGTGCCTCTCTGGCAGAGAAAAGCCTTCCAGTGGAACGCGTTTGTGCGCGGATGGACCCTCTCGTGAGGGGGTGCGCAGGAATGCTTTCCAGTGGAACGCGGATTTGCGCGGCCATCGCGGTGATGAGCTCCTACAACTAAGTTGGCTCCACGTGGGCCGGCGGCAGCAAGGCGCTCTGCACGGAGCTGCTGCGCGACGAGTGGGGCTTTGAGGGGCACGTGGTGTCCGACTGGTCGCTCTATGACTACACCAACAAGAACCAGGCGTTCTATGCGGGCACCGACGTCAACCTCACCACCACGTTGGCCACGGGCCAGATGCGCGACTCCGAGAGCGCCACGGCGGTGAAGGCAATGAGGCGCTGCATGCACCACTACCTGTACACCATTGCCAACTCCAACGCCATGAACGGCGAGCCACCCACCGTCCACGTGACGTACAGGTAAGGGCCGTCGCGCAGGCACGTCCGACGCATGTGCCCGGCGAGAAGAGCGCTCTTCTCGCCGGGCGATTTTTGACGCCACGTCAAATTCACTCTTGCATCACATTCTCTTCACAAATATGATGGTACGGGTTTGAAAGTGCTGGCAAGGGGGCCAGCGATCGGCACATGGGAGAGAAGGTACAAATGCTGTTTGACGTCTGGGGTTCCAACGCCCTCACGCACTGGCTCGGCTGGGCCATGGTCTTTGTGGGTCTCATCGTCCTCAACGAGATTGGCCGCAGGACCAAGGTCGGCGCGGCCATCATCTTTGGCGTGGCCCCGCTTGCCATGACCATCTACTGCGCCGTCATCGCCTTTGGCGTGGCCAACGGCCAGGAGTGGGCGCTCACCAATCCCACCCACATCTACCAGAACAGCTGGTTCCACTACGCCAAGGTCTACGCGGCGCTGGCCGGCTGCTGGGGCTTCATCGCCATCAAGTACCAGTGGGGCAAGATCGGCAAGGCCCGCTGGTTCCGCGCCTACCCGTTCCTCATCGTGGCCATCAACATCATGATCGCCGTGGTGTCCGACTTCGAGAGCGCCTACCACTTCTTTGCCCTGGGCGAGACCACGTGGGTGACCTCCGAGGGCGCCACGCAGCTCGCCGGCTGGAACAACGTGTTCAACGGCATCGCCGGCATCATCAACATCTTCTGCATGACCGGTTGGTGGAGCGTCTACGCCTCCGAGGACCAGAGCGACATGCTGTGGCCCGACATGACCTGGGTCTACATCATTGCTTACGACATCTGGAACTTCTGCTACACCTACAATTGCCTGCCCACCCACTCCTGGTTCTGCGGCTTTGCCCTGCTGCTGGCCCCGACCGTGGCGGCCTTCTGCTGGAACAAGGGCGGCTGGATCCAGAACCGCGCCTTCACGCTGGCCATCTGGTGCATGTTTGCCCAGGTCTTCCCGTACTTCCAGGAGGAGAGCATCTTTGTGACGCACTCCACCCTCAACCCCACGTCCGCTCTCGTGGTCTCCATCCTGGCCCTGGTGGCAAACGTGGCCGCGATCGTCTACATTGCCTACCGCGCCAAGAAGCTCGGCCGCAACCCCTACAAGCAGGACGTCTTCGAGGGAACCAGCGACTGGGAGAAGGCAACCGCCCGCCGCTCCAAGATCGACTACGCCACCCAGGAGCAGTAGATAAGTCCCCAGCCCTTGTTCTTTAGCCTCTAAGGAAACGGCCCCTCTGGCTGCATGCAGCCAGAGGGGCCTAACTCATTTTGTAGGCACCCTAGGTCCGTCGGGGTGCTTGACCCGGAGGGATATGCCCTTCGACATGAAAGGCCTCGCGGGCTTCTCGTCGGCGACTTCCGCAGCCGCGCCCTTCGCGGCGAGGGCTGAGCCGAAGAGAAGCCCGCGAGGCCGTGCCCTGCAGGTGGAGAGGAGAGGCCCTTCTCGCCTACTTCACGCCGTACTGCGCGTAGTACTCGTCGATGGCGGCGTGCAGCTCGGGCGTGATGAGGCTTCCGTCAAGCGCCTCGACGACCTCCTCCATGGAGACGATGGAGGCCACCGGGAAGCCGTACTTCTCCTGGATCTCCTGCTGGGCGGTCACCTTGCCGCCCTTGCCGACCTCCATGCGGTTGAGGCTGACGATGAGGCCCTTGACCTCGACGTCTGCCGCCGCCATGACCTTGGGGTAGGTCTCGTCGATGGACTTGCCGGAGGTGGTGACGTCCTCGACCATGACCACGCGGTCACCGTCGGCCAGCTGGTAGCCCAGCAGGTTGCCCTTGTCGGCGCCGTGGTCCTTGGCCTCCTTGCGGTCGGAGCAGTACTTGACCTCCTTGCCGTAGAGGTCGTGGAAGGCGACGGCGGTGACCACGGACAGGGGGATGCCCTTGTAGGCGGGCCCGAAGAGGACGTCAAAGTCCGTGCCAAAGTTGTCGTGGATGGCGCGGGCGTAGAACTCGCCGAGCTTCTTGAGCTGGTAGCCGGTGACGTAGGCGCCAGCGTTCATGAAGAACGGGGACTTGCGGCCGCTCTTGAGCGTGAACTCGCCAAACTTGAGGACGTTGCTCTCGACCATGAAGTCAATGAACTCGCGCTTGTAGTTTTCCATGGGGCTCCTTTCGAGGCGCGGGGGCGCGTGGTTGCCGCCGCACGATCTGTCGCGTGCCTGTGTCGAGGCAATTCTAGCGGGTTGGCTGGGGCTTCCGCGGTGCGATGCCCGACCGTTTGCCAGTTGGTCACGACCGGGTTTGGCCGCGTGTTGCCGCTTGCGGTACAGTTAACAGGTTGAACAGTGGGTTTGGCCGCGCGGGCGCGCGCTTTGCGCGGGCGGGCGGCCGTTTGTCTGCAAGGGAGAAGTCCCATGGACCGCAAGACCATCGCCAGCCTGTATGCCGACGCCACCGAGCTCGGCGGCCAGACCGTCACCGTCGCCGGATGGGTCCGTTCCATCCGCGACATGAAGAACTTCGGCTTCGTCACGCTCAACGACGGCAGCTGCTTCAAGGACCTGCAGGTAGTCGTCAACCGCGAGAACCTCGGCGACGCCGTCTACGACGACGTCATCGCGCAGTCAGTGGGAGCGGCGCTCTCCTTCGAGGGCGTGCTCGAGCTCACGCCCGACCGTCCGCAGCCGTTTGAGCTGCAGGCCAAGTCCTACGTGGTGGAGGGCGCCTCCGCCCCCGACTACCCCATGCAGAAGAAGCGTCAGACCCGCGAGTTCCTGCGCACCCAGCAGCACCTGCGCAGTCGCACCAACCTCTTCCGTGCCGTCTTCCGCGTGCGCAGCGTGGCCGCCTTCGCCATCCACCAGTTCTTCCAGGAGCGCGGCTTTGTGTACGTCAACACGCCGATCATCACGGCCTCCGACGCCGAGGGCGCCGGCGAGATGTTTCGCGTGACCACGCTCGACCTGGACAACCTGCCCAAGACCAAGGACGGGCGCGTCGACTACAGCCAGGACTTCTTTGGCAAGCCCACCAACCTCACCGTCTCCGGCCAGCTCCAGGCCGAGAACTTTGCCCTCTCCTTTGGCGACGTCTACACCTTCGGCCCCACCTTCCGCGCCGAGAACTCCAACACGCGCCGTCACGCCGCGGAGTTCTGGATGGTTGAGCCGGAGCTTGCCTTCTGCGACCTCGAGGGCGACATGGAGTGCGCCGAGGACATGCTCAAGTACGCCATCAACTACGTCATGGACAAGTGCCCCGACGAGATGGAGTTCTTCAACAAGTTCGTGGACAAGGGCCTCATCGAGCGCCTGCATCACGTGGCGAGCAGCGACTTTGCGCGCGTGACCTACACCGAGGCCGTGAAGATCCTCGAGGAGGCCCAGGCCGCGGGCAAGGAGTTTGAGTACCCGGTGAGTTGGGGCTGCGACCTGCAGACCGAGCACGAGCGCTTCCTCACCGAGGAGCACTTCAAGCGCCCGACCTTTGTGACCGACTACCCGGCGGCCATCAAGGCCTTCTACATGCGCCTGAACGACGACGGCAAGACCGTCGCCGCGGCCGACTGCCTGGTGCCCGGCATCGGAGAAATCATCGGCGGCTCCCAGCGCGAGGAGCGCCTGGACGTGCTGGAGGCACGCATCAAGGAGCTGGGCATGGACCCGGAGCAGTACAAGTACTACCTTGACCTGCGCCGTTATGGCGGCTGCAAGCACGCCGGCTTTGGTCTGGGCTTCGAGCGCCTGGTCATGTACCTCACGGGCGTGGACAACATCCGCGACGTCCTGCCGCATCCGCGCACCGTGGGCAACGCGGACTTCTAAGGCGCGCGCGAGCCCGTCGGGCTCTGCATAAAGTATTTGGGCGGCGAGAAGAGCGTTCTTCTCGCCGCCCTTTTTTGGTGCGGAACGGGGTGCGTGGGGCCTGGGCTGGATCCGGCCTGGTTGGGCCGGCCTAGGCCAGGAGGTCCTCGATGAACTGAGCCACGGCGTCCTCCTCGCAGGGCCCAATGTGTTGACGGGCGGCATCCCTTGCCTCGGGCGATGCGTTGGCCATGGCGTAGGAGTTGGGAATGGCCCTCAGCATGGTGAGGTCGTTCTCGGAGTCTCCAAAGTAGGCGACCTCCTCAGGCGTGACGCCCATGGCATCAAGGAGGGCCGGCAGTGCGCTCGCCTTGGTCCAGCCGCGCTCGATGACGTCCAGGAAGAAGGGCGCCGGCTGGGGAAAGGCCAGATCTGGACAGGTGCTTTCTGCAATGCGCCGCAGGTCATCGATGGCGTTGAGACGCGTGTCCACAAAGATGCCGGCGGAGATGACGGCCCCGTCTGAGGGGAGCTCCCCTGCGGGGGTGATGGCCTGCCGGGCGCCGGCGATGTTGGCGCGGGCGGCCTCGTCACCTGCGGCGACGCCCAGAGCATAGCTGGTGGCGGACGAGAAGGGGTCCTCCGAGATCACGTTTGCCAGGGCAAAGCTGCCCTCAAAGGGAAGAAGCGCCTCGCCCAGGCGCATCATGGCGTCCTGTGGCAGCGATCTGCGCAAGATGAGCTCGCCGTTGAGAAACACCTGCTTGCCGTTGGCCATGATTCCCGTGGAGACGCACCTCTGGTCTCCGTAAAACGCGGGGAGAAGCGCGGCGCGGTCTCGGCCGCTGGCGGGGCCAAAGTGGATGCCCGCCTGTTGAGCGGCGAGGATGGCCTCGTGCGTGCGCTGACTGACGGTGGCGGCACCAAAGGGGAGCAGCGTGCCATCCATGTCCGAGAGTAAGAGCTTGATCACGGGCGGAGTCCGTTTCTGTTGGGGATGGTTTGAAGAGTCGAGTTCCATTGTAGGCGGGTATAATCTGTATACGCGTCTACAAGAGAGGGGAACCATGGCAACTGCGGTGATTTCTGGTCGGGTTGACGAGCAGGTGAGGGAGTCGGCCGAGCGCTACATTCAGGCCGCCGGTCTGACCGTTGCGGACGTCATCAGGACGGTGTGGGAGAGAATCGCCAGAACGGGCGAGGTGCCCCGCGAGGAGGCGGTTGAGGAGCCGGCTGACGCCGCCTGGAACGACTTCATGGCCTTCCGGGAGGAGATTTCTGGCGAGGCGTCTTGGCTCGACTCGCTCACTGAGCGCGAGGTAAGAGACCTGGTGGCGGCTCGCTATGAGTAGGTACTCTGGGCAGAGGGTCCTCATAGACACAAACGTGCTGCTAGACGCCTTGGACTCGCGAAGGCCGCAGTCCGGGGAGGCGTGCCGGGTCCTGAGGCGTTGCAATGGCGGAGGGGCAACGGCGTACGTCTGCCCGATGTCCCTGAAGGACGTGTACTACGTGCTCGCCAAGGCACACGGCGCCGAGGTCGCGCGACGAGGGGTCGGTTACCTCATGGGCCTCGTCGTGATTGCGCCGATGGGACCCGAGGACTGCGACGCCTCGCTGCGCTCCGACGAGCCGGACTATGAGGACGGGCTCGTGCGTGCCTGCGCGGAGCTGAACGGAATCGACTTCATCTTGACGAGAGACGCCAAGGCGTTTGACCACTCCACCGTCAGGGCCGTCGACTGCGCCAAGTACCTCGAGATCGTTGCGGCGCGGGACGAGGCCGCAAGAGGGGCGGCCTTCGGGGGAAGGCCCTAGTCCGCAGGGACGATCTGCGCGGGCTCGGCCCAGATGATGCCGCGCTCGTTGGCCCACTGGCGGACGCGCGCCTTCATGCCGGCAACGTCAAGGGTGCCTAGGGCAAAGCCCTTGCGGACAAGCTCCTCTGGCACGAGCTCGTCGTACTTCTCGAAGTAGGGGACCTCGGCGGGGTAGACCAGGTCCATGGGGTCCCCAAGTTCCGCGGCGGCACCTGTCAGGATCTCAAAGAAGGCCTGCTCGGTCATGCCCTCGCGCATGACGAAGGTCATGAAGTAGGGGCGCGAGGAGTCCAGGCCCTTGAGACCGAGGTCCTTGGCGCATCTGATCTTGAGGAGACGCTCCAGCGCGAGGAAGGCGTAGCTTCCCAGCCAGGGGAAGAGGCACCACATGTTGCCCCCAAGGCTCACGAGCGGCGACTTGGTGAGTCCGCCGTTCTTGGCGACGTGGCGGGCCTGGGCAAGGCGGGCTCGCGCCTGCGGCCGCAGGTAGGCGTAGGGGGTGGACTCCTCCAGCGCCTGGCGCATGCGCACGAGGACGCGCGTGTTGATGTCTCCGGCGCACTCGCCAAAGTAGGCGGGTACGCGCCCCTTTACCTGTGTGACGTAGAGCAGGCGCCGCTTGTGGTCGACCTCCTCCACAAGCCAGACGTGTCCCGCGATGGCGACCTTCTCGCCTGGTGGGGGAGGGGCGCAGAGGGTGCCGATCTCCTGCGAGTCGCAGCGGACGGTGTACTCCACGCTCTCCTGGAAGACGGCATAGAACTTGTAATTGTTTGTGACCCGCTCGCCGGCGAGGCCCACGATGAGGCCGCCGGTCTCCGTGGTCTCCACGTAGTCATGCGCCAGGAGGTGACGCAGCAGCACGCGGAAGTCGTCGGCGCTTATGCGGTGGAAGGGTGTGAGCGTGAGCACGCGCGTGGCCAGTTGCGGGGGCGTGAGCTCGCCCTCGGAGGCCAGGATGGCCAGGGTCTGGTGGCAGAGCAGGCTGTAAGGCAGGCGGTCCAGGCGCGCGGGCTCCACCCAGTGCTCCTCGCGGTAGAGCTGCACGAGGGCAATGCCCTGCAAGAGCTCCCAGGGAAGGGTCTCCGGGGTGAGGGCTCGTGGCTCGGGCTGCTCTTCTCGCATGACAAACCACATCTCGGGCGGGGTCTCGCGCCGGCCGGTGCGACCCATGCGCTGGAGGAAGCCAGAGACGGTGAAGGGGGCGTTGATCTGGAAGGCGCGCTCCAGACGCCCAACGTCAATGCCCAGCTCGAGGGTTGCGGTGGCCACGATGCTGAGGTCCGCGGAGTCGTCCCGCATGAGCTCCTCGGCGCTCTCCCTGATGCTGGCGGAGAGGTTGCCGTGGTGGATGAGGAAGCGGTCGGGCTCGTGGCTTGCCTCGCAGTAGCGCCTGAGGGTGGTGGTGACCTCCTCGGCCTCCTCACGCGAATTGGTGAAGACGAGGCACTTGCGACCGCGCGTGTGCTCGAAGACGTACCCGATGGCGGGGTCGGCGCCATCGGGGGCGGTGTCGTCAAGCGAGTCGTCGGGCTCGGGCATGCCTATCCCCGTGCTCAAACATTCTCGGCCTTCGGCCTGCGAAACTGCGCGCGGGGATAGGCATGCCCGAGCCGTTGGGGCGGCATTTGACTCCCGGCTCTTGACTGCCGACCCCGCCATCGGGTGCGGCTTCGGGCCGTCGGTGGCAGGTGCGGGGCTCGGGGATGCCTGGGTGGAGAGCACCTCTACCTCGGTCGGAGCGGTGCTGGCGAACGAGAGCTCGGTGGCTTGGGGGCCGGTCTGGAAGAAGTGCTCCATGGAGAGGCGCCAGGTACGGGGAGGCTCCTCGACCTTGGGGATGACGGTGTTCCTCCCGGTGCCGGCCGCGAGGAAGCGGCCCACGGACTCCGGGTCTCCCATGGTGGCGGAGAGGCCTATGCGGCGCGGGTCCAGGCCCGCCATGCGGGAGAGGCGCTCGATGAGGCAGATGGTCTGGCCGCCGCGGTCTCCCCGCAGCAGGGAGTGTACCTCGTCGATGACCACGTAGCGGAGGTCGCAGAAGAGGGCCGAGATTGCAGAGTGGCGGTGCATGAGCAGGGCCTCGAGGGACTCCGGCGTGATTTGCAGGATGCCCGAGGGGCGCTTCATCAGCTTTGCCTTGTGGCTGGCCGAGACGTCCCCGTGCCAGTGCCAGACGGGGATGTCCGCCCGTGCGCAGAGGTCGGTCAGGCGGTAGAACTGGTCGTTGATGAGCGCCTTAGTGGGGCCGACGTAGATTGCCCCTACGGACGCGGGCGGGTTCTCCCAGAACTCCGTCAGGATGGGAAAGAACGCGGCCTCCGTCTTGCCCGATGCGGTGGACGCGCAGAGAAGGACATGGTCGTCGCTGTTGAAGATGGCGTCTCCCGCGGCCACCTGGATGCCGCGTAGCGAGTCCCAACCGTTCTCGTAGATGAAGTCCTGAACAAAGGGCGCGTATCGGTCAAAGACGGACATGGGTGCTCCTATGCCAGGGCCACGGCGCCCGTGGCCCCGAGGACCACCGCGGCGAGCGTTCCCGCAATTAGCAACAGCGCACAGAGCTTGTCCTGCCAAGTGGGCAGGATCCTGCTGCCGCGTGCAAAGGACATGACGGCGTAGGCCAGAAGGCCGGGCGCCAGGGCAAGGCACATCACCAGCACGCCCACAAAGCAGGTGGCCCAGCTGATGAGGACGGCTGCCGTGTTGGCCTCGCCTGCGGCGAGGTCTCCGGCAAGCGAGAAGATGCCCGCGCCCACGCAGGTGGTGACCACCATGGTGGTGAGGCGCACGGGTCCGAGTCCGTTGGGGTCAGCGATGGAGTCCTCCACGGCCTGGGCTGAGAGGTCCTTCTCGCCGGAGCGAGGGGTCTGGTTCATGGATGGCCGCCTTGGCTAGATGGTGAATTCTGCAAAGGACGGGTCAACGTCAGAGGAGCCCGGCTTTGAGCCGTTGGCGTTGGAACCCGTCTTAACGGTAGCCGTAAGCTGCGCAAAGGCGTCAGACTGTAGCAGTTCCGCAACGTCCGTGTCTGGGTTCTGATACATGATGTCCAGAAGCTCGATGAAGTCCCTGATGACCTCTCGCGGGGTGAGGTGGCTGTCGGCGCCCACGCGCCCGAACTCGATCTGCAGGAACCTCACCAGGTCATCGGTGGTGACCTTGCGCTCGTAATCAAAGTAACCGGAGTGGATGTCTGCCAGCTTCTCTGCCAGGACGAGGAGCTCCTCGTAGGTGAGCGGCTGCAGGTGGATGACGGGAGCCAGCATGTCCGTCATGTCCTCGCGGGCAAAGCGGCCCTGGGTCAGGCGGCTGCGCAGGGCCTCGTAGCTAAAGACGCCGCGACGGCGGTCCTCTATGGACTGGGGTGTTCCTCCCATGATGATGCCCAGGTACTGTGCCTTGCCCTGGAGCGTGTCGTTGTACATGGTGAGGATCTTCTCGTAGTTGTTCTGGCGCGTGATGGAGTTGGGGATCTTGTACAGGTTGACCAGCTCGTCGATCATGACGAGCATGCCCTTGTAGCCCGCACCCACCAGGAAGCGCGCCAGCAGCTTGACGTAGTCGTACCAGTCATCGTCAGTGATGATGGCGCCGTTGCCCAGCTCCGACTTTGCCTCGGTCTTGGTGCGGTACTCTCCGCGCAGCCACTTGACCACGTGGGCAAGCTCCTCCTCGTCCTGCTCCAGATAGGCCATGCGGTAGCGCCTGAGCATGCGGGTGAAGTCAAAGCCGTGGACCATCTCGTCCAGCGTAGCGAGCTGCTCCCTCAGCAGGGAGGCCTCGTCTGCGCCGGCCTCCACCTGCTGCTGGACCGAGCTGACCCAGCGGTCGAGGATGAGGTTGAGCGCGCCGCCCTCCGGACGGGTCTTGGTCGAGATGTTGCGGATGAGCTCGCGATAGGTGGCAAGCCCCTGGCCCTGGTTGCCCTGCAGGCGGCGCTCCGGGGAGAGGTCCGCGTCTGCCACCACAAAGCCCTCGCCCATGGCGTGGGTGCGAATGGTCTGGAGCAGGAAGCTCTTGCCAGCGCCATAGCGGCCCACGAGGAAGCGGAAGGACGCGCCGCCGCTCTCTATGAGGCCAAGGTCCGTGAGGAAGGCCTGGATCTCCCTCTCTCTGCCGACGGTGATGTAGGGCAGGCCGATGCGCGGCACGACGCCGCCCTTGAGCGAGTTGATGATGACGGCGGCGATGCGCTTGGGAACCCTGGGCTTCTGCTCTGCCATCTGGCTGCTCTCCTTCCCGTCTGCGTGAAAGGCAATGCTAGCACAGCCGCGACCCAATAACAAACAGACGTTCTATTTTTCTGCAGAACAAGACGAGTGCGGCGAGTGGGGTCGCGGGGTGAGGAATCCAGTGCGGGCCTTGACCCCTGCACTGGATGGGCCGTGCCAAAGGTGACCAGGGGTTTCTCGCCAGGCGGACAATCCGGTGCAGGGAGAAAAAAGGCCCCAGGCCCGCACTGGATGCCCAGGCAAATCCAGTGCGGGCCCACGAGCCCTACAGCGCGGCCCGGACGTCTTCGACGTAGTCCTCAACCAGCTGCGGCTCGCCGTCTGCCCCAAACTCTATGGCGGTGTCTCCCAGCAGGTCAAAGAGGGCCTCGTTGATTGCGTCCACCATGAGGTCTACGTTGCCCGGCCCGGCGTACTTCCTGCCGTCGAGAAGTGCCTGCAGCAACGCCGCTTCATCCTCGGAGAGCTCCAGGGCGTCGGTGCCATCACCGGTGGCCCCAAAGGCATTCTGCGCGCACGGCGCCGCGACGGGCTCCTGTTGCTTCTCCGCCCGCAGTTCTGCAGCCGCGCTCTTTGCGACGAAGCTGTTTGAGGACGGAGAAGCAACGGGAGCCCCCTCGGCAGCGGAGCCCTCGCGCTCCTCGTCCACCAGGAGGGCCTCGCGCGTGACGGCCGCGGCGGAGCGGATGCCCGCCAGCTTGGAGAGGTCGATCTCAACGCGCCGGGGCGCGCTCGCCTGCTTCCAGCCCAGATAGGCCGCAATCTCGTCATCTATGATCTTGACCAGGTACTTTGCCTCGGCATGGTCCTTGAGCGGGTGCGCGTAGCCAAGGGCCTGGCGCAGCTGTCGGTCCACGGCGCGCACGATCTGGCCCAGCTTGGCGCTGCGGGCGCCTCCGTCGTGGTAGGAGTCGCAGCTCCACAGGCCGTTCTTGCAGACGTAGCGCCTGGTGGGAGAGAGCTCGTAGACGCAGTCCTCGTGAAAGCCCGGCTCGTAGCGGACGGCGCTCGCGTACATGACGTGGCGAACGGCAAAGCGCAGGCCAAAGAGCGTCTCCGTGAGCCCCTGCGTGCGGCTGCCGCGGTAGTGGAGTGCCAGGCGAGAATAGACCGCCAGCAGCACGCAAGAGACGTCCTCAGGCCGCTCCCTGTAGAGGCGGCTCTCGTCCAGGCGATAGCTTGAGAGCCGGCAGACGGCCTGCGCGAACTCGCCGGCGGCGCCGCCCATTGCGGCAAAGTCCGTGGGCTGGCGCCGGCGGCCCTTGGGAGGGGCCGCGGCCAGCGCGCTCTTCTCGGCGCGCTCCAGGACGGCTATGGCGGCATCGTGCTCCAGGTGGGCGTAGGGGGCGGCGAGCTCCGCCGGGAGGTCGTGCTCCACGACATAGTCCACCAGCCAGCCCGGCACGTAGCGGTCCATGCCGGGGTCAAACTGGCGGTACGTCTTCCAGAACGCCTCGATGGCGTCGAAGGCCTTGCGGCCGGGCTCCACGCCAATGCCCATGAGCAGCTCGTAGAGGTAGACGTAGGCAAACGAGGCCGCCGTCTGCTCCACCTGTCCCGCGCGCACGCGTGCCCGCCACGTGAAGTAGCCGCGCAGCTGCCGGTCGGTCATGGTGCGGTACGTGGGGTAGTAGCTCTGGAACTGCCCGTGGTAGGGGCAGTTGTCCTCAAAGTCCTCCATGAAGCGGGCCTGCTCGTAGAAGAGGCGCGTCTCGGACCAGGTGCGACCGTGCGGCGTGCGCTGCAGCTCGCGCATCTGGCCGATCTTCTGGGGCAGGTAGCTGTCCATCTGCGAGCCGCGGCGGATGATGGGCTCGTCCGCGTACGTCTTGGTGGTGGAGAAGGCCTTTGAGCTGCGCAGCCTTGGGTCGGAGAGAATCTTCTCAAGGAGCCGGTCTATGTCCACGCCGTTGGCGTAGATGTCGCCCTCGTCGCGCCAGCTGCTCATGCCACGGCCTGCGCTATCAGGACGTAGACGACGGCGATAACCACGGAGGGCAGCATGTTGGCGGGCTTGAAGGTGCGCGGCCAGATGAGGTTCACGCCCACGAACATGACGGCCACGCCGCACGAGCGTAGGAGCGCCTGCTGGAGCCTCTGGGTGATGGCGCCGCGGCACAGAAGCCCCACCAGGCCCCCCGCCGCGATGCATGCCACGTTGATGAGCGTTCCGAGTCCGACCACGCCGTTGCCCCCTTTGTTTTCGCAGGCTATGGTAACAAAGGGTCCGCGAGCAACGATGGGGGAGGACCATGGCTGGTAAGAAGAACATGCGGGCTGCGGCGCTTGCCGCCGGGGCGATCGCCGGCGCGGCTGCGGCCGCCACATGCGCCCTGCGCCGCCTTGACCCGCATCCGCTGCGTGGCGGCGGCCTTGTCTACACCACCCGCGGCCCGCAGGGCGAGCCCGTGCGCGTGCTGCGCCGTGGAGGTGTCTTCCAGTCCGCCACCTACCTTGGCGAGAAGTGCCTGGAGCCCGTGTTTGAGTACTACCGCGCCTTTGGCGACGTGCTGGGGCGCGCGCCCGAGGCCCGTCGCGTCCTGGTGGTGGGCGGTGGCGGGTGCTCCTTTCCCAAGCTCGTGGCCCTGGAGCGCCCGTGCGCCCGCGTCGACGTCGTGGAGATAGACCCGTGCGTGGTCGACGCGGCCGGGCGCTGGTTCTATGTGGGCGAGGCGGCCCGACGCATGCGTGACAATGGCGGTGACCTGCGGCTTGTTTGCGCCGACGGCCGCGCGTTCCTGGACGCGGCGCCAACCGCCTCCTACGGCATGATCGCGCTCGACGCGTTTGCCGGGGCCGCTCCCGTGGCCGAGCTCGCCGACGAGGGCTGCGCCCGCGCCTGCTGGCGCGCCCTGACGCCCGGCGGCGTCGTGGCCGCGAACGTGGTGACCCCCGCGGGCGACGCCGCCTTCCTCCGGGACCTCTGCTGCGCCTTCGAGGCCGTCTTCGGGCAGGTGGAACTTCTCCCCTGCGAGGACGACGCCTGGGGTGCCGACGACAACTACCTCATGGTGGCCTGGCGGTAGGGCTGCCTAGACTGCAATGAATGAGCTTATGTGGCTGTCATCGAGGGAGGGTGTGAAAGCGAGTGAAAGACGCTCGCTCCATCGCCCATCAAGGGAGACAAGGTGCAGCCTGTCGCTGCTGTCTAGGACGCAGAGTTCGTTATCGAGGATCTCGGCCTGCACTGCGTGATAGGGAAGCGCACTCTCCGATTTGACTGTCCATGTCTCATAGTCAAGGAGGGCGGCTTCCGTTCTGTTGGATGAGGTCTGGTGGATGTCGCCGTGAATGATAATCAGGCCATTGTCTGCTGGAATTGTCTCGAGAATGGGCTTCTTAAGCTCGGCAGTTTCAAGTGCTCTTGATGAGATGTCGTAGACTCCTAAGGTGCTTGACCTGCTGTTTTGATTTGTTATGCTCGTCCAGCTCGGAATGAAGATTCTATCGTCGAA
The DNA here is from genome assembly GCA_905215465.1 of uncultured bacterium. Classification (GTDB taxonomy): domain Bacteria; phylum Actinomycetota; class Coriobacteriia; order Coriobacteriales; family Atopobiaceae; genus Paratractidigestivibacter. Next base: position 2,953 of record CAJMPT010000020.1, on the reverse strand, counting down.
GATCCGCGGCCGAAATGCGGAGTAGCCACAGGCATCAAGAGAAACGCGCGAGATGGCGTTGAGGTCAAGGTCGTAAATGTGAAGGCTTGACCGCACCGCTCCGTTGATGTCTTCCCATGCGAAAGCATACAGATTCGATGTATCTGAGATAATTGAATCAAGTATCAACTTGGAGAGGGTCAAGGACTGAACGTCTCCATTGGCAAGATTGACCTTGCTGATATGGGAGCTGAAATTCAGGTTTCCCCCAACGAAGGCGTGGCCACCTGCTGCGGCGATGCAGTAGTTGTTGACAGCGTCAAGCGCATATTCCGTTACGCGGAAATCGTCAAGCTCAATCGAGAGGACGGTCTTGTCGTCGTTTCGTCCCGTTGGACCCGTTGGAGCGAGGAGCAGCTTTCCATCCATCACGGCGGGGCGAGAATAGTCTCCAACGGCTGCATGGTTGATTTCGGTAGACCCGAGGGCCTCCAGGTCGCTGTCTAGCCAGTGAATGCGGCTCGGGGCAACGTGGGGGCGCGTTTCAATCACTGCAAGCGCGGGCAACCGACTAGATGTTGCGTCTTGATTGGATTGCGAATCCCCGGAGCACCCAACCAACAGGCTCAAGGCAGCTAACCCAGCTCCGCAAATGAAATCCCGTCTTTTCATGGCTCCTCGCACTTGGGTCGAGGCGGGTCTTTGACCGTAGTGTACCCAGGAGGGGGATGGCGACCCCACGCCCTTCTCGGCAAGAAATCTAAGCGCTGACAACTGAGGTTTTCTTAGTGCCCGGAATAACGACCACATGAGTCGGGTACAGTCATGTCTGTTGAACATCGTTCGTCGAAGGGATGCGTGACATGCGCAAGTTCAAGACAGAGAGCAAGAAGCTCCTGGACCTCATGATCAACTCCATCTACACCAACAGGGAGATCTTCCTGCGCGAGCTGGTCTCCAACGCGTCCGATGCCATCGACAAGCTCTACCTCAAGAGCCTGACGGATGCCTCCGCCCAGATTGACCAGGCAAACCTTGCCATCACCGTCACGCCCAACAAGGACGCCCGCACGCTCACCATCTCCGACAACGGCATCGGCATGACGGCCGAGGAGCTCGAGAAGAACCTGGGCACCATCGCCCACTCCGGCTCCGAGGAGTTCAAGGCCGCCAACGCCGACAAGCAGGGCGACGCCGTGGACATCATCGGCCGCTTTGGCGTGGGCTTCTACTCCGCCTTCATGGTGGCCAAGGAGGTCAGCGTGGTCACGCGCGCCTTTGGTTCCGAGGAGTGCAACCGCTGGACGTCCGACGGCATTGAGGGCTACACCATCGAGGCCGTGCCTGCCGATGACCCCGCCTACCGCCAGACGGCCGGCTCCGACGTCATCCTCACGCTCAAGGACAACGCCGACGAGGCCAGCTACGACGAGTACCTCGAGGAGTACACCCTCAAGGACCTCATCCGCCGCTACAGCAACTACGTGCGCTACCCGGTCCAGATGATGGTCACCAAGAGCCGCCAGAAGGAGAAGCCGGAGGACGCCGACGACGACTACAAGCCCGAGTGGGAGGACTACCAGGAGCTTGAGACCATCAACTCCATGACCCCCATCTGGAAGAAGCGCGGCTCCGACGTCACGCCTGAGGAGTACAACGAGTTCTACAAGTCCACCTTCCACGACTGGGAGGACCCGGTCCGTACCTTCAGCCTGCACGCCGAGGGCACCCTGGAGTACGACGCGCTGCTGTTCATTCCGGGCAAGGCCCCGTTTGACCTCTACAGCCGCGACTACGAGAAGGGCCTCGAGCTCTACAGCTCCAACGTCCTGATCATGGAGAAGTGCGCGGACCTGCTGCCCGACTACTACAACTTCGTGCGTGGCGTCGTGGACTCCGCCGACGTGACGCTCAACATCTCCCGCGAGACCCTCCAGCAGACCCGCCAGCTGCAGGCCATGGAGCGCCGCATCGAGAAGAAGGTCACCTCCGAGCTGGAGTCCATGCGCGACAACGACCGCAATGACTACGTCAAGTTCTTTGAGAACTTTGGCCGCGGCCTCAAGTACGGCATCTACCAGAGCTACGGCATGAAGAAGGACGAGCTCGGCGGCCTGCTGCTCTTCTGGAGCGCCCGCGAGCAGAAGTACGTCACGCTGCAGGAGTACGCCGAGGCCATGCCCGAGGGCCAGAAGGCCGTCTACTACGCTGCCGGCGACGACCGCGAGCGCCTGGCCAAGATGCCCGTGGTCAAGGCCGTCCTGGCCAAGGGCTATGACGTGCTGCTCTGCACCGAGGACGTGGACGAGTTCTGCTTCCAGGCCATGCGCGACTTTGAGGCCAAGGGCCTGCCCAAGACCTACGAGGATGACGCCGCCCGCGAGGCCGCCCAGAAGGCCCAGGCCGACGGCGCCGAGCCCGAGACCGAGGACCGCACCCTGGAGCTGAAGAACGTCTCCTCCGGCGACCTTGACCTTGCCACCGAGGAGGAGAAGAAGTCTGCCGAGGAGGCCGCCAAGGCCAACGAGGACCTGTTCAGCGCCATGAAGGAGGCCCTGGGCGAGGACGTGGTCACCAAGGTCACCGTCTCTGCCCGCCTGACCGCCGACGACGACGCCCCGTCCTGCGTCTCTGCCGAGGGCCCCGTCTCGCTCGAGATGGAGAAGGTCCTCTCCGCCGGCCCCGCGCCCGAGGACATCAAGAGCCAGCGCGTCCTTGAGGTCAACGCCGCCCACCCGGTCTTTGCCAAGCTCCAGGCCGCCCAGCAGGCCGGCGACAAGGACAAGCTCGCCCTCTACACCTCGCTTCTCTACGACCAGGCGCTGCTGACCGAGGGCCTGCCCGTAGCCGACCCGGTGGCCTTTGCCCAGAACGTCTGCAAGCTCATGGCCTAGTCGCCCGACTGACATCGCGTTGCCCCGCGCCCTTCTCGCCTGCCGCTTGACCGCTTGGCGAGAAGGGCGCGTTCTTGTAA
>CAJMPT010000019.1 GCA_905215465.1 uncultured bacterium | reverse complement strand
TACGATCGTGCACTCGCCGCTGAAGATCGACGAGTGCGGCGTCTGGCGCATGGACTTTGAGGACATGGAGGCTAAGCTCGCGGAGAACGACATCCACGCCGCGGTGTTCTGCTCGCCGCACAACCCGTGCGGCCGCGTGTGGGAGCGCTGGGAGATCGAGCGCGCCATGGAGCTGTACCGCAAGTACGACTGCGTGGTGGTCTCGGACGAGATCTGGAGCGACCTCATCCTGCCGGGCCACAAGCACGTGCCCACACAGAGCGTCTCGGACGACGCTCGTCGCCGCACCGTGGCCCTCTACGCCCCGAGCAAGACCTTCAACCTGGCCGGCCTTGTTGGCTCCTACCATGTCATCTACGACAAGAGCCTGCGCGACCGCGTCATTTCTCGCAGCTCCAAGTGCCACTACAACGACATGAACGTGCTCTCCATGCATGCGCTCATTGGTGCGTACAAGCCCGAGGGCTACGAGTGGGTGGACGAGCTCGCGCAGGTCCTGGGCGCAAACGTCGACTGGGCGTGCGACTACATTGCCAAGCACTTTGACGGCGTGCGGGTGCAGAAGCCCGAGGGCACCTACATGCTCTTTGCAGACTGCTCCGAGTGGTGTGCCGCGCACGGGCGCGACATCGACTGGGTCGAGCAGGCCTGCTGGCGCGTGGGCGTTGCCGTGCAGGATGGCCGCATGTTCCACGGCCCCTGCCACCTGCGCATGAACCTGGCCCCGCCGCTCGACCGCGTGCAGGAGGCCTTCCTGCGCATGGACCGCTTCGTCTTCAACGCCTAGCCCATTCCTCAAATTGGGGACGTGTTCAAATTTGCGCAAAAACGAACACGTCCCCAATTTGTGAGCGAGGCGCAGGTGGGGCGTGAGGACGTATACTTATGACCGAATGGCAAGTTCACTTCTCTGAGAGGGACGCTTATGTCAGCATCTGTTCTTGTGGGTACCCAGTGGGGCGACGAGGGCAAGGGTAAGATCACCGACCTCATCTCTGGTGACTTTGACGTCGTCTGCCGCTACGGCGGTGGCGCAAATGCCGGTCACACCGTTGTCGCCAATGGCCACAAGCTGGCTCTTCACCAGGTTCCCTCCGGCATCGTCCACGAGGACGCCCTGTCGGTTGTCGGCAACGGCTGCATCGTCGACCCGACGGTCATCCTCGAGGAGATCGATACGCTGCAGGCCCAGGGCCTCAGCTGCAACGGCTTGCGCATCTCGGGCAACGCCCACATCGTCATGCCCTACCACCGCGATCTTGACGGCGCCCACGAGAAGAACCTCGGCAAGAACCTCATCGGCACCACCAAGCGCGGCATTGGCCCCTGCTACATGGACAAGATGAACCGCACCGGCCTGCGCATGCAGGACATGCTCGACGACAACATCTTCCGTGAGAAGCTCGGGGCCGCCCTGGCCTACCAGAACCCCATCCTGGAGAAGGTCTACGGCCTGCCCACCTACACCGTCGAGCAGATCTGCGAGGAATTCCTGCCCTACGCCGAGCGCCTGCGCCCCTACATCATCGAGAGCTCCAAGCTCCTGAACGAGGAGCTTGCCGCTGGCAAGAACATCCTCTTCGAGGGCGCCCAGGCCACGATGCTCGACATCGACCACGGCACCTACCCCTTTGTGACCTCCTCCAACTGCACCGCCGGCGGCGCCGTCACCGGCTCCGGCGTGGGCCCCTGCAACATTGAGCGCGTTCTTGGCGTAGCCAAGGCCTACCTCACCCGCGTGGGCTCCGGCCCCTTCCCCACGGAGCTCGACTTCAACGAGGGCGTGGGCAAGTTCCTGCTGGAGACCGGCCACGAGTACGGCGTGACCACGGGCCGCAAGCGCCGCTGCGGCTGGTACGACGCCGTGGTGGTCAAGTACGCCGCCCAGATCAACGGCCTGACCGACCTCGCCATCACCAAGCTCGACGTCCTCACCGGCCTTGATACCATCAAGGTCTGTACCGCCTACGACTGCGACGGTGTCGAGTACGACACCGTTCCGGAGCACCGCGCGGTCTTTGACCACGCCAAGCCCAACTACATCGAGGTCCCCGGCTGGCAGGAGGACATCACCGGCTGCAAGTCCTTCGACGAGCTGCCGCAGGCCGCCCAGGACTACATCAAGCTCATCGAGGACCTCTCTGGCGTCAAGGTCTCCCTCGTCGCCGTTGGTCCCGACCGCGAGCAGACCATCAACCGCTTCTGGAAGTAGGCTCTGTGACGGACACTGCCGTGGGCGAGAAGGGCTTCGGGATTGTCTGTGACAGCGGGTGCGACCTCACGCCAGCCCAGCTCGGCCGGCTTGGGGTCGCGCTCGTGCCGCACCATGTCAACGTGGGTGAGTCGAGCTGGCTCGACCGCGTGGGGCTTGATGACCAGACGGCGTTCGACCGCATGGGCGAGCGAGCCGCCGGGGTCGTGGTCGAAGAGGCCGGCTCCGATGAGCTTCTCGCCGCATACCAGGCACTCGTTGACGAGGGGTGCACGACCATAGTGTCGGTGCACTCGGCCGAGGCGCTTTCCGAGATGTGCCCGCGGGCGCGCGAGGCCGCCGCGCGACTTGGCGACGCCGCTCACGTGGAGGTGCTGGACACCGGCACCGTCTCAATCGGTACGGGCATCGTCGTAGAGCGCCTCTCGACGATGCGCGCGGCTGGCGTCCCGCTCTGCGAGGCCCTTGCCGCCGTGCGGGAGATTGCCACCGGCGTGCGTCTGATGTTCATACCCGCGAGCTCTTCTCGCCTGGTGCGCAGGAGGGCCCGCACGAGGCACTCCGGCCTGGTAAGCAGGGCCTCGCTGCTGCGCGTTCGCCTGGTGGGGGAGCGCGGGCTCTTTCTTGTTTCCCGCGGAGAGATAACCCAGACCGTGCGGTCGACCGACCTGGCGGACCTGTGCGGCCGCGTCGCGCACGCCATGAGCGCCGCCGCCCATGCCGAGGGCCCGCTTGACTACGTTGAGCTCTATGGGCGCGACCGCAAGCTGCTGCGTCCCCTTGAGAAACCGCTCGACACCAACGAGTTTGAGGCGCGCTGCATGGGCGTAACGCGCATTTCTCCCAGCAACATTGGCTTTGTGGGCATGCCCGCCGTGGGCGTTGCCTTTGTTCCGGATTCGCTCTTCGAGCGCGTGGGGGCGGACCAGCCCACCAACGTGCCCGCAGAAGACTAGACGAGGAGACCTGATGAGCGACAGCAAGATCGACATTCTTCTTCTTGGTTCCGGCGGGCGTGAGCACGCGCTTCTGACAAAGCTGGCGGAGTCCCCGCGCGCCGGCAAGCTGTGGGTCGCGCCCGGCAACGGTGGCATGGACGCCATGGCTGAGGTCGCCGAGCTTGACCCGGAGTCTCCCGAGGGTGTGGCCGCCTGGGCCGCCGAGAAGGGCATCGGCCTTGTGGTCATTGGTCCCGAGGCCCCGCTGGTGGCCGGCGTCGCCGATGCCGTCCGCGCGGCGGGTATCCCCACGTTTGGCCCCAACGGCAAGGCTGCCCAGATGGAGGGCTCCAAGAAGTTTGCCAAGGAGGTCATGGAGCGCGCCGGCGTGCCCACGGCCGCCTACCGCAGCTTCACCGACGAGGAGTCCTGCGCGGCCTACGTTCGCGAGGTCGGCGGCCCCATCGTGGTCAAGGCCGATGGTCTGGCCGCCGGCAAGGGCGTCATCGTGGCAAAGACCACCGAGGAGGCGCTCGAGGGCGTCCACGAGTGCTTCTCTGGCGCGTTTGGCCAGGCGGGCGCCACGGTTGTGGTTGAGGAGATGATGGAGGGTCCGGAGTGCTCGCTGCTGGCGCTGACCGACGGCAAGACGCTCGTTCCGCTCGCCACCTCGCAGGACCACAAGCGTGCGCTGGACGGCGACCTTGGCCCCAACACGGGTGGCATGGGCGTCTACAGCCCCGTCCCCATGGTCACCGATGACGAACTTACGCAGATGATCGACGTCGAGAAGCACGTGATTGCCGAACTGGCCTCCGAGGGCATCACCTATTCCGGCTGCCTCTACGGTGGCTTCATGCTCACCAAGGACGGCCCCAAGGTCCTGGAGTTTAACGCACGCTTTGGCGACCCGGAGACCCAGGTCGTCCTGCCGCGCATGAAGGGCGACCTCGTGGAGGCCTTCCTGGCCTGCGACAACGGCACGCTCTGCAAGGACCAGGTTGCTTGGGACGATGACTGGGCGGTCTCCGTGGTGCTGACCTCCGCCGGTTACCCCGGCAAGTACGAGAAGGGCAAGGCCATCAGCGGCATCGAACGCGCCGAGGCGCTTGACGGCGTGACCATCTACCACGCCGGCACCAAGATCGATGAGAGCGGCCAGCTGGTCACCAACGGCGGCCGCGTGCTTGACGTCACGGCCGTGGCCCCTACCTTTGAGGCCGCCCGCGCCCAGGCGTACGCCGCGGTCGAGCTCATCGACTTCGAGGGCAAGACCTTCAGGACCGACATTGGCATGAGGGCCATCAAGGGTCGCGAGGCCTAGGGCCCGAGGAGGTTTGAGAGCGATGGCAGACATTCAGAAGGCTGACTGCGTCGGCGTCGACGAGGCAGACGCGCTTGCCGTGCAGGCGTCCCTGTGCGACGACGAGCTGGCAGGTGCCGCGGCGGACATGCGCGACTCCGTGGCGAGCTTCACCTTTGATGGCGACCGCGATGACGTTGACCACGTCTCCGGTGCTCCGGTGGAGCGCGAGCTGGTGCTGGGTAGCGAGGACCCGCGCGACGCCCAGCTTGAGGAGAAGCCCCTCTCCGAGGACGTTGCCTGGACGGGTCGCATCTTCAACGTCAACCGCCTGCAGGTGGAGCTGCCCGACGGCCGTCACGCGGTGCGCGACGTGGTTCGCCACCCGGGTGCGGTTGCCGTCGTGGCGCTGACGGACGAGGGGCGCATCTGCCTGGTGCGCCAGTACCGCACGGCCCTTGGTCGCGTGACGGTGGAGATTCCCGCCGGCAAGCTGACGCCGGGCGAGGACCCTCTTGAGGCTGCGAGCCGCGAGCTTCTTGAGGAGACGGGCATGACCGCCGAGAAGATCGCGTTCCTGACGACCATCGCCAGCTCGGACGGGTTCTGCGACGAGCTCATCCACATCTACATGGCAACGGGCCTTGAGTTCTCCAAGTCCAGCCCGGATGCGGACGAGTTCATCAACGTTGACCTGGTCGAGCTCTCCGAGCTTGTGGACGCCGTGCTTGACGGCCGCATCGAGGACGCAAAGACCGTGGTGGGCGCCCTTTTGTGCGATTCCATCGCGCACCGTCTGAACTTCTCGCAGGATGAGGAGTAGCGCAGCCGCCGTGACGGGGTGCGAGCTGATCGATTGACAAGAGGCCCCGGGGAGCTAGATTATTCCCCGGGGTCTCTTAACTCGCAGAGGTAAAACGCTTCTTTGACTCTGTTCAAGCAAAATATCCTCAATACTAATTTGCAGCTAATAGGCAGTGTTACAAACTATGTGTGAAACCTATCGGTTTGCGACCCCCTCCCCATAAAATATAATTCTAACAACTAGTCAACACTTCATAAACTCGGATTAACTGCACACCTGTGGGTCATATCCCCCGAGGAATGAAGGAGCCGCCATGACGAGCAAGGTAAGAAACGTTCGGGGGGGGGTGCTTCCTTGCCAAGTTGGCCGGCGTGGCCGCCACGATTGCGCTTGTGCTGGGGGTTGGCATTGCCGCCCCCATGACGGCGCAGGCCGTCGACCTTGCTGCACCCGAGCACAGCAAGACGATTGCCAAAAACGATGACGGGACCTACACGCTGTCTTTGGACATCACGGGCCGCAGGGAGTCCCAGAGCTCGACCATCACCCAGAAGACCGACATCGTTCTGGTCATGGACACCTCCGGCAGCATGAACTTCCGTATGGACAAGGACAAGAAGCCTGGGCGCGGAGAATCTTCTCGCCTTGACAACGCCAAGGAGGCTGCGCGTGACCTGGTGGGCTCCGTGCTTAAGGAGAACAGCGACGACGTGCGTGTGGCCGTGGTCTCCTTCAACTATGACGCAACGACCGTCACGGGCTACACCAGCGACAAAAGCGCCCTTGATGGCGCCATTGACGGACTCTCTGCCAAGGAGGGCACCAACTGGGAGGCTGGCCTTGCGAAGGCAAACGCTCTGACGGCGAGGGACGGTGCCAGCAAGTACATCGTGTTCCTCTCCGATGGCGAGCCGACGTACCGCTACGAGACGCTTCCCTTCATCGGAACCTTCGTGGTCGGCAAGGGCAGCAGCTACGAGCAGGCCAACTTTGACCACGCCGTCACCGAGGCCAAGAAGCGCGGCGACGCCACGCTCTTCTCCGTTGCCGTGGGCTCCACCCAGACGGTCTCCGACCGCATGAGCTCCTTTCAGGAGCAGTCCACCGGCTCTGCCGAGGGCTGCTACTCCGCCACCACTACGGAGGCGCTGAGGCAGGCCTTTGCGAGCATCACCCAGACCATCAATCAGAGCGCCCAGTACACCAACGTCACCATCACCGACGAGCTGACCGACTACGTCGACTTTGTGGGTGCCGATGGCAACGTCCGCGTGAGCGCGCACGACGCAGAGGGCAACGAGGTGACGGTCTCTCCGTCTGACTACGAGGTCAGCGTCGATTCTGCCACCAAGTGCGCAACGCTGCGCTTCAGGCAGGGCGAGAACGGCCAAGCGGGCTTCGTGCTGGGCGAGGGCGTGACGTACACGCTGAGCTTTGAGGTCAAGCCGAACCAGGTCGCCTACGACGCCGCTGTGGCAGCCGGCCAGCTCACCTCGCTACCGACCAACGCCAAGGGCACGCTTTCCTATAGCGTGGTCAACGACAACTCCGGCGTCCAGACCGTCGTCGCCGGTGCCGACCAGGCATACCAGCCCCAGAGCATCGACGTTCCCGTGGGCGTCGTCACCATTCAGAAGACCTGGGTCGGCGGCTCTTCTCGCCCCGATTCCCTGAGCGTTGACCTTCTGCGCAACGGCCAGTGGTACAAGACCGTCGTGCTCAACGCCTCCGCTGGCTACAAGACGGACGTCGTGGTTCCCGCGGGCGTGGGAGAGAGCACATGGAGCGTGGCCGAGGCAAACGTCCCGGCCGGCTACACGCCCAGCTACAGCGAGCCCGTTGGCAATGGCGGAACGCTGACCATCACCAACACCTACTCGGTCACTCCCGTCACGGTGAGCCTCTCTGGCCACAAGACCCTGACCGGCCGCGTCCTCAAGGCCGGCGAGTTCAGCTTCCAGCTGAAGGACTCCCAGAACAGCGTTGTCTCCACTGCCATAAACGATGCTGACGGCAACTTTGCCTTTGATGACCTTGTCTTTAAGTCTGCCGGTACGTATTGCTATACCGTCTGCGAGGACACCTCCAAACTTCCGGCCGGCGTCTCCGCCGTCACGACCGGCTCCAAGTCGGTCACCATCGTCGTGAAGGACAACGGGAACGGCACCCTGACCGCCGACGTCAAAAAGGATGCCCTGGAGTTTGAGAACTCCTATCAGGCCAAGGCCGCCGAGGTGCAGCTGAACTTTAGCAAGAACCTTACGGGCCGCGACCTCAAGGACCGCGAGTTCAGCTTCCAGCTGAAGAACTCCCAGGGCGACGTGGTGGCCACCGTCACCAACGATGACGCCGGCAACGTGAAGTTCCCACGCCTGGTCTTTGGCAAGGCGGGCACCTACGACTATGAGGTCAGCGAGGTTAAGGGCGACGCGAAGGGCATTTCCTACGACACTGCAGTCCGCAAGGTGAGCGTCGAGGTCACTGACGACGGTCAGGGCGAGCTTCATGCCAAGACGAGCATCGACGGCTCCTCCACCTTTGCCAATACCTACCAGGCTGAGCCCGTGAGCTACAGCGTGAGCCAGGACGTCGAGGTCTCCAAGGACCTGACAGGCCGCGCCCTCCAGGCAGGCGAGTTTGCCTTTGAGCTGGTGGAGAACGACAACGTGGTGGCCACGGCCACCAACGATGCCAAAGGCAACGTTCAGTTTGACTCCATCAAGTATGACGAGCCGGGCACCCACACCTACGTGGTTCGCGAGGCAAAGGGCAGCCTCCGCGGCGTGACCTATGACGACTGCGAGCACGTGATCACCGTCTCCGTCACCGATGACGGCACCGGCAAGCTCTCTGCCAAGGCCAGCTCGGCTGATGGCAAGATCGTCTTTGAGAATGCTTATTCCGCTGCCCCCACCTCCATCACCTTTGGCGGAAGCAAGGTCCTGACGGCCGCCGAGCTCGCCGACGGTCAGTTTGCCTTCCAGCTCAAGGACTCCCAGGGCAACGTGGTGGCCACGGCCACCAATGCGGCCGACGGCTCCCTGGTGTTTGATCCTGTCAGCCTCGAGGCCGCCGGCGAGTACCACTTCACCCTCTCCGAGGTCAACGATGGCCAGGCCAACGTGACCTATGACGACCATGTCTACCAACTGGACGTCACGGTGGCCGATGACGGCGAGGGCGCGCTCCACGTTGCCTCCTACACCATCGATGGCGGAACCGACCTGCCGGCATTCAAGAACGCCTACGTGGCACCTGAGGCTCCCGCCGCACCCGAGACCCCACAGGCCTCGGCATTGGTCCCCAACACCGGTGACGTCACCTCCCCGGTCGTGCCTCTGACGATTGCCGCCTGCGCCATTGCGGCAGTCTGCGCAGCTCTTCTCCTCGCTCGTCGCAACAACCGCTAGCAGCCAGTCCCGTCCGGCGAAAGGCGCCTCTCGCCGGACGGGTTCCTTCCAGAAAGCAGGCGAGATATGGACAACCAACCTCCTGCGAAGACAACTGCCGAGTACGAGGCAGCCTCTGCTTGGAAGCCTACCCCGACGGCCAGGAAAATCATCTCGTTTGTGGAGCAGCATGACGGCAAGCCCTGCTCAAAGGCGCAGATTGCCGTGGCCCTCGGCAGAAACGAGAAGACCGTCGACCGCCTGATAGCCCGAATGCGCCGTGAGGGCATCATCGAGGCCGAGCCCCAGTGGGCCGAGAATGGCGGACAGTTGGCAAACACCTATCACGTGGTTCACAAGTAAGGGGCCACCAGGCGGGGCGGAGACATTCTCCGCCCCGCTTTTTGTTGTGCCTACCTGCGGCGGACCAGGAGGTAGCCCATGAAGGCACAGCCTGCCGCAATGCCGACGAGAAGTGCCCCCAGAGGCAGGTCCTCGCCCGTCGAGGGCAGCGCCTGGGGCGTTGGTGCCTTGAGGTCGGTCATGGCCACCTCTTGGACCTCGGCAGTCTCCGTGACGGTGAACTCAACGGGCTCGGCCTTGAGATATCCATCGGGCGCCTCGCTTTCCTCCAGGGTGTAGGTCCCTGGCGCCAGGCGCTCTATGAGGTGCGGCACCTCCTCGCTCGTCCAACTTTCCACGACCTCCTTGTTGGCGTCCAAGAGCACAAGGCTGGCTCCAGGCAGCGGCTTGCCCGTCTCGTCGAGCTTTGAGAGGCGGACCTTGGAGAAGTCGTTGCTGACCGCGGCCTCAACCTCGACCACAGGCGTCTGCTGGTCCTGGTAGGCAACCGTGAACTCGTGAGGCGTGGGGTCAAGGACGTAGCCGGCGGGTGCCTTTGTCTCCACGAAGGCGTACATTGCACCGCCAGGTGCGAGCGCGAGGCCATCCACCGTTGCCGTACCGTCATCACCAGTGACCACATGGGCCACTACGTCGCCGGCCGAATGCGCGAGCACGCCGTCGTAGCCAATGACGTCGCCTGGGGCGACGACGTCAAACTCCGCGTCGGCCAGGGTGCCACCCGTCTGCAAGTCGGTCTTCCTGATGGTCGCCGATCCCGTCGCCATGGCGTTTTGCGCACTGGCCTGTGCCCAGACGACGGGAGTCTGCTGGTCTGCCCAACAGACCGTGAACTCGTGGGGCGTCTGGTCTAGGACGAAACCCTCGGGTGCTTGGGTCTCCACGAAGGCGTAGGTGGCCTCACCCGTGCCAAGGGGCAGTTCCTCGACGGTTGCCTCTCCCTTCTCGTCCGTAGCGACATGGGCCATGACCTGGCCTTTGACGGCCTGGACTGTTCCGTCCGGAGCGACGACGTCCTGCCGTGCCACCACGTCGAACTCGGCGCCTTCCAGCGCGATGCCGCTCTCGGAGGTCTTGGTGAGCTTGGCCGACCCGGTTGCCTGCTCGTTTGAAACGTCGGCCACGACCACGGGCGGAACCGTGGCATCGGCGGGAACGTCAATGCGGACATCCTCGCTGCCAAGCAGGTATGGTGCCTGGGCCGTCACCTCGTGGATGTAGTACGTTCCGGGAACTAGGCTCTGGGGAAGGGTGACGCAGCCGCTCTGGTCCGTCACAAACCGGTCGAGCGTGACGTGGTTGGGGTACCAGCTTTCCTGTGTCACGGGATTGCCGTCCGCGTCCAGAATCTGGAAGGCAAAGCCGGCAAGGGCGACCACCTGACCGGACGAGGCATCCTTCTTCACCACCTGCAACCTTGCTGCCAACGCGTGGTTGTCCGCGATGTACTGGAGCTTGGCGCCGTCCGCTATCTGCTCCGCGCTGATGGTCCAGTCTCCGACGTGCGAGAAGCCCGCGGGTACGGTGGACTCGACCTCATGAATGGTGTAGCCGGCCGCATCGTAGGGGAGGGCGCCCTTGACGCCTGGGCCGCGCGTGCCGCTGCCAAACCAGAGCGTTTCGTCTTCGGAGGTGTCGGCAAAGCCATTGGCGTTGGTGACCAGCTCTCCAACCACGTTTCCGGTGGTGTTGCTCGTGACTTGGAAGCGTACGTCAGCCGCGGGCTGCTCCAGGCCGGAACCCTCCTGTCCGAAGTCCTTGAACTTTGCAATCTCCAGGTCAAAGGCCATGACGTCCTCAGCGAGGACGGGTTCCATGTCTATCCGGGCCACCCCGTCCGTTCCTACTTGGCCCGCCGCGACCTCGGTCTCGAGGACCTGCTGACTTACCCGGTATCCCTCGGGTGCCCGCGTCTCGGTCACACGTACCTGGCCAAGGGGAAGTCCGCCAAAGATTACGCGCCCATCGGCATCGGTGGTGGAGGCGTGCGTGCGCCCTTGGGCGTCAACGAGCGTGATCTCCGCTCCGGCCAGGCTCGCGCCGGGCTGAGCACCGCCACCCGTGGAGGAGTCGACCTTCCGGATGCGGACCTCGGCGGTCGCCGGGGCGTCCTGGAGGGTGACGGTCTGGCCCGTGGTCCCGACCGTGAACTCGACTCTGCCACTCGCCAGCAGGTACCCCGTCGGTGCCTTGGTCTCCTGGGCATAGTAGCTCGTGCCGGGCCTGAGAGAGCAGACCGCGCGGCCATTGGCGTCGGTGGTGACTGTGGCCACAAGGGCGTCGCTGTCTTTCTGGTGGATCTCGTACGTTGCGCCCTCCAGGCTGTAGGCGCCGTTGCCAAACGTGAGACTCGCATCTGCCGAGGCCTTCTGCAGCGTGACCTCCACCTGCGGCGTCCTTCTGGTCACGAGGGATTGCGTCTGCCCGTTGGGAGAGGGCCAGATCACGGAGCTTCCGGCCTCGGGGCCACCTCCGCCTGCGGCTACGTAGGCGTCCATCTCACTTCTCATCTGGGCGATGGCGCTGCGGATGTCCGGGTACGTCCGGCCAATCTCCTCTTCGGCCCACACGTGATCGTTGACGGCAGACGAGTGGGGCATGGCGAGCCAGACCAGGTATTGGGTGGCAAGATGGAAGTGAGCGGACGACCTTGCCCCATACCCAACCTGGTTATTGGGCCTCCAGCCGTGGTACATGACCCAGTCCAGCGCGGGATTCTGCGAGATGTACCCACCGCTGAACGTGGCCCCCGCCTCGGGGCAGGTTAGGTTCTTGGCACCGCAGTAGGCGACGCCGTCCTCCGAGTCCACCTCAAACCGATGCAGGCCGTCATAGCTACTGTTGATGTCTTCAGCTTCGGAGACCGACCTGGCGCTCAGCACGCTCAGGGTTCCCATGTCCTCTGCCAGTGCCGGCGTTGGTGCGGCTGCGGGCGCGCCGAGGCCGAGAATCTGGGTCAGCGTCAGGAGAAGCGCAGACAGCGCGGCCCCGACTCTTCTCGCCGTGAGCGCTCGTACCTGAGCCGCTCGTCTGACAGCCAGGGCCATCTTCGAGCGCCCGGCATGGCCCACCGCTCCGGGCACGCCTCCCTGCTGGCGGTCACCGCCACACAGCCGCGCCCGTGGCGTGGGCCTTCTGCCTGCGTCCGGGACCTTCTCGCCAGCACGAGCGCCGCCGCTAGGCACGCCCGCGCGGGTTCCTCTCTGCCGTTCCATGCTGTCTCCCTTTGCTCAAAACGCGGATGGGAGGCGAAGCCTATCTGGTGACGCTTGCAGCTAGCGGACAGCTGGCGGACCGGAGGCTTTCGACACGCTTGCGGATGGCTTTCAGGGTTTTCAACCCCGCCCAGCCCAACCCATTGCAGGTCGGGCGCCCTGCCGCTCGTCGCAGCTTGTGCCCAAGAGCCGGCCTTCCGAGAATCTCTTCAATACCGCCACAACTCACCTGGCGAGAAGGGCTTCTCGCCGCCGCGCCAACGGCTGTGGTAGAATCAAAAGCCCATGCGGGCATCGCCAAGTGGTAAGGCATCAGCTTCCCAAGCTGACATCCGCGGGTTCGAGTCCCGTTGCCCGCTCCATAGATGTTCGGGGCCCCGGAAGGGGCCCTTTTCATGCGCGGCCGAGGTGGGGCAACTGCCTGCCCGTTACCGCGCAAAGACCCGCCGACCGCGCGGGCAGACCGAGAGGAGTCCCCCATGTCTCCCGTCCCCATGACTGAGGAAGAGTGCCGCGTGGCTACCGAGGCCCTTGCTGAGCAGCTCGACCTCTATGCTGACCTGCTGGTCAAGAAGGGAGCGGCCGTAAAGCCCGGCCAGGAGCTCGTCGTCGAGTGCCCCGTCGAGCGCGCCGACTTTGCGCGCCGCGTGGTTGCCGCCGGCTACCGTGCTGGCGCGGGCCACGTGACCGTCATCTGGGACGATGACGCCATCAGCCGCCTGACCTACGAGAACGTGGAGCTGGATTGGTTCCGCCACACGCCCTCCTGGAAGGTCGAGCAGCTCAACTCCCTGGCCGAGGCGGGCGCCACCTTCCTGTTCCTGGAGGGTTCCGATCCCTCCGCCCTCAAGGGCATTGACCCGGCCAAGCCGGCTGCGGCGTCCAAGGCGCGCAACACCGAGTGCAAGTCCTTCCGCGACGGCATGGACTTTGGCCGCAACGTCTGGTGCATCGCCGGCGTGCCCGTGGCCGCCTGGGCACGCGAGGTCTTCCCCGGCGCGTCCGACGCGGAGGCAACCTACCGCCTGTGGAACCTCATCCTCTCCGTGGCCCGTGCCGACGGCGACGACCCTGAGAGCGCCTGGGAGACCCACAACGCCTCCTTTGAGAAGACCAAGCGCTTCCTCAACGGCCACCACTTCGATGCCCTGCGCTACGAGGCGTCCAACGGCACCAGCCTCGTCGTGGGCATGAACCCCGGCCACGTCTGGGACGGCGGCGCCGCCCGCACCCAGGACGGCACCACGTTCTTCCCCAACATCCCCACCGAGGAGGTCTTCACCTCGCCGGACTGCAGGCGCGTCGAGGGCATTGTGTACTCCGCCATGCCGCTGGTTCACGCCGGGCAGATCGTGCGCGACTTCTGGCTGCGCTTTGAGGGCGGTCGCGTGGTCGACTTTGGTGCCGAGCAGGGCGCCGAGGTGCTGCGCCACATCATCGAGACCGACGAGAACAGTTGCCGCCTGGGTGAGTGCGCGCTCATCTCCAAGAACACACCCATCCGCCAGAGCGAGACCCTCTTCTTTGACACCCTCTACGACGAGAACGCCTCCTGCCACCTGGCTCTGGGCATGGGCTTCCCCGAGTGCCTCGAGGGTGGCGTCAACCTAGGCAAGGAGGACCTCCTGGCCCGCGGCGTCAACCAGAGCGTGGCCCACGTGGACTTCATGATTGGCACCGACGACCTCAACGTCTGGGGCGTCTGCGAAGACGGCACCGAGGTTCCGGTCTTCGAGAACGGCCAGTGGGCCTGGGAGTAGCGCCGGCCGCGCTTCGGTTGTGGCCCCGTGGTAGAATCAACTCCACGCGCCGTTAGCTCAGCTGGTAGAGCAGGGGACTTTTAATCCCAAGGCCCAGGGTTCGAACCCCTGACGGCGCACCACCGAAAGCTCGGGGCGGCGAGAAGAGCGCTCTTCTCGCCGCCCCTGTTGTTTGAAAGGAGCTCGGATGAGCCTCAACAAGATGATTGACCACACGCTCCTGGCGGCAAACGCCACCCGCGAGCAGATTGTGCGCCTGTGCGACGAGGCGGCCGAGCACGGCTTTGCCTCCGTCTGCGTGAACTCCTGCTGGGTGGGCGCGTGCGCCTCCCACCTGAAGGAGACCAACGTCAAGGTCTGCACGGTCATCGGCTTCCCGCTTGGCGCCATGTCCACCGCCGGCAAGGCCGCCGAGACTGAGGCCGCCGTCTCGGACGGTGCCGACGAGCTGGACATGGTCATCAACGTGGGGTGGCTGCTTGCCGGCGAGGACGAGCTGGTCCGCCGCGACATCGAGGCCGTGGTGGCTGCCGCGCAGGGTCGCTGCGTGAAGGTCATCATCGAGGCCTGCCTGCTCTCTGACGAGAAGATCGTCCGCGCGTGCGAGCTTGCCGTGGAGGCCGGCGCCACCTTCGTCAAGACCAGCACGGGCTTCTCCACGGGTGGCGCCACCGTCGAGGACGTGGCGCTCATGGCCAAGACCGTTGCCGGCCGCTGCCAGGTCAAGGCCTCCGGCGGCATCCACACCGCGCAGGAGGCCCAGGCCATGGTGGACGCCGGCGCCACTCGCATCGGCACCTCCAGCGGCCTGGCCATCATCGGCGCCTAGCGCCACCTCTCAAATTGGGTCTCAAATTGGGGACGTGTTCGAATTTGCGCAAAAACGAACACGTCCCCAATTTGTGGGACGCCCAATTTGCGGGAGGGGACCGCCCGCCGCGCGTAATGTTTCAAACGCAAATCCAAACGGAATGCGTGTTGCATGTGGCGCGAGCATCGGCCTATAGTGCGAGTCAACGATTACAGCCCCGCGGCAATAGTCGCGGGCCACATGTCTTATGGGGAGGCGGAGAAGCCATATGCAGCGCATGAGCGCCATGATTGCTACTACCTGCGCAAGCAGCCAGGCAGCCACCCCCATGAACCGACGCCAGAACCGACGAATCTAGCCCGCAATATCGCGCGCTGCGTCCTGTTGTCTGGCGGCAACCTGCCAAAAAGATGATCTTCTCGCAACGTCCGATATTGTCGGGGGGTTGGCGTAGCTGTAATTGACCTGCTTACTTGCATTATTTAGCCAATGGAAAGGAAACCAAAAATGGCTGAGAAAGAGAAGGTAGTCCTCGCGTATTCCGGTGGCCTCGACACGTCCGTCATCGTCAAGTGGCTGCAGGAGGAGAAGAACCTCGACGTCATCGCCATCTGCGGCAACGTCGGCCAGGACGAGAAGGACCTCTCCTGGATCAAGCAGAAGGCCCTCGACATGGGCGCAATTGCCTCCGAGGCCGTCGACATGCGCGAGGAGTACGCCGAGAAGATCCTGTCCAAGGCCATCTGGGCCAACGGCAAGTACGAGGGCGTCTACCCGCTGCTCTCTGCCCTTTCTCGCCCGCTGATCTCCAAGCACCTCGTTGACATTGCCCACCAGTACGGCGCCAAGTACGTGGCCCACGGCTGCACCGGCAAGGGCAACGACCAGGTCCGCTTTGAGACCTGCATCCGCGCCCTTGACCCCGAGCTCGAGATCATCGCCCCGGTCCGCGTCTGGGACCTCACCACGCGTGACTCCGAGATGGAGTGGGCCAAGCAGCACGGTGTGCCCGTGCCCACCACGCACAAGAAGCCCTACTCCATCGACGACAACCTCTGGGGCCGTGCCATCGAGTGCGGCGTCCTCGAGGACACCTGGAACAAGCCGCCCGCGGACATCTGGACGATGACCAAGAACCTCGACGAGTGCTCCGCCGACCCCGAGGAGGTCGTGATCTCCTTCGAGCAGGGCATTCCGACCGCCCTCAACGGCGAGAAGATGCCGCTGCTTGACCTCATCATCAAGTGCAACGAGATTGCCGGCCGCAACGGCTTTGGCCGCATCGACATGATCGAGGACCGCGTCGTGGGCATCAAGAGCCGCGAGTGCTACGAGTGCCCCGCCGCCCTGCTGCTCATCCAGGCCCACCAGTCCCTCGAGCAGCTCTGCCTTGACGCCGAGACCCTGAAGCAGAAGGCCAAGCTCGACGTCGAGTGGGCTTCCACCGTCTACCGCGGCCTGTGGTTCTCCCAGAACCGCAACGCCATCGATGCCTTCAACGCCTACACGCAGAAGTACGTCACCGGCGACGTCCGCATCATCCTGTGCAAGGGCGGCCTCTTCGTCGACGGCCTGCGCTCCGACTTCAGCCTCTACGACTACAACCTGGCCACCTACGACGAGGGCGATACCTTCGACCACACCGCTGCCCGCGGCTTCATCGACCTGCATGGCCTGCAGTCCAAGACCTGGTCTCGCGTCCAGGGCCCCGGCTCTGGTCTGCAGCCGGTCGAGTAGCTCCCGCGGGGGTTTCTCCAGGAGGCACCTTTTGAACGGATGGGGTCGCCCGTTGCGCGCGGGCGGCCCCTTTTGCACGCATGCGATAATCTGGCTGGGACAACAGCCTTGAGAAGAACGGAGGGGCCGATGGCTCTTTGGGGTGGCAGGTTTGAGAAGGGCGTCGATGCCTTCACGCAGGAGTTTGGCGCGTCCCTCGAGGTGGACAAGGCCATGGCGCAGCAGGACATCGCCGGCAGCCGCGCCCACGCCAAGATGCTTGCCGAGCAGGGCATCATCTCGGAGGCAGACCAGCAGGCCATCGACGCCGGCCTGGCCGACATCTCCGGGCAGATTGCCGATGGACGCTTTGCCTGGGACGTCAACGACGAGGACATCCACATGGCCGTCGAGGGCGCGCTCACCCGCAACATCGGCACGCCCGGCGCGCGCCTGCACACGGGCCGAAGCCGCAACGACCAGGTGGCCACCGACATTCGCCTCTACGCCAAGGAGCTCTGCTCCCACCTCATGGAGGGCAACCGTGCCCTGCGCCGCGTGTTTCTTGACGTCGCCGAGAAGAACGTGGGCGTGGTGATGCCGGGCTACACGCACCTGCAGCACGCGCAGCCGGTGCTGTTCAGCCATCACATGCTGGCGTACTTCTGGATGTTCACGCGCGACTACACGCGCCTGGTCGCCGCCCGCGATGCGGCCGACGCCAACCCGCTGGGCGCCGCGGCGCTTGCCGGCACCACCTACCCGCTGAGCCGCCAGCGCACCACCGAGCTGCTTGGCTTTGACCACGCCATCCCCAACTCGCTGGACGCCGTCTCCGACCGCGACTACCTGCTTGACCTCGAGTACGCGTGCAGCGTCAGCATGATGCACCTCTCGCGCCTGTGCGAGGAGATCGTGCTCTGGAGCTCCACCGAGTTTGGCTTCATCACGCTGTCCGACAGCTACTCCACCGGCTCCTCCATCATGCCGCAGAAGAAGAACCCGGACTTTGCCGAGCTCACGCGCGGCAAGTGCGGCCGCGTCTACGGTGACCTCATGGCGCTGCTGACAACCATGAAGTCCCTGCCACTGGCGTACAACAAGGACCTCCAGGAGTGCAAGGAGGGCCCGATGGATGCCGCCAAGACGCTTTCGGACTGCATGGAGATTGCCTCCGGCATGCTGGAGACCATGACGGTCGACGCCGACGTGATGCTTGACCAGGCTCGCCGCGGCTTCACCGCCGCCACTGACGTGGCTGACTATCTGGCCAAGAAGGGCATGCCGTTCCGCGAGGCGCACCGCGTGGTGGGCGAGCTCGTCCTCTACTGCGAGAAGCACGGCAAGGGCCTCGAGGACCTCACGGCTGACGAGTTCCGCGCCGCGAGCGATCTCTTTGACGATGACATCGCTGCTGACCTGGACCCCGAGGGCATCGCCCGCGCCCGCACCACCTACGGCGGCACCGGTCACACCGCCGTCGCCGCCCAGCTCGAGGAGGCCCGCGCCGCCCTCGCCGCCGCCGAGGCCTAGCCATCAAACACCGGGGACGCTGTTACCCACCTGGCAAAAGGGACACCCCTGGCGAGAAGTTCGCGCTTCTCGCCAGGGGTGCGATGCTCGCGTAGTCGGCGGTGGCCTCAAAGCGCCCTTCGCTCTTGGTGGAGTCCGCCACGGCCGCCGGCCACGACGGCTGGTCTACCGCAGATGACGCGCCCGCCCGTCATGGTGCAGCTTCGCAGCAACTTAACACTTAACTTAACACTTAACATCGCAGCTGCGAAGTTGCTGTTAAGTTAAGTGTTAAGCTGATGCGAAGTTGAGCCGAACGGAGGGGCAATGAACGAGCAGTGGCTTGCGAACACCATCAATGAACTGCGAAGAATCGGAAATGACTCTCAGCGCTTTGAGGTAAAGGAAGCAAAGCAGTCCTTGCCCAAGAGCCTTGTTGAGACCATGTCGGCCTTTTCCAACTCATCCGGCGGCTTCATCATTCTGGGAATTTCCGAAAAGAACGGATTTGCACCGGTGGAGGGCTTTGAAGCCCGGCGAATCCAGGACGCCCTTGCGAACGAGTGCGACAAGCTCACTCCGCCCGTGCGGCCACAGATCGAGGTGATTCCCTTCGAGGAGTCTCTTGTTGTATGCGCCCGGGTCAAGGAGATGCATCCGAGGGACAAGCCGTGCTACATCACCGCGCGTGGGATGTACGACTCCTCCTACGTGAGGACGGGCGACGGCGACAGGCGAATGACCTCCTATGAGGTCGACCGCTATATGGAGGAGCACCTCCAGCCCACCTACGATGACGACGCGGTCGAGGGCGCCGAGCTCGCCGACCTGGATGCGGAGCTGCTCGCCGGCTTCGTCAGGCGGCAGAAGGAACTCCATCCTCGCATCCTGGGTTCTCGCAGCGACGAGGAGGTCCTTCTCGACCTGCACGTTGTAAAGCGGCAGGGAGATGCCCTTGTGCCGACGCTTGCCGGTTTGATGGCGATGGGCTCTTTTCCGCAGAAGTTCTTCCCGAGGCTCAACGTGACGTTCACCGCATACCCTGGAACGTCAAGGACCGAGCGGGTGAACGATAGCCGGAGGTTTCTCGACAACCAGTCGATAGTTGGCTCCATCCCCGTGATGATCGAGGACGCAATTGCCGCTGTGGTGAGGAACACTAGGACCGGCGCGGTGATTGAGGGGGCGTTTCGAAGGGACGTGCCTGACTATCCGGCCACGGCGGTGCGCGAGGCGATTGCAAACGCCCTCATGCACCGAGACTACTCTCCGGAATCGCGAGGGTCACAGGTGCAGGTGAACCTCTACGTTGACCGTCTGGAGATTATCAACCCGGGTGGGCTGTATGGAGACGTGACCATAGAGTCGCTCGGCACCAGTGACGTCTCGTCTGCGCGAAACCAGTTCCTCTCCAACATTCTGGAGACGACTCCCTATCCGGCCGGCGGCTACGTGGTCGAGAACAGGGGCACCGGATATCAGGAGATTGGTGAGCAGCTCAAGCGCGCTTTGATGCCTCCCGCCCGACCTCACAACTCAACGGTTGCGTTCTCTCTGACGCTCGACCGGCGTCGAGTTGCCCCGAGCGAAAGAAAGAACGGCGCTGCCGGGGGAGTGGACGATGCGATACTTGACTACCTTGCGAAGCACTCCTCTGCATCCATGGCCGAGCTGGTTTCGGAGTCCGGCCTGTCGAGGTCGAGCATCACGAGCCATGTGAGGTCTCTGATAGAGTCGGGCTCGGTCGAGCCCATGGAACCACCAAGGAGCCCCAAGCAGCGATACAGGCTCGTCAGATAGAAACGGATGACAACTTAACACGTAACTTCGCACTTAAAATCGCAGCTGCGAAGTTGCTGTTAAGGTAAGTGTTAAGAAGCCGGTGACGCATGCGAGCGGCACCCCAGCTCGCCGCGCTAAAATCGAAAACGTTGTGCAAGGGCATGTTGGCAGCCGCGACCTCACAGGAGGACCACATGATCGATCGCTACACCCGTCCGGAGATGGGCCACATCTTCTCGCTTGAGAACAAGTACGCCGTCTGGCAGGAGATCGAGGTGCTGGCCTGCGAGGCTCACGCGCAGATCGGCGAGAGCGGCATCACCCGCGAGGAGGCCGCCTGGATCCGCGAGCATGCGGCCTTCAACAAGGACGAGGTGGACGCCATCGAGGCCGTGACCAACCACGACGTCATCGCTTTTCTCACCAACATGGGCTCCTACATCGACAAGGACGTGCCCGAGGGGGACCCCAAGCCCAGCCGCTGGGTCCACTACGGCATGACCAGCTCCGACCTGGGCGACACCGCTCTATGCTACCAGCTCGTCCAGGCCACCGACATCCTCATCGAGGACTGCAAGAAGCTCGGCGAGATCTGCAAGCGCCGCGCCTTTGAGGAGAAGGACACGCTCTGCGTCGGCCGCACCCACGGTATCCACGCCGAGCCCATGACCTTTGGCATGAAGTTCGGCAGCTGGGCCTGGGAGCTCAAGCGCGACCTCGACCGCCTGCGCGACGCCCGCAACAACGTGGCCTTTGGCGCCATCTCCGGCGCGGTGGGCACCTACTCCAGCATTGACCCGCGCGTCGAGGAGTACGTCTGCGAGCACCTTGGTCTCACGCACGACCCGCTCTCCACGCAGGTCATCTCCCGCGACCACCACGCCTACCTGGCCGGTGTCCTGGCCACCACGGCCGCCACGTGCGAGCGCATTGCCACTGAGATCCGCAACCTGCAGAAGACCGACACCCTCGAGGCCGAGGAGCCGTTCCGCAAGGGCCAGAAGGGCAGCTCCGCTATGCCGCACAAGCGCAACCCCATCACCGTCGAGAAGGTCTGCGGCCTCTCTCGCGTGGTGAAGGCCAACGCCCAGGTTGCCTTTGACAACGTGGCCCTCTGGCACGAGCGCGACATCTCCCATTCCTCTGCCGAACGCGTGGCCCAGGCCGACAGCTTCATTGCCCTCGACCACATGTTCCAGTGCCTCATCCGCATCGTCGACGGCCTGGTGCTCTACCCGGCCCAGATGCTGGCCAACCTCAACAAGACCCGCGGTCTGATCTACTCCTCCAAGGTGCTGCTGCACCTGGTGGACACCGGCATCACCCGCGAGGACGCATACAAGATCGTCCAGGAGAACGCCATGGCCACGTGGCGAGAGGTGCAGCAATGCGAGCCCGGCACCACCTTCCGCGAGAAGATCGAGGCCGACCCGCGCTGCGGCAAGCTCAAGCCCGCCGAGCTGGACGCCATCTTCGACCCGCGCAGCTTCCTCACCCGCACCGGCGTGGTCTTCGACCGTCTGGAGCAGCTGGAGTTCTAGCAATCGCACACCAGGCGAGAAGCGCACGCTTCTTGCCACCCAACCCCAGAGCGTACGGCGCCCGTCGCGGGAGATTCCGGCGGCGGGCGCTGGGTATACTGTGACGACACCAAAGAGAGGGGAAGCCCCACCATGCAGCACGTTGACTTCAAGCCGCGCGGCGTCTGCTCGCGCATGATCCACATCGATCTTTCCGACGACGGCAAGGTCATCGAGGACGTCAGCTTTGACGGCGGCTGCTCCGGCAACCTGGCTGCCATCAGTAAGCTCGTCGCCGGCCGTCCGACCGAGGAGGTGGCCCAGATCTTGCGGGGCAACACCTGCGGCCCCCGCAAGACCTCCTGCGCCGACCAGTTCTCGCAGGCGCTCCTGCAGGCCATGGAGCAGATCCAGGCCACCGGCGCCATCCAGGCCGAGTAGGGCCGGCCACAGGCGATGAGGGGTCCCAAGCTCTCAAGACGCGGCTTCTTCAAGGCTGCGGCCACCACGGCTGCGGCCGGCGCCGTCGTGACCATCCTCTCCGGCTGCACCCATGGCGCGGAGAAGGGCACGGAGGCCTCGGCCCCCGTCGTGGTCGACGAGGGCTCGGCTCCCAGCGTCACGGATGACTACCAGTACGACGACACGGCCATGGCGCCCGCCCACGAGTGGTCGCTGCCTCTGGGCAACGTGCTTCACCCGGCCGAGGGCACCTGGATTCCGGTGAGCACCGCCGGCTCCTCGGCCACGCCCATGGTGGTGGCCTCGGCGCTCTCGCTGGAGTCCGGCAAGCTCTTTGAGGTGGTCTCGGCCCCCAAGGGCCAGGCCACGACCACGGTCATCTACGACGTGGCCTGCTCGGACTCCGTCTACGCCTGGGTGGAGCTGGACACCGCCACGCGCTCGTGGACGCTCTACGGCTCGCGCTTCTCGGGTGGTGCGCTCACGGGTGACACCAAGACGCTGTGGCAGGCCTCGCCCGACTACGACCCGGCGCCCATCGCCTGCTCCGGAGAGCGCGTGATTTGGCAGGTCCAGCCCTCGCTCTCGGGATCAAAGACCTCGGAGTCCAGCTACTGCTACCTGTGGCATGCCGGCAGCGACGACGCCACAGCCGTGGTGGAGTCTCCCGGCCGCTTTGCCACCAAGCCCAGCGTCTCCGGCGACTGCGCCATCCTCACGCCGCGTGTCCGTGCGAGCGAGGGCACCTACTACGGCGTCACCGCCTACTCGCTCTCCGATGACCTTGCCACCAAGATCGACCAGCTCGTGATGCCCGCCAGCGTCAAGCCCTTCCGCGCCACGCGAGTGGGGGAGCGCTTCCTGGTCTCGGTTGAGGCCAGCTACAGCACGGGTGGTCTCTTGGGCCAGATGGGCACCTACATGGGTACGGAGTCGGCCGGCTTCGTGAAGCTCAACCGCGAGCCGTCCGAGGTCGGCTGCGGCAAGGGAGACCGCCTTGTCATTAAGAGCCGCTCGTCGTACTTCGTGGTGGACCTCGCCAACAAGACCTACGGCAGCCTGGACTCGGCCGACCGCTGCGTCGACTACGGAGAGTTCCCGGCTCGCGCGGGGGATTGCTCGACCTTCGTGACCTTCTCGACGGTCAAGAACGCCGACACCGGCTACCCCGATTCCGTAACGGTTCGCACCTTCCAGCTGTAAGGGCGGACTACACCCCGTGGGTTGTGGGGTAAACTAAGGACATCTACGGTCCTGGCCCGCCAGGTCATGCAGTCGATATCACACAGGGAGGCCAACATGGCTTCGGATGAGAAGAAGATTCTGCTTGTTGAGGACGAGAAGGCAATCCGCGACGCCGTCGCGGCCTACCTCGAGCGCGAGAGCTACATCGTGCGCGGCGTCGGCGACGGCCAGAGCGCCGTCGAGGAGTTCGAGAAGCACTCCTTTGACCTTGTGATCCTTGACCTTATGCTGCCCAAGCTCTCCGGCGAGCGCGTCTGCCGCGCCATCCGTGAGACCTCCAACGTGCCCATCATCATGCTGACCGCCAAGGGCGAGGTCGAGGACCGCATCATCGGCCTTGAGCTCGGCGCCGATGACTACCTCATCAAGCCCTTCTCGCCGCGTGAGCTCGTGGCCCGCGTGCGCGCCCTGCTGCGCCGCGCCCACACCGAGGCCGAGCCCGCCCTCGAGGTGCTGGACTTTGGCGACCTGGTGATTGACATCTCCGGCCACAAGGTCATCGTCGAGGGCACCGAGGTCGACCTCACCGCCTCCGAGTTCAAGCTCCTGACCACGCTCGCCCGCTACCCGGGCCGTGTCTACACCCGCATGGAGCTGGTGGAGAAGGTCCTGGGCTATGACTTTGAGGGCTACGAGCGCACCATTGACTCCCACGTCAAGAACCTGCGCGCCAAGCTCGGCGACGACCCGCGCAACCCGCGCTGGCTCTACACCGTCCACGGCGTTGGCTACCGCTTTGAGGCTCCCGAGAAGCCGGCAGACGCCAAGTAGAACGTAGCCAAGGAGGTCCGCCTTGGCGGCCAAGTTCGTAACAGGAAAGAACGCGCGCACAGACGAGGGCTCCCAGCAGCCCTCGTCTCGCAATTCATGGAACACCATCCAGCCGGACCCCAAGAGGTCCCAGCCCTACTCCACGAGCATGACCATGGCCTTTGCCCTGACGGCAATCATGACCGCGGCCGTGCTCGTGGTGGTTCTGGGCATTGTCTGGGAGGGGCAGTTCAAGGCCTACACGCGCCAGAACATGCAGGCGCTGGCCAATTCCTCGGCCGAGAGCATCTCCACCGTCTACCAGCGCGAGGGCTCCTGGGACGATGTGGTGCTGACCGAGGCCAGAAACGCCAGCGCCATGTCTTCCGACGTGGGCATCCAGGTCATTGGGCCCGATGGCCAGGTGCTCTATGACGACACCTGGGAGCACGCGCGCGACGTCTCCGGCCGTGCCGAGGCGGTCTCCACCGCCCCCACCGGGGCTGACTCCGCGGTGACGGCCCCCATCCTTGACGCCCATGACAGTCAGGTGGGAACCCTGCGCCTGTGGGCCTTTGGCTCCGAGACGCTGCTCACCCGCGCCGATGCCCTCTTCCGCAGCAACTCCTATGCCGCCATCGCCGTGGCCGCGGCCATCGCCGTGGTTCTTGCCTGCGTGATTGGCTACTTCACGTCCAAGCGCCTTTCCATGCCCATCCAGCGCATCACCGACACCGCCCGCCAGCTCAGGAACGGTGACCTCACGGCCCGCTCCGGCGTCCGCGGCTCCGATGAGATCGGCCAGCTCGGAGAGACCTTCGACGACATGGCCACTTCGCTTGAGCGCGACCTCAAGCTCGAGCACCGCCTGACCGGAGACGTGGCGCACGAGCTGCGCACGCCCCTTATGGCCATGCAGGCCACCGTGGAGGCCATGCAGGACGGTGTTCTCCCCGCAGACGACGAGCACTTTGAGACCGTTGCCGCCGAGGTGAGGCGCCTTTCTCGCCTGGTGGACGCCATGCTCAAGCTGTCCCGCCTGGAGAACGGCTCCACCGAGCTCAAGACCGAGCGCACGGACGTGGTCTACCTCATCCGCACCCTGGTTACCTCTCAGCATCAGCTCTTCCACGAGAAGGGCCTCCACCTGCGCTTTGTTGACGAGTCCCAGTACGGCGAGCTCAACGCGGACATCGACCCCGACCTCATCCGCGAGGCCACGGTCAACCTCATGAGCAACGCCATGCGCTACACCGACGAGGACGGCTGGGTCACGGTCACCGTGCGCCAGGACAAGTCCGACGTGCTTATCGCCGTGCAGGACACGGGCATCGGCATTGCCAAGGAGGACATTCCGCAGACGTTCAGCCGCTTCTGGCGCTCCGACGTCAGCCGCGAGCGCGTCTCCGGTGGCCTTGGCGTGGGCCTTTCGCTCACCAAGGAGATCGTGGACAAGCACAACGGTACCATCCTCGTCGAGTCCGAGCTGGGCAAGGGCACCACGTTCACGCTGCGCATCCCGCAGAACCGCGGTCGCCGCAACCTCGCGCAGGCCATCCAGGAGGGCTAGCTCCCAAGCTGCGGAGAAGCCCCTCCTTCCGTGGGACTGAGTCAACCAACGGTGTAAACTAGAACCCGTATGCTTCGGCATGGCCTCGCGTCAGAGAGGCAAATAACAACGTCTTGGAAGGTGGGCTCCAGCGTGGCACAGATTGAGATGCGTCCGGATTCGCACGGCAAGGTACGTGACATCTACGATTGCGGCGACAAGCTGCTGATGGTGGCAAGTGACCGCATCAGCGCCTTTGACTTCATCCTGCCGGACGAGATTCCCCACAAGGGAGAGATCCTGACCCGCATCTCCGCCTTCTGGTTCGAGCGCTTCAAGGACCTCATGCCCAACCACATGATCTCCTGCGACGTGGCCGACCTGCCCGAGGAGTTCCAGCAGTACTCCGAGTACCTTGCCGGCCGCTCCATGCTGGTCAAGAAGGCCCAGACCGTGCCCATCGAGTGCATCGTGCGCGGCTACCTCACCGGCAGCGGCAAGAAGACCTACGACCAGGACGGCACCGTGTGCGGCATCAAGCTGCCCGAGGGCCTGGCCGAGGCCTCCAAGCTGCCCGAGCCCATCTTCACGCCTTCCACCAAGGCCGAGCTGGGCGACCACGACGAGAACATCTCGTTCGAGCGCTGCTGCGAGATCGTGGGGACCGACGTGGCCACCCAGCTGCGCGACGCCTCCCTGGCCATCTACAAGGCCGCGGCCGAGTACGCCGCCACCCGTGGCATCATCATTGCCGACACCAAGTTTGAGTTTGGCTTCATCGACGGCCAGCTCACGCTCATTGACGAGTGCCTCACGCCCGACTCAAGCCGCTTCTGGCCGGCCGAGGGCTACCAGGAGGGCTTCGTCCAGCCGAGCTACGACAAGCAGTACGTCCGCGACTGGCTGCGTGCC
>CAJMPT010000018.1 GCA_905215465.1 uncultured bacterium | reverse complement strand
CTCCCTCCGGACCGGCGGACCGGTCCAAGTTCTTGCCGCACTCCCTTCGTGCGAGCCCAATTTCGGCACTTTCCAATGATATCATTTTTCGTATGAATATTGTTGGCGCAAAGACGCAGGCAGGCGGCTTGCCGCTCTTTCCGTCTTGCATAAAATCAGAAGGCGCAGGACGCTACCTCCATAAAGGCACTCACACCAAGGTCACTTCTGCACAGCCTTTGCCGCAACGCTCACACCAAGGCCACTTCCGTGCACGGATTGCGGCCAAAACCGACCCGCGCACCAGTTGTGGCCCTGCAACTTAGCCAGAAAGGGCCGCGGCGGCGGCCGACCCGGGAAGAGGTGGGTCGGTCGCCGCCGCACTGCCTACATGGTAGGGGGTCTGGCACATGGCGCAACCCCGGTAAAGAAGCCTTTCATCCAGACGTAACCGCAGCTACACATGGCCGCACAGTCCCAACCAGCCCGACAAGAAACGCCGGCCCCGGGGAAGAGTTCGGGGTCGGCGCGTGGTGCCGCACGTGCGGGACTGGGCGGCAGGACCGCCAGGCGAGGACTACGCCTCGGGCTTGGCGAGCGGGGCGACCTTGTAGGTCTTCACGCGCTCGTCGTCGATGACGCCGCTCCAGTTGAGGCCGTACGCGAAGTCATAGGTGTTGCCCTCGGCGTCCACGTAGCAATCCATGTCGCGGGAGGCGTCCTCGAGCTGGGTCTCGACGGCCACCATGTCCTTGGGCATCTGCATGGGCAGGAGTCCCGAAGGCTCGTCCTGGCCGGCGACGATGCGACAGGCCGCCTCGGTGGAGCCGGACATGGAGACCAGGATGGCGTCGACCTCGGACTCGAACTCGTGCACGCACATGGGCTGCGTGATGTCGAGAATGACGACGCAGGGCTTTCCGGCCTCCTTGGCCAGGGCCGCCGCCTCGAGGATCTGGTCGAGCTGACCCTCGTTGGTGATCTGGGAGGTCTTGCCAAAGTAGCTGCGGTTCTCGATGGCGACGCCCTTGGCGGTCTCGTGGTCTGCCCAGCAGCTGCCGTCGGCGGGGTCGCCGGCAAGGGAAGCCTTGCGCACGACGTCGGCGTCGGCCGTGTAGGGACGGTACTGCACGGACAGCGGCACGTAGTCGCCGGCCTCGGTGCGAGCGGCGCGCGGGGAGGCGTTGTTGGGGGCGGCGGCGCAGACAAGGACCAGGCCGCAGTCGGCGATGTCGGCGGCGGTGAGGCGGGTGAGGTCGGCCTCGGCGGGCGTGGCGTTGCCCTTGTCGTCGGCGGGGCCGGTCAGGGCGTCGGCCAGCGTGTCGGTCACCACGTCGAAGTACTTCTCGAGCGTGCCCTTGGAGAGCGGCAGCGCGCAGGTGGCCGCGGACTCCTTCCAGGGCGCGGCGTCCATGGTGCCCGCCTTGCGGAAGGCCGCGGTGAAGCGCATGGGCACGTAGGCCTTGGGCTTGGCCGACCCGTCGGCCTTCTTGATGACGCCGTCGGCGTTCTTGAGCATGACGATACCCTTGACCTGGGCGTCCAGCGCGGCGGCGGCAACCTCGTCGTTGCCCTTGTCGATGTCGGACTTGGCCGCGTCGGGGTCGACGTAGGGGTCCTCGAAGATGCCCGTGTTGAAGTAGCCCAGCAGCAGGCGCTTGGCGGAGGCGCGGAAGTTCTCGGTGGCCTTCTCCTCGCCCAGCTCGGCCTTCATGTCCTCGAAGGCGGAGACCAGCAGGGTGGGGTCGTTGCAGCCGCCCATCTGGTCGACGCCGACAGAGACGGCCTTGGAGGCGCGCTTGGCGGGCGTCCAGTCGCCGCCCTCGACGCCCCAGCAGCGGTAGGACTTGGCGCCGTCAGGCTGGACGTCGTTCAGGACGGCCCAGTCGGTGCAGGCGGAGCCGGCAAAGCCGAACTTCTCGCGCAGGAGCTCCTGGACCTTGTACTTGGAGAAGCCCGATCCCACGAGCTCGCCGTACTTCATGTCCTCGTCGTAGGCGATGGTGTAGGAGGTCATGATGGCCGCGGCACTGCCCGTCTTGCCGTCGAGCTTGAAGGCGCCGTCAACGAAGGGAATCATGCAGGCCTCAAAGCCGTCGGACGGGTAGACGGCGTACTTGCCGCCCTCGGTGTGGGCCTCGCGGCCGCCCTCGCCCGGGCCCTCGGCCGGCCAGTGCTTGACCATGGAGACCAGAGAGCCGGTGCCCCAGCCCTGGTCCTCGCCCTTCTCGTCGACGGTGGACTGCAGGCCGTCCACAAGTGCGCGGGTCATGTCGCGGGACAGTGCCGGGTCCTCGCCGAAGGTGCCGCTGAAGCGCTGCCAGCGCGGGTCGGTGGCGACGTCCACCTGGGGCCCGAGGAACGTGGTGACGCCCATCTCGCGCATCTCGCGGGCAATGCCGGCGCCGGTCTGCTTGGCCACGGCGGGGTCGAAGGTCGCCGCAAGGGCCAGGTTGCCCGGCCAGTCGGTGCAGTTCTTGCCGTTGCGCGGGTCAGACGAGAAGTTCACGGGAATCTTGTTGCCGGACGCCTCGACGTAGGCCTGCATGAGGTTTGACCAGGCTGCCTGGCGATACGCGGCGTAGCCGGAAGCGGCGTTCAGGACGGCGCGGACGTTGCCGTCAAGGAACTCCTTCTGGACGTCGGTCACGGAGTTGTCGTCCTCGAGCGTGAACACGTGCGCGGAGAAGCACATGAGGCCCGCAATCTGCTCGATCGTGAGGCGGCCGGCCAGGTCGTCGGCGCGCTCCTCGGCGGTGAGGCGCCAGTCCTCGTAGGGAACGAGCTCGCCCGTGCCCTCGAAGTCCTTGAACGCGTAGCCGTCCTTCTCGATGAGCTTGAGGCCGGAGTCCGGAGAGTAGCTCAGCTGCTTGCCGTCGCCGTTGTCGACGACGGTGTAGCCGTTGCCGGAGTCGGTCTCCTTGTAGCCGGAGCCCTTGGCGGCGCCGTCGGTGCCGCCGGCCGCGTCGCAGCCCGCCAGGCCCAGAAGGCCCGCGGCGAGCGCGCCCCCTGCGACGAAGCCCCTTCTGGTGATGCTCTTCCCAGTCATGCTTGACCCCTTTCACCATGGGTTTTTGTGGGTGTATCCCCTTGGCTGGCATCCTACGGGAGCAAAGGCTGCCGCCGCCATGGCACTTTCACGGTCTGCGGGCTGGGTTTCACGGATTGCGAGAGGGTTACGGGGCCGGCGCCGCTCGCCGCCCGGAAGCCGCCGCTCGGCGGAGGGCTACTCCAGCGGCAGCAGCACCGTCAGCGAGAAGCGCCCGTCGGCAGGCTCCAGGGTCAGGTTG
Organism: uncultured bacterium; assembly: GCA_905215465.1. Taxonomy (GTDB): domain Bacteria; phylum Actinomycetota; class Coriobacteriia; order Coriobacteriales; family Atopobiaceae; genus Paratractidigestivibacter. Next base: position 23,263 of record CAJMPT010000018.1, on the reverse strand, counting down.
CCGCCGTGGCGCCGCGTGATGTCGCGGATGCTGCGCAGGCCGAAGCCGTGGTAGTCGGGGTCATCCTTGGACGTCACCGGCAGGCCGTCCTCCCCCAGCGTCACTTGTCCCACGCAGGAGTTCTCCACGCAGAGAAACGCCAGGCCGCCGCGCGACCACGCGCGCACGGAGACCACCCGGGCCTCCCACGAGGGAACCTTCTCGGCAGCCTCTATGGCGTTGTCCAGGGCGTTTCCCAGGAGGGTGTAGAGGTCGACCACGCCCAGGCCGGCCAGGCAGCCGCCATCCACCATGCACGAGAAGTCTATGCCGCGGCTCCAGCAGCGGGTGCTCTTCTCGGTGAGGATGGCGTCCACGGCCGGGTCGCCCGAGTGCACGGACGCGTCGTAGGCCTCGATGGAGTGCTCCAGCTCCGCCAGACACCTCTCGCGGAGCTCGCCGCCCTCCATCTGGCGCAGGGCGGCTATCTGGTGCTTGAGGTCATGGAACTTGACGTTGACCACCTCGACGCTCTCCTGCCCCTCGCGCTGCTGGCGCTCACGCAGGCGGAAGAGGCGCCGCTCGAGGTCGCGCTCGCGCTCCATCGAGGAGATCTGGAAGGCGCCGAACTGCACCATGAGCAGCAGCACGTAGCACATGACGCTGCACACGGCGTAGGGGCCGCTCTGCAGGCCGTCCACGCGCACCCACGTCGAGAGCACGTTGACCACGAGGTGCGTAATCAGCACGAAGACCAGCAGAAAGGCGTTGTTGACGTCGGGCTGGCGGTCCTTTCCGTAGCGGGCCGAGAGGACCAGGAGCACGGCGAGAAGCGCCAGCGCGCAGCAGCACCCACAGGCGATCTTGCCGGAAACCACGTCGAGCTGCGGCAGACCGGGAAAGTAGCTCCTTGCGTTTCTTATGACGAAGAGGATGCCCTCCACCGAGTAGCCGGCCGCGCCGTAGAACAGGGCCGTCTGCAGGGGCACGTCAAAGAGGGCCCAGATCACGGCGACCGAGGCGGCAAAGATGAGGGTCGCCCGCGGGGAGACGAGCCACGTGCCGCCGACGGGCATCACCAGCAGGTGCGAGTTGAAGAGTGCCACGTAGACCGGGATGGCCACGGCGGCCCTGGCCAAAAAGCGCGGGCGACGGGGCAGGTTGGGCAGACAGAACGTGAGCTCGGAGGCAAGCAGCACGGTGGTGAAGCACACCAGGGTGGCCCAGACCTCGTGGAGAAGCGCGGCGTCCATGCTACCTCCCCATGGAGCGCGTGAGGGCGTCCACGAAGTCGCGCGACTTGCCGCGGCTCATCTTGAGGCTCTCCTCCCCCACGCGCACGTACTCGCCGGAAAGGCCGGTCACGTGGTCGAGGTTCACCAGGTAGCAGGCGTTGCAGGCGGCAAAGCCCAGGGGCTCCAGTTCGGCCGTTGCGGCCTTCATGGTGCCCCAGATCTCGATGGGGCCGCGCGCGGTGTGGTAGGTCAGCTTGTGGCCGCGCACCTCGACGTAGAGGATGTCCGCGGCGTCCATGCGCACGAAGCCGTCCCTGGTCTCAAGGGTGACCAGATCGCGGCGGCGGGCGCGCACGGCCTCGAACACCCGTTTGAACTTGAAGGCAAAGACCGGATACTCCACCGGCTTGACGACGAAGTCGAAGGCGCCGACCTCGTAGCCGCGGATGGCGTACTGCGCCATGTTGGTCACGAAGACGATCTGCGCGCCGACGCCGCGGCGGCGCAGCTCGTGAGCGGCGTCCATGCCGTCCACCTGGGCCATCTCTATGTCCAGCAGGATGACGTCATGGCAGCTGGCGGCAGTCGCGCCCAGAAGCTCCGAGCCGTCCACGTACTCATGGACGCAGACGCGCTCGGCCTCCTGCGCGCAGAAGCGGCGGACCATCTGGCCCAGCTCGGCGCGGACGCCCTCCTCGTCGTCAACGATGGCAACGTCAAGCATCGCGACCCCCCTTTCGACACGCACAGGATACGCGAAGGCGGCCGCACGCGGCAGGGGCTTCTCGGCAGTCGACGAGAAACGCCGGCCCCGGGGAAGAGTTTGGGGCCGGCGCGTGGTGCCGGGAGTGCTGGGTTGGGGCTTGAGGACCGCTACTTGTCGGCCTTGACCTCGACCTCCGGCTTGGTCAGCGGGGCGGCCTTGTAGGTCTTGGTGCGCTCGTCATCGATGACGCCGGACCAGTTCAGGCCGAAGCAGAAGTCGTAGGAGTTGCCGTCGGCGTCGACGTAGGGATCCATGTCGCGCGGGACGTCCTCGAGCTGGGCCTCGACGGTGTCCATGTCCTTGGGCATCTGGAACTGCAGCAGGCCGGAGGGCTCGACGGCGCCCGTGATGATGCGGGCGTAGCTGCCTGCGGGAATCTCAAAGCCGGAGCCGGAAGGACCGGCGTCGCCAGCCCAGCCCATGAGGATGACGTCGGCGTAGGGCTCGATCTCGGAGAACACCATCGGGTGGTCGGCGTCGACGATGAGGATCAGCTTGGCGTCGACGGGCAGCTTGGCCTTGGTGTCGATAACCAGGTCGAGGTCGCTCTCGTTGGTGGCGTGCGTGGACTTGCCGTAGTAGCTGCGGTTCTCCATGGCCACGCCGGACTCGGTGCCGTGCTCGGCCCAGGTCTTGCCGTCAGCAGGGTCGCCGGCCAGGGAGACCTGGCGGACGTTGGCGCCATCAGCGGTGTACGGGCGGTACTGCAGGGAGATGGGCACGTAGGTGATGGTGTCGCCGGCCTGGGCTCCGAACATGCCCGTGGCGCCCTCGACGCCGTCATAGGCGTCCTGTGGGTTCTTGACCTTGATGATGGCGTACTTGACGTCGGCGAGGTCCTCGGCAGTGGCGCGGGCAATGTCGCTCTCCTGGTACTGGGCCTCGGTCTCGCCCTCAAGCGGAGCGCCGGAGGGATCGCCCACGGCGTCGGTCACGACATCAAAGTGCTCGGCCGCGACCTGGGCGTCAAAGCAGGAGGCGACGCTGGCCGGCGTGGTGCCCATGAAGCCGGAGGAGCTGGGGGTGAAGACCTGCGGGATGTAGACCTTGGGCTTGTCGGAGATGCCGTCCTTGGCAATGACGCTGCCCGCGTTCTTCAGCATGATGACGCACTTGTCGTTGCAGTCAGAGGCAAACTTTGCCGCGGCGTCGCTGGCGAAGATGGCCTTTGCCGTATCGCGGTCGGAGTAGGGCTGGTCGAAGAGCTGGGTGTGGACCATCAGCTTGAAGATGCGTCGGGCGGACTCGCGCACGCGCTCCAGGGCGGCGTCCTCGCCCATGTCCTTCTTCATGTCCTCGTAGACGGGGTTACCGATCTTCTCGGGGTCGAAGCCGCCGCCGTACTGGTCGATGGAGCCGTCGACCATCATGCGGTAGCGCTCCTGCTCCGTCATGCTCTCGGTGCCGCGGCCGGAGGTGATGATGCCCCAGTCGGTGGTGTACATGCCGTCCCAGCCGGCGTTGCGCAGGATGGAGAGCTGGGTCTTGTTGAGGCCGCCGCCCACGCGCTCGCCGTACTCGGCGTCCTCGGAGAACGGGATGCCGTAGTTGGGCATCACGGCCGCCATCTGCTCGGTCTTGGAGTCGAGCTTCATGCCGCCGTCAAGGAACGGGATGAGGTGGGCCTGGTAGTTGTCGCCGGGGAAGACGTCGAACTTGCCGGTGTCGCCGTGGTCGTTGCGGCCGCCCTCGATGGCGCCGGCGCCCACGAAGTGCTTGAGCATGACACCGACGGAGTCCTTACCCCAGCCCCGGTCGTCGGTGGCCTCGTCGTCGCCCCAGGTGGACTGCATGCCGCCGGCGAAGGCGCGCGTGAAGTCACGGGCGAGGGCCGGGTCCTCGGTCTCGGCGCCGTTCAGGCGGGCGACCGTCGGGTCGGTGTAGAGGTCGATCTGGGGACCAAGCTCGCAGCGGACGCCAATGGAGCTCCAGGCGCGTCCGATCCACATGCCCGCCTTGCGCCAGAGGTCCTTGTCCATGGCGGGGGCCAGGCCGACGGTGGAGGGAATGCCCAGCGTGGCGTACGGGTCAACGGAGCAGATGTACGGGATGCCGTGCGGGCGCTGCTCGCACTTGGTCTGGATGTTGTTGATCCAGGCGATGACGGTGGCGTAGGAGTCGCCATCGCCGCCCAGGCGAGAAACGCCTGCGCAGGAGCCCTGGTCAAGCAAGCTCGTGTCGTTGGGGTCGACCTTGGAGCCGGGCGCGTCCATGACGCCCTGGACGCCGCCGTGCCACATGAGCTGGATGCACTCCTCGCCGGTGAGCTGGCTCGCGAGGTCCGCGGCGCGGTCGTCGGCGCTCTGGCGCCAGTCCTCGAAGAGGCTGAGCTTGCCGTCGCCGTCCATGTCGCGGAAGGCGTAGCCGTCGACCTGGATGATGCGGGCCTCGTCGGCAACGCCGATGGTGGCGCCGCCGTCCTGGTTGGTCACGCGCGTCCAGCCGTCACGAATCTCCTCGCTGGACCACTTGGCGGCGGTGCCCTCCTTATCGGGCTCGATGGGGTACTTGTCGGCGGCCGGAGCGGCAAGCGGTTCGGCGGTTCCGGTGGCGGCGCCATTGGCGCTGCAGCCGGCAAGGCCCACCAGGCCCGCAGTCAGCGCGGATCCGGCGAGAAAACCCCTGCGTGAGACGTTCATAAGCTCTTCCCTTCCTCGTTGTTCCAACCCGGCGGGATGCCGGGCCTCTTCTTGGCGCAAAGGTTGCCGTGCCGTTACGGGGCGTGAGAAATCCTGTCGCGAATCGCGCCTTTCGCGACCCAAACGCACTTCTCGCCGATGGACGCGCCAAGCGGCGCACCATGGCCGATTGGGTTGGAGCAGGGCCTCTGACCTCGTTATCATTTACTTTGGGATAGTTTTGGGGAGAGGAGACTTGACCGTGACGAGCATGCTCATCGTCGAGGACGAGGAGCCCGCCGCAGACGCGCTTCTGGCGCTGCTGCGACGATACGAGGAGTCGCGCGGCATGACGTTTGACGTGGACGTGGTGGGCGCCGCCTTCGAGCTTTTGGACGCCTCGCGCACCTACGACATCTGCCTTCTGGACATCCAGCTTCCGGGCATCAACGGCCTGGAGGCCGCCGAGCTGCTGCGCTCGCAGCACCGCGTGACCAGCATCATCTTTGTGACGGACCTGGCGCAGTACGCCGTGCGCGGCTACGAGGTGGACGCCCTGGGCTTTCTGGTGAAGCCCGCCACCTTCGCCGGCCTCTCCATGAACCTGGACCGGGCCATGCGCGAGGTGGCTCAGGGGACAAACCGCACGCTCACGGTGCCCACCGAAGACGGCTTTAGGTCCGTGCCGCTCAGCGAGGTCACCCACATCGAGGTGCGCAACCACGACCTTGTCTACCACACCGTGGACGGAGAGGCCATGCGGGCGCGCGGCTCCCTGACCCAGGTCGAGCGCGAGCTTGAAGAGGCGCCCATGGTGCGCGTCTCGCGCTACTGCCTGGCAAACATGGCGCTCATCACCGGCATTGCGGGCGACGAGGTTACGCTCGCCGGGGGCAGCGCGCTGCACATCACCCGCGGCCACAAGAAGGAGATCGAGCTCGCGCTGGCCCGCTACCTGGGAGGCAGAAGATGAGCTTTCCGCCGCCGCTCGCTCTTGTCACATCGTTGTTCCTGCAGCTGGCGGCCTGCATCATGCCGCTGTGCGCGGATCTGGAACGCAGAGGCGGCGCCCTGAGGCCGCTTCTTGGCGCGGGCGTCTTCTACGCCGGCGAGCTTCTGCAGGAGCCGTTGCGCCGCATGGCCCTTGGCACCAACATGCCGCTGCTCATGGTCACGTTTGCTATCACGCTCCTCACCGCCTTTGTGGCGGTGCTGCTGGTCTGGCGAATCTCCCCCTGGCAGGCGCTCTTCTGCTGCACGGCGGGCTACATCGGCCAGAACCTCATCAGCGGCACGTCCAATCTCATGGACACGCTGGTCGTGGCGGCTGGCGGCATCGTGCCTCCCTGGCCGACCACCCTGCTGGCCGCCATCGCACTGGTCTATCCCCTCTACCTGTGGCTCTTTGTGAGGCAGATCCGACGCCACGGTCTCGCGGACATCAGCGAGCCGCAGATCATCCTGGTGGCCCTCGTGGTGGTAGCCACGGTCATCGGCCTTGACGTGGTGGTCAAGAGCCTGGGCACGGCGGGCGTTGGCCTGGAGGCCTACCTCATGGCGCGCCTGGCCCACGGGGTGCTCTGCGGCTTCACGCTCTTCTCGGAGCAGAAGATCCTGTCCGCGCGACAGCTTGCCACCGAGTACGAGGTCGAGCGGCGCATGGCGGCCGAGCGCGAGCGGCAGTACCGGCTCAGCTGCAAGAACATCGATGCCATCAACGTGAAGTGCCACGACATCAAGCACCAGATTCGCTCCCTGGCCGGCAGCGGTCGGGTGGCCGACGGCCGCGCGTTGGAGGACCTCGCGGCGGAGATTGCCATCTACGACTCCACGGTCAGAACCGGCAACCCCGCCCTAGACGTCATTCTCACCGAGAAGGGCCTGGTCTGCTCCGAGGAGAAGATCACGCTGAGCGTGATTGCCGACGGCCGCGCGCTGGAGTGCCTGGAGCCGCAAGAGATCTATTCGCTGTTTGGAAACACGCTGGACAACGCCATCGAAGCCGTCCGCAGCATCGGCGAGCCCGAGCGCCGCATCATCTCGCTTAACGTGCGGCGTTCGAACAGCATGTGCGTCATCAACGTCGAGAACAGCTGCGACGAGGCACCCGCCTTCAAGGATGGCGCGCCCGTCACGACCAAGGCGGACGCCGGCAGCCACGGCTTTGGCACCAGAAGCATGCGCGGCATCGTCGAGCGCCACGGCGGCGTCCTCACCTTTGGCTGCGAGGACGGCATCTTCCACGTGGACGCCCTGCTGCCGGGGGCGTAGGGCGAGAAGGTCATGCCGCTTGTCCGCCGAGGGGACCGTCCCGTCTCAAAGGGAGTTGAACAAAGCCCTTTGAGACGGGACGGTCCCCTCGGCTACTACCTGCATGACCTTCTCGCGCGTCCCCCAGCAGCAGGGGTTGGATGCCTACTAAATTTTGTTGGCGGAGGTACTCCTGCCTGCGCGGGCGGGCGCGCAGGGGCAGCCACGTAAACGAAGGCGGGGCGGTCGCCTTCCATCGCAGGGGGTTTGTTCAACTCCCTCTGAGATGGAACGGCGACCGCCCCGCCGGCCAGCTACGTTATCGCCCCTACGCGCCCAACTCGTCCGGGTTGGCAGAGACCAGAATCTTGACCTGCTTCTTCTTCTCGGGACCGGTCAGGGTCTCAAAGCCCTCGGAGACGATGTCGTCCAGGGCCACCTTCTTGGTGATGAAGCCGTTGGCAGGGATCTTGCCCTCGTCCATGAGACGGATGACGTCGTCGAAGTCATCCCCGCAGTAGCAGATGGAGCCCACGATCTTCTTCTCGGGGATGACCAGCGCGTTGAGGTCGAAGCTCACGCCCTTCTCCCAGATGGAGGTCACCACCACGGTGCCGCCGGCGTGCACGGCCGCGACCTCCTGGTCAAAGCAGGCCTGCGCGCCGGTGCACTCGAAGGCAATGTCGGCGCCGTAGCCGTCGGTCAGGCGCATGATCTCTGCCACGACGTCGCACTCGGACGGGTCGAGAACCGCGTCGGCACCGGAGTTCTTGGCGTACTCCTGGCGCACGGACTTGCGCTGGATGACGAAGACCTTGCTCGCGCCCATGGCCTTCAGGCTCTCGATGGTGGCCAGGCCGATGGTGCCGGCACCGGAGACGACGGCGGTCATGCCGGGCTTGAAGTCGCCGGCCTCGAGGGAGTGGTAGCCCACGGAGATGGGCTCCACGAGCGCGGCCTTGTCGTACGGCAGCGTGTCGGGAATCTTGTGGACGAACTTGTGACGGAAGGTGGTGTACTCGGCAAAGCCGCCGCCCTTGCCGGCCAGGCCGTGGAAGCCGAGGTTCTGGCAGAGGTTGGGCTTGCCGGCCTTGCAGGACGGGCAGGTGTCGTCGCAGACGATGGGCTCGACGACCACGCGGTCGCCGGGCTTGACGTTAGTGACGTTGGGCCCGACCTCGACGACCTCGCCGGAGAACTCGTGGCCCATGATGACGGGCGCGGCCTCGCCGGTGACCGGGTGCGGGTCACCCACGGGGATGAAGATCGGACCCATGAGGTACTCGTGCAGGTCGGAGCCGCAGATGCCGCACCAGTGCAGCTTGACCTTGACGTCGTAGTCCTCGTCGATCTGGCACTCCGGGACGTCCTCGACGCGGATGTCCCCGGCCTTGTACCAACGTGCAGCCTTCATGTGAAACCCCTCTCGTTGGGATGCGGCGGCGCCCCCGCGCCACCTAGCCCGACATCTTAGTCCCTTTGGGAGTCACCGGGCGAGATGTTCGGAGCGGGCGGAGAGGTTCGCCGTATGGTTTTCATACAATCAGTATTTGAATTAGCAGAGAATCATCGCGCTTCCCAGATACCTGATCATTGATTTGATTACTTCAAAAGCTGCTTGTGGCAAAAAACCATACGGCGAACGTACGGCCCCGGCCTTGGGATCTCCCTAATGGCAAGAGGCTCTTCTCCCCTACTGGCTATCATGAGAAGATCAACCTCCCAGGGAGCGTTTGACCCACGGCAACCAGATCGCGGCCCGCGAGGCACAGGCCACGCGCCCCGTCGCTTCGCAAAGGGCTTCGTTCAACTCCCTTTGAGAAGCGACGGGGCGCGTGGCCGGACATCGCAGCCGTACCTCATAACCAGACGTCTACAATGTGTCTGACAACCTAACTACTTGTGAGGTGGACAACATGGAGACAGTCTGGAACCTCGCCGCCGACCTGGTGCGCATTGACAGCTCGGACCCCGGCGCGTACGAGGACAAGATCGAGCGATACATAAAGTCCCTGGTGGAGGCACGCATTGCCAAGATGCCAGCAGAGCTGGCCTGCGCCGTCAGCGTTCGGGAGCTGGAGGTCCTCCCCGACCGCCGAGACCTCATGGTGACCGTGCCCGGCATCTCGGACGAGCCGCGCCTGGTCTACATCTGCCACATGGACACGGTCACGCTGGGCGATGGCTGGAGCGAGGGCATCGACCCCCTTGGCGCCCAGGTCATCGGCAACGACCTCTACGGCCGCGGCTCGTGCGACATGAAGGGTGGCCTGGCCTGCGCCCTTTCCGCGCTCTTCTCGCTGCTTGACCAGGTCTCCGAGCGCGGGCGCTTTCCCCGCCGCGGATTCAGCCTCATCTGCTCGGTGGACGAGGAGGACTTCATGCGCGGCGTAGAGGCCGCCATCGCCGCTGGCTGGGTGGGTCGCGACGAGTGGGTCCTGGACACCGAGCCCACCGATGGGCAGATCCAGGTGGCGCACAAGGGTCGCACGTGGTTTGAGGTCTCCATGCACGGTGTCACCGCACACGCGAGCCAGCCTTGGAAGGGCGCCGATGCCGTTGCGGCCATGGCCGAGTGCGTGAGCCGCATCCGCCACGCCATCCAGGCCACGTCGGCTCACGACGAGCTTGGCCCCTCCACCGTCACGTTTGGCCAGATAGAGGGCGGTTATCGCCCCTACGTGGTGCCAGACGAGTGCCATGTCTGGATTGACATGCGCCTGGTTCCGCCGACCACCACCGAGGTGGCCACGCGCATGGTCGAGGAGGCCATCGCCGCGGCCGAGGCCGAGGTGCCGGGTTGCCATGGCACCTACGTCATCACTGGGGACCGTCCCGCCATCGAGCGCGACCCGGCCTCCGGGCTTCTCCGTGCTCTGCGCGACGCCTGCAAGTCCTGCGGCACACCCTCCGAAGTGGGCTTCTTCACCGGCTACACCGACACGGCCGTCATCGCCGGCACCTGCGCCAACCACAACTGCATGAGCTACGGCCCCGGTTCGCTCGCCCTGGCGCACAAGCCCGACGAGCACGTCCCTCACGCCGACATCACCCGCGTCGAGCGCGTCCTGACCGCCCTTCTGGACCGAGAGCTCTGGTAGACGGCTGCCAGCAGGGGCCTTTTGGCCGCGGCGAGGCCCCTGCTGGCAACAAACTCCGCTACGTTTGCGTCTTGCTTTGGATGTCCTGAGTATTGCCCGATTTCAGACCGCGTTTGCCCAGTTGGCAAAAACGGATTTCTGGCTACTACTCGGCAAGTCCAAAATAAGACGCAAACGTAGCGGAGTTTTCACTCAAAGACCACCTCGAATCCCCATCGGCGGCCTCCCGATCACGTCCGGCACGCCTCCGCGCAAAAGAAAACGCCCCGGAACGAGGCATGGCAGCTCGTTCCGGGGCGTCTCCCGAGGGGTTGCTCGCAGGCCCATCATGCGGGGGCATGTAGTGGGGGGCTCAGTCCCGGGCCCGCGGACACCTGGAGAAGGTCGACGTTCCATCAATCAACCTAACTAGATGTTAGGTGCTCAGACACAAAGTTTGAAGTGGCAGGCGGTGAACGGTATCAATCGCTATGGGAACGGTACCACAACCATAGAATTCCGCAAGCGGAAAGAGCATCTCCCCCGCGCTACTCCCCCGCCGCACAGTCGGCCTGCCCGTCTCGCAGGATGCGAAGGCCGTGCGCAATGGGCCCGATGACCGCAGAGACGTTCTCCAGCGCGGCCTTGGGGCTGCCGGGGAGGTTAACCACCAGCGTGCCGCCGCAGATGCCAGCCGCCTCGCGCGAGAGACACGCACGGTCGGTGATCTGCATGCTCGCGGCGCGCATGGCTTCCGGGATGCCCGGCGCCATGCGCTCGCACACCGCGGCGGTGGCCTCCGGCGTGACGTCCCTCGGCGAGAAGCCCGTCCCGCCCGTGGTCAGCACCAGGGCCACATCGGCGTTCGCGCAGGCACGGAGCTCGCGCTCGATGTCTTCGCGCTCGTCGGGCACGATGGCCGTGCGGACCACGTCGTAGCCGCGCTCGCCCAGCATCTCCACGAGCGCGGGCCCGCTTGCGTCCTCGCGCTCGCCCGCGGCGCCGCGATCGCTCACCGTGATGACGGCCGCCGTGTAGCTCACCTTCTGCTCGCGGCAACCCTTGTGCTCCCGTTCAGACATCAATCCTCCAAACAAATCATGCAACTAGCGGCCAAACGGGCAGTGCGGGAAGGTGCAGGGCTTGCAGCCCAGGCACAGGCCGCCCTCGCCCAGCTCGACGAAGTCGGCCTTGGCAAGTGGCACGCCCGCCGCGACGCGCGGCAGCACCAGGTCGAGCACCGTGGCCTTGTTGTACATGGCGCAGCCCGGCACGCCCAGCACGGGCACGCTCCGCGTGACGGTGCCGTCCGCGCCCGTCTCGTCGAAGTAGCCCACCAGTAGCATAGCGCCCGGCAGCACCGGGCTTCCGTACGTCACGATGCGGGCTCCCGCGCGCTTGATGGCGCCCGGCGTGTTGTCGTCCGGGTCCACGCTCATGCCGCCCGTGCACACCACGACGTCCGCGCCCGCGGCGCGCGCCTCGTTGATGGCCGCCACCACGGACTCCATCTCGTCGCCTGGCGTGGCGCGGTAGGTGACCTCGATGCCAAACTGCGCAAGTTTGGCCTCCATGACCGGCGTGAACGCGTCCTCGATGAGCCCGGACGCCACCTCGGAGCCGGTGGCGATGACCGCGGCCGTCCTCGCCGAGAAGGGCCTCACCTCCAGGAGCTTCTCGCCGGCGCAGGCGGCCTCGGCGGCATTAAGCACCTCCTCGCGGACCACCAGCGGAATCACGCGCGTGCCCGCCAGGGCGTCGCCCTCGCGCACGGCAAAGCCGCCCTTGCGCGTGGCCACCATGACCTCATCGGTGGCGTTGACGGCGCGCAGACGCTCGGAGTTGACCAGCAGCACGCCGTCGCAGGCGGCGTTGATGCCGATCTTGCCCTCGCTCGGCTCGCCCGCGGCCACGCAGCCCGGGCCCAGGCAGAGCTCGGCCAGGCGGTGCGCGGCGTCGTTCTCGTGCACCATGCCGGGCTCCATCTCCCACACGTAGAGGTTGACCTTACCCATGCTGAGCAGCACGGGAACGTCCTCCTCGGTCACCACGTGGCCCTTCTTGAAGCGCGGGCCCTTGGACTTCCCCGGGATGATCTGGGTCATGTCCTGGCAGAGGATGTGGCCGACGGCCTCCTCGGTCCTGATGAGCTTCATCTGCTACCTCCTGATGCGGATGGGGTCGCCGGGGCGCACCGTGCCCCCGCGCGTGACCACGGCAAAGACGCCGTCGGTGGGCATAACGCACTTGCCCGTGATGCGATGGATCTCGCAGTCGGCGTGGCACTTCTTGCCGATCTGCGTCATCGCAAGCTCGCACTCCCCCACCTCGAGGACAGTGCCCACCGGCAGCTCCTTGAGGCTGAGGCCGCGCGTGAGGATGTTCTCGGCAAAGTCGCCCGCGGCAAGCTTTGGAAGCATCTGCCGCATCTCGTCGACGGATTCCTCCGGAAGCAGGCTCACCATGCGGTGCCAGGCGCCGGCGTGCGCGTCGCCCGCGACGCCCAGGCCCACCTCGAGCCGGATGGACTCCTGCGGCACCTTGCGCGTGCCCTTCTTGGTGGAGATGCTCGTGGCCACCACGACGCCGTCGGCGGGCTTCTCGCCAAGAGGCGCGTCCGGAACCGTCACCTCGACAACCTGGGTAATCGTCTCGGACGCCACGAAGCCCTCCCGCACGAAGTGCCCCGACTTGCCGCCGGACTTCTCCAGCAGGCGCACGTCGGAGACGACCATGTCGCGCTGGGCGGCCTTGAGCATGTCGTAGATGGTAAGGCCGGCCACCGACGCGGCGGTCAGGGCCTCCATCTCAACGCCCGTCTCGCCGCAGCAGCGGCACTCGGCCTCGATGGCCACGCCGCAGGGCGCGTCCAGAAGCTCAAAGCGCACGTCCACGCCGGTGAGCTGGATGGGGTGGCACATGGGCACGAGCTCCCAGCAGCGCTTGGCGGCCATGATGCCCGCCACCTGCGCCACGGCGAGCACGTCGCCCTTCTTGCAGCCGCCCGTACGCACCAGCTCCAGCGTGGCCGGCACCATGTGCACGAAGCCCGCGGCCCTCGCCACGCGCTGGGTCTTCTCCTTTGCCGAGACGTCCACCATGCGGGCTCGTCCCTGCTCGTTGATGTGCGTGAGGTCCTCTCCAGCTCCCACGTCATCCCCCAATCTCGTTCATGTCGCGGGCGCTCTGGCTCGCGTGGTCCTTGTCCATGTGATGGTAAGCCGGCTTGGCGGCAATCCCGCGTCTGAGCTCGGCGAGAAGGGCCTCCCCGTGAAGGCCGCGCAGCGGGATCTCCGCCGCGGAGTGCAGGCACGGCTTGAGCCGTCCGTCCGCCGTGACGCGGATGCGGCTGCACCCGTCGCAGAAGCGGTGGCTCATGGGCCGGATGAGGCCCACGTTGCCCGCCCAGCCCGGAGCGTGCCAGAGCTCGGCCACGCCGTCGCGGCGCAGGGGCTCCAAGCCCGGCACCGCCTCGAGCACGGTCTCCGCCGGCACGAAGCGCGCGCGGGGCCAGCCGGCGCAGGGGCCCATGGGCATGAGCTCGATGAAGCGCACGTCGATGGGCTCGTTGCGGGCGAGCTCGGCCAGGCGCGGCACGTCAACGTCGTTCACTCCGCCCATGAGCACGCAGTTGACCTTGGTGTGCGAGAAGCCCGCGGCACGCGCCGCCGCAAGGCCGGCCAGGGCGTCCTCAAGGCTTCCGCCGCGCGTGAGCTCGGCGTAGCGGGCGGCGTCCAGCGTGTCCAGGCTGACGTTCAGCCGGTCTAGCCCGGCGTGGTGCAGCTCGGCGGCCACGGGCGCCAGCAGCGTGGCGTTGGTGGTCATGGCCAGCTCCTCCACGCCCGGCACCGCGCGGATCATGCTCACCAGCTCGGGAAGGCCGCGGCGCACCAGGGGCTCGCCACCGGTGAGGCGCACCTTGCGAACGCCGAGCGTGGCCGCGGCGGCCACCACCTCGGCGAGCTCCTCAAAGGTGAGGATGTCCTCGTGACCCAGCATGGGGACGCCGCCTGCCGGCATGCAGTACGTGCAGCGGCAGTTGCAGCGGTCCGTCACGGAGAGCCGCAGGTACTCTATGAGGCGACCTTCGCCGTCTAGCATGGGACCGCCTCCTTCGCGCCCGCGTCTGCCAGGGGCATGACGTCGGCCGGGTCGATGCCCATCGTGAGCTGGGACGGGTTGCCCAGGGCGGCCCACGCGTCCTTCTCGCACTCGTAGCGCAGAAGGCCGCCGCCGGGCGTCCTCAGCATCACGATGGTCGAGAACGTGTTGTCGATGACGCGGTCGACCTCGCAGGGAATGGCGTTCCGGGCGGCCGGCGTCTCGACCGCAGCCGCCGCGCCCTCCACCGCCGCCGCGCCCTTCTCGCCTGCGGAGAGCACGCGGAAGTAGTGCGCGCGGATGCCCGCGTGGCTTGCGCCCGCAGGCACCGGCAACGAGGTGGCCAGCGTCACGCCCCAGTCCGCGCACTCCAGCAGGTGGCAGCCGTCCTGATCTGAAGCCGCCTGGCCCGCCGGCGCCGCGGCCTCGGTTACGCCCGTCACGCGGCTGACGTTCTTGCAACCGCTGATGAGGGCCGCCGCCAGCGTGGAGGGCGTGGAGAAGAGCTCGCTCACGGTGAGCTTGGGCTCGCTTTTGCCGGCGGAGACCACGCAGACCGTGTCGCACATGCGAAAGACCTCGTCGCGGTTGTGGCTCACGTAGACTGAGCCGCCGGAAAACTCCCGCAGCGTGTCGGTGAGCTCCAGCTCAAGCTGCCAGCGCAGGTACCCGTCGAGCGCCGAGAAGGGCTCGTCCAAAAGCAGCAGCTCGGGCTTGCTGGCCATGATGCGGGCCAGGGCGACGCGCTGCTGCTGGCCGCCGGAGAGCTGCGCCGGGCGCTTCTTCTGGAGGCCATCCAGGCGGAAGGCGCGCACCTGCTCGGCCACGCGGGCGGCGCGCTCCTCCTTGCTGGCGCCAAGGACGCCCACGCCGATGTTCTGCTCGACGGTCATGTTGGGGAAGAGCGCGTAGTTCTGGAAGAGGTAGCCCACGCGGCGCTCCTGCGGGCGGAGGTTCACACCGGCCGCAGAGTCAAAGAGCACACGGTCGTTGAGGACAATGCGGCCCTCGTCGGGCGTGACGATGCCCGCAACGCACTTGAGCGTCATTGACTTGCCGCAGCCCGAGGGGCCCAGGAGCGCCAGCGTCTCGCGGTCGTCCGCCACCTCGAAGGAGACGTCGAGGTCAAAGCCGGCGAGGTGCCGGCGGATGTCGACGGAAAGGCTCATCGGGCCCCACCCGCCCCTCTCATGCGCAGGGGCCTGGCGGCGCGGCGCACGTCGGCCTTGCTCCTCTGCTCGAACCAGTTCATGGCCAGCAGCACCACGGCGCTGACGGCCAGGTTCACCATGACCCACGCCAGGGCACCGGCGTCGTCTCCGGTGCGCCACAGCTGGTAGACCGTGGTGGAGACGGTGGCGGTGGAGCCGGGCGTGTAGCCGCAGATCATGGCCGTGGCGCCGTACTCGCCGAGGGCGCGCGCAAAGGCCAGCACCGCGCCGGCCACGATGCCCTGCTGGCAGTAGGGCATCTTGACGTGCCAGAAGATCCAGCGCTCGGAGCGGCCCAGCGTGCGGGCGGCGTCGGCCAGGTTCTCGTCAAAGGACTCGAAGGCGCCTCGGGCCGTGCGGTACATGAGCGGGAAGCTCACCACCACGGTGGCGAGGATGGCCGCGTGCCAGACCATGGTGAGCTTGACGCCAAAGGTCTGGAGCAGCCAGGCACCAACCACGCGCTTGGGGCCAAAGACCCTCAGCAGCAGGTAGCCCACGACGGTGGGCGGCAGCACCAGCGGCAGCGTCAGGACGACGTCGAGCGCGCCCTTGACCAGGCGCGGGGCGCGGGCCACCACGTTCGCCAGGAAGATGCCCAGGAAGTACACCACGACGGTGGACGCCGCCGCTATGCGCACCGAGTTGTAGAGGGGATACCAGTCCATGCGTTCTTCTCGCCATCAATCGACAAATGAGAAAAAGGGACAGTCCCTATTTCTCGTTCCAGTTTTGATACGAGGCAAGGAGGGGCGCCGGGTCCCTCCCCGCCCGAGTCCTGCCGCTAGCTGTTGGCCAGCGGGGTGAAGCCGACCTCGGAGAAGTCCGCGGAGGCCTCGTCGCCCTTGAGGAAGTCCAGGAAGGCGCGGGCACCCTCGGGGTTGGGAGCGGCCTTGGTGGCGGCGGCCGGGTAGACCACGCGGCCGCACATGTCCTTTGTGGCGGAGTCGACGACGGCCAGGCCGGCGGAGTAGGCGTCGGTCTGGTAGATGACGCCGCAGTCGGCAGAGCCCGCGGACACCTGGGAGGTGACCTCCTTGACGTTGGTGGCGTAGGTGATGGTGCCGGCGGAGGCCAGGGCCTCCTCGTCGAGGTTGTAGTAGGCCAGGATCTTCTGGGTGTACTGGCCCACGGGCACGTCGGAGTTGCCCATGACCATCAGGATGTCGCCGGCCTGCAGGTGGCTGGCCAGGTCGCCGAAGCTCTGGATGCTCTTGGGGTTGCCCTCGGGAACCACGAGCGTGACCTTGTTCTCAAGAATGTCAAAGCGGGTGTCGTGGTCGATGAGGTCCAGGCCCTCGGTGTTGACGTCGGAGGCGGCCGTGATGTCCATCTGGTTCATCTGCTTCTGGCCGGCGGAGATGAAGACGTCGCAGTCCGCGCCCTCTTGGATCTGGGTCTTGAGGGTGCCGGAGGAGTCGTAGTTGAAGGAGAGTTCGTACTGGTCGTTGGCGGCAGTGAACTGGTCGCCAGCGCGGGTCAGGCTCTCGGTCATGGACGCTGCCGCAAAGACGACGATGGTGCTCTTCTCGGCGCTGGCCTTGCCGGCGGAGCCGTTGCCGTCGCAGGCCGCAAGGCCCAGGGCAGCCGCGGCAGCGGCGGTACCGCCCATGAACTGCCTTCTGCTCAGATAGGTCATAGTGGTTCCTTTCTCTCCGCCCTGTCTCGGCCTACAACCTGGATCGTTGGCGCTTGTGGGCGTCTGCCCGGCGAGAAGTGCCTAGCGTCGCAGCTCCGCGCGGCAGCGGATGAGCTGCGCGGCGATGCTCACGGCAATCTCGGCCGGGGTGACGGCAAGGATGTCCTCGCCGATGGGGAGGTGCACGCTGGCGGCGAGGTCCGCCGGGATGCCCGCGGCCTCAAGGGCCTCGCGGACGAAGCCCGCCTTGCGGCGGCTGCCGATGCAGCCCACGTAGGCCGGGCGGTGCGGCAGGACGCGCTCCAGGACGGCGGCGTCGCCCAGGTGGCCGTGGGTGAGCACGACCACGTAGTCGCGGCTCGTGACGCGCACCAGGGAGTCGAGGTCCTCAAACGCGCCGCAGGTCACGGCCCCCGCCTGGGGGAAGAGCGCCGGGTCGCAGATGCCCGGGCGGTCGTCCATGACGTCCACGTGGAAGCCCACGGATGCAAGGACGGGCACCAGGGCCTGGCCCACGTGGCCGCCGCCGAAGACGTGGCAGACGGGCTCGGGGCCCACGGGCTCGACGTAGCGGCGGGCGATCTCGTCCCAGGTGGGGACGTCGCAGGCGCGGCTCGGCGCGTCAGACTCGGCACGGAGACAGACGGAGGGAGACCGGGAGTCGCTCCAGTCCTCCTCCAGCCAGCCCACGCCGCCGGAGGCCAGAAGCTCCGCCAGCTTGCAAACGAGCGGCAGCTCGGAGGGCATGACCAGGCGCACGGCCAGGAGGGCGTCCCCGCCGCAGGCCATGGCGTTCTTCTTGTGAGTCATCCACTCCAGCGAGGCCGCGGGGGCCACGGCGGACGCGGGCTTCTCGCCTGCGGAGGACGCCGCGGCAAGAAGCTCCGTGCTGCGGCGCTGGGCGATGAGCTCGATGTTGCCGCCGCCCACGGTGCCCACCCAGGTACCGTCGGCCAGGCCGAGCATGCGGGCGCCCTCGTGGCGTGGCATGGAGCCCCTGGTGGCGAGCAGGCTCGCCAGCGCGGCGGGGCGACCGGCCTCAAGCTCAGCCGTCAACGCCTGGAGGAGCCGCTGGTCGCTGATTGTTCCGGCAACGTCGCTCATGCGTAGCCTCCCACGATTGCGACGTCGTCCGCCGCGATGGCGCCGGCGGTAGAAGCGGTGGCGGGCACCTCGTGCGTGCCGAGGAAGCCCGTGAGGTTGAGGATGGCCTCAAGGACGCCTCCGCCCACGGCCAGGGCCTTGTCGGACGCCATGGTGATGTACTCCGGGTGGCAGCGCGGGTCCACGTCGCCGGACTTCATGCCGCGCGTGACGGCCACGCCCTCCTGCAGAAGGCCGCGGACCACGCCGTCGATGGTGGCCACCATGGGCTCGCCTGCCACGGTTCCGCAGACGGTGCCGGCCTTGACCTCGTCGCCGATCTCCACGCACGGAGTGAAGGTGCCGTCTGCCGGGGCGCGCAGGACGCGCTCGCCGGCGTAGCCACCGATGAGGCCGGGGATGGCCGTGTTGGGCAGGGGCGAGCCGGTGTAGTAGACGCGGCCCAGGTAGTGGCCGCGCATGGTCTCCACCGCGGCGTCCACGTCCACCTGGGCGGTGAAGCCCGGGCCCACGCCGATGACCACGGGGGCCATGCCGCGCGTGGTGCCGAGGTTGCGCTTGGCCAGGATGGCGTCGACGACAACGTCAGGGTGCAGGTCGGAGACGCAGGAGGCCTCCGGGTCCGCCATGACGGCCACACACGCGGACTGGGCGGCCAGGCGCGCGACCTCGGCGTCCTTGCACAGGACGCCGCGAATGCCCTCGATGGTGGTCTCGCCCAGGCGGATGGCCTCCGAGAAGCAGACGGTGCGCCTGATGGACGTGGGCTGCGTCAGGTCGCACATCACGATCTGCATGCCGGCGCGGTAGAGCCTGAGTGCAATGCCGGTGGCGATGTCTCCGGCGCCCCTGATGACGACGAGCATTTGGTCCTCCCCTCGCCCGCAGGATCCTCCGTCGCGCGGGCGTATCATGTTTCTGTAACTACGATAGCATATGCCCATAGCTGCGTTATTCCTATATCACAGCAACGGTTACCTGCTATTTTACGGTGTTTTAAGCCAAAAACGCGTACCGTTTCTTACTTTTTGTTAGGTTTGCGAATGAATATGCATGAGGCACTGGAGATTCGACCCGGCGTAACGTCGGTCATCGGCAGCGGGGGCAAGTCCACGCTGCTCGCGAGACTTGCGGCGGAGCTTGCCGAGGGCGGGGCCACCGTGGCACTGGCCACCACGACGCACTTCATGCACTTCCCGGGAGTGGCCTGCGTGGCGGGCGGCTCCGCGGAGGAGGTCCGCCTGGCGCTGGCGGCGTATGGCGTGACCTGCGTGGCCGCCCCGGCAGGCGGGGCCGCCGGGGCGGCCGGCAAGCTCGGACCGGCGGCACTTGCCCCCGCCGAGCTGGCGCGCCTTGCGGACTACGTGCTGGTGGAGGCCGACGGCAGCAAGCGGCTGCCCCTCAAGGCGCACGCCGCCTGGGAGCCCGTGGTGCCCGAGGGGTCCACGCAGTCGGTGCTGGTGGTGGGCGCAAGCGGCTTTGGCCGGCCGGTGCGCGAGGCCGTCCACCGGCCGGAGCGGTTCTGCGAGCTCGCGGGCTGCTCACAGGAAGACGACGCCACGCCCGAGGCCGTGGCGGCCGTCATCCGCGCGGAGGGCCTGGCCAGCCGCGTGGTGGTCAACCAGTGCGAGGGGGAAGGCGCCCTGGCGTGCGCGCAGCGGCTGGAGGCCCTTCTCGACGTGCCCGTGGCCGCCGGGAGCCTGCGCGAGGGACGCCTGGAGCGGCTGGGCTAGGGGCAGGACCCGCCTTTGCCGCCAGGTGCGAGCGCCGTCTACGCCACCGGACGGCCGTTTGGGTCCGAGGCATCGTCACCATCCGGCACCAAGAGCCGGTCCAGCTCGATGGCGTTGCCGTCGCCGTAGTCCAGAGAGAGCGAGCCCACGGAGGCCACGTCGACGCCCGCGGGAGGCGTGAGGCGCCACTCGGTCCACGTCAGGTCCAGGGTGGTGACGCCGACGGACTCCAGCACCACCGTCAGGCGCGTGCCGTCCGTCTCGCTCGTCACGCTCTTGACCTGCGTCCCGGGAATGGAGCCGCCGCCCAGGTGCAGCTGGACGAAGTCGCCGTTGGGCGCCCAGCCGTCCCCCGTCGCGGCCACCACGGAGCCGCCGGAGACCTCCATGCACAGAAGGGGTAGGTCGTCGTCCCGCTCAAAACCCCACTTGGCTGCCGGCTCCGCCTTGGCACCACTCCCGGCAGAGCAGCCTGCAAGAGCGGCCGCCGCCATGGCCGCCCCCGCCAAAAAATCCCGTCGAGAAACGCACTTCTTGTCCGCGGCCATGATGCCTCCCGTCCTTCCGCGTCATACTTGGCAAGAGCGTACCCCACGAGGGGGCTCGCCAAGCGCCGTGCCAGGGGAGGTTCGATGAGCGCGAGAGAAGGCATCGCCAGAGGCACGGGAGGCCGGCGGCCGCACCGCGTGGGGCTCGTCTGCCTGGACGCCGGCGAGAAGGGCGCGGCGCGCCTGCTGCTGGACGACCTCGCCGCTGCCACGGATGCCTACGAGCGCCGCGCCGGCATGGGCGACGACGCGATTGAGCTCCTCGAGCTGGCAGGCGGCAGCGCCGCGGGCGTCGACGCGCTGGTGGTGGCGCTCGGCCGCGGGGTCCCGCTTTGCGACCTGCCGCGGGACGCCCGGCCGGGGACGTCGGTCTACGCCCTCCTGACCTGCGTCTCGGACGCCGCCGGTCTTGAGGCCTGGTGCCGCGAGAACGGCCTTGCCTGGTCGGGCGCCCTGGTGGCCGAGGGCGCCCGGGCGCTTCCGGCAACGTGGGCATCTCCGCGCCTGGGCTGGCTACGGCGACCGGTCTCCGAGGGCGTCGACGCCCTCGTGCTGGCGCTGCGTACCGGCAGCGACGCCGGCGTCATCCGCGTGCGGCAGAGCCCGGCCAGGCGCGCATGGTGCGCGCTGCTGGCCAGGCTCTTCTCGGCGCGAGGTTAGCCCTGCCGCGCCTACTTTGAGTTGTCGGGGATGGCGCAGGCGATAAGGCCTAGCACCACGGGAGACGCGAAGAAGCCGATGAGGTAGAAGACCCAGCGCTTTTCCATGGCGTAGCCCTTCATCTCCATGATGTCCACCAGGTAGCGGATGGCCAGCACGTAGGCCAGGATTCCCGCGACGGCAAAGGCCGCGACGAGAAGCCCCGCGATGCCGCCGCCCACGGCGGACCCGAGCGAGCCCAGAAGGTCGAGGATGCTCGTGCTGGACATGGTGCTGACCGTGCTCATGGTGCCTCCCTCTGACGCGCTGACGTTGTTGGGAGCCTACCCAGCGCGGCAGCGCACTACACCGACGCCCGTTGCCTAGCGAGAAGAGACCTCTCCCCTACGCCTCCGCCAGGGCGCGGCCGAGCGCCTGGCAGGCCTCGACGGCCTCGTCGTCGGGCGCCTCGTTGGCGATGAGCACGTCCACCACGGTGAGGCCGGCCGCCTCGGCGTCCTCCTTCCAGGCGTCCATCCACTCGCCGCCGCCCCAGCCGTAGCTGCCAAAGAGTGCGACGGGCCTTCCGGCCAGGACGGGCTTGCAGGCCTCCCAGACCGGCTCGAACTCGTCGGACTCCAGCTCCTCGGCGCCCATGGCCGGGCAGCCAAAGGCCAGCGCGTCAAAGCCGGCCACGTCGTCGGCCGAGAAGTCCGCGACGGAAACGGCGCGTGCTTCGGCGCCGGCCGCGGCCGCGCCCTCCGCGACGGCGTTTGCCATGGCCTCGGTGTTGCCGGTGCCGGTCCAGAAGACCACTGCGACGTTCTTGCTCATTTGATCCCTCCTAGTTTGATGTTTTCTATCCTTGGGAGGCGAGGCTAGGCCGCGCCCATCTCAAGCAGCTCCCTCACGCTCGTGCCCTGGGCATAGCTCAGGCGGCACTCGCGCTCGCGTCGGGCGAGCTCGTCAAAGCGGCGGCGGGCGTTCTCCACGTTGCCGTAGCAGCGCCAGCGGCCGACGACCTTGGCCCCGCGCCCGCCGTCTGCCATGAATCCGCGCACGTCATCGACGGGGTAGCCCAGCACCAGGCCCAGCTCGTGGGGAAAGCTGGCCCGCCCGGCGTAGTAGGCGCACAGGCGGCCGACGAGCTCGGCCATGAGCGCAGAGGCGTCCCCGGAGGGCAGCCCGACGGAGTCCAGAAACGCACGGCTCTGCACGTCGGCCACGATCTTCTCCACCTGCGAGGGGCGCCAGGCAAGCAGCATGAGCCCGTCGGCATGGCGAGAAAGGCCCGCCAGGCAGAGGCCGTAGCGGCGCGTGGAGGCGGCGTAGGTGGCAAGCAACCGGGCGGAGAGGGCACGCTTCTGCCGATGGTCCCCGCCCCTCCACGCGCGCGGCGTGAAGCCAAAGACGGCCGCGGGCTTGTGGCCCGAGATGACCAGCCCGGCCTGGCAGACGAGCGTCCGCACGAACTCGGACTCCAGGCACTCCTCGATGGTCCGCGCCTCGCGCGGGTCTCCCATGCAGACGTCAAGCCCGTGTCCCATGCCCTGCGGCCTCCTCCTGTTAGCCTTGGTTAACTTCTTGCGGTTGCTAAAGTACACCATGGCTAACTTATGTGCAAGGGGCGACGGGCCAGCTCGGATGCGTCGCGCGGGGATTAGCGTACATTTTGATAATGCGCCCTTCTCGCCAACTGGGCAAACGCGGCGAGAAAGGCGCTCGGATTGTCATAATGTACGATAAGGCGCCCAAGTTCGCATGTCTTCACTACCCGATTTGCATACATTTCGCTACCCAATTATCATTTAGTTGACTTCCCAATTTGCAGACTTAGGAGCAGTCATGATTGAGCGAAGCGTTTCGGATATCCTGCGCAAATACGCCAGCTGGTTTCCCGTTGTCTCCGTCACTGGACCTCGACAGAGCGGGAAATCGACCCTCGTGCAATCCGTCTTCTCGGATTACTCCTATGTCAACCTCGAGCTCCCCGGCGACCTGGAAGCAGCCAACGCCGACCCCCTCGGTTTCATCCGCAGCCACCCCGCCCCGCTGATCATCGACGAGGCGCAATTGGCACCCGAGCTGTTCAACGTCATCCAGGTTGAGTCGGATCGCGCCGGCACGCCGGGGCAATACATTCTCTCGGGCTCGCAGAACTATCTCCTCAGACGGCAGATCACGCAGTCCCTTGCAGGTCGCGTAGGCATTCTGACCCTGCCACCCCTCTCGTTCCGTGAGCTTGCCTGCGCCGGTAAGGCCCCGAAGGCCGACGACTACCTCGTCAGGGGTGGCTATCCGCGTCTCTCTTTCTTAAACTCGGCAACCTTGTCGTTGATATATTTCAGCGTGTCAAGTGC
>CAJMPT010000017.1 GCA_905215465.1 uncultured bacterium | reverse complement strand
GACCCCTCTGACAGCAAGCCATCTACCTGCGGTTTTGCGAGGGCCGTTTGGAAGTTGGCCGGCAACCGAGCAAAACGCGAACCCAATTCCAACATCGATTTGGGTTCGACGCTGAAGCCGTTCGCAGCATACGAAAAGACCCGCAGGCCTGTGACCTGCGGGTCTTCGTTTTTGTCTAGCGAGTTCCGCCAAAACCGCGAACCCAAAACGCAATTTGGGGGCATCGGGACGCCCTGGCAGCACTAGCGGCGGACTACCAGGAGCGGGTCGCCGAGCTTGACGAGGGGACGTCCGCCCAGAAGGGTGTTGGAGTCTCCCACGTGCTCGATCTTCTGGAAGGCGTCGGGGTTGGAGACCACGCAGGCCACCACGTCCTCGTGCCCCGCCGCGGCAATGGCGTCACGGTCAAAGGAGATGAGGGGCTGGCCTGCCTTGACCTCGTCGTTTGCCTCAACGTAGCGGGTGAAGCCCTTGCCGTCCATGTCCACGGTGCCAATGCCGATGTGGATGAGCACCTCGACGCCGTCTGCCGTGGAAATGCCGATGGCGTGGTTGGTCACCGTGGTGGCGCCAATGCGTCCGTTCACGGGCGAGTACAGCACGCCATTGCCCACCGGCACGATGCCGTAGCCGTCACCCAGAAGGCCGGCGGAGAGCACCTCGTCGTTGACCTCCTTGAGGCTGACCAGCACGCCGGAGACCGGCGCGTAGACCACGTCGTCCCTTGTGGCAAAGGTCGCCGAGACGGGCGCCTGCCCGTCACCAGACCCCATGGAGAACGCGCTCTTGATCTTGTCCAGCAGTCCCATGTTGAAACCTCCCTGGCTAGTGATGGAACGTTCTTCCCCCAACGGCCATTCTCCCCAGCCTGTCAACAAATCGTTCGCAAACTTCGGCTCATGGCACAAAGATGTGGGGCCGGCGAGAAGCGCGCGCCCCTCGTCGGCCCCACTGGTATCAATCGCCTGCAACCAGGCGCTATGCCATGCTCGCCTCGTAGCCGGCACCCTTGACGGCGGCGATGAGTGCCTCGTCGGTCACGCCCTCGGCGCAGGCGGCCGTGGCGGTTCCGGCCTCCAGGTCGACGGTGACCTCGCCGACGCCCTCGACGCCCTCCAGCGCGCCCTTGACGTGGGCCACGCAGTGCTGGCACATCATGCCCTCGACGTTGAGCTTCTTCTCCATGGTGGTTCTCCCCTCTGGTTGGGTTGCGGCCTCGGTCCCAGCCTCGGCCCCTGTCTCGGTCACGGTCACGGCTGGCGCCGCAGCCGGAGTTACCTCTCTCCCCTTGCGCTCGGACGGCTTCCAGGTGCGCAGGCGCAGCGCGTTGCCCACCACAAAGACCGACGAGAAGCCCATGGCCGCCGCGCCGATCATGGGGTTGAGCGTGATGCCCCAGGGCACCAGCACGCCGGCGGCCACCGGGATGCAGATGGAGTTGTAGAACAGTGCCCAGAACAGGTTCTGGCGGATGTTTCTCATGGTGGCGCACGAGAGCTCCATGGCCAAGGCGACGTCGGCCGGGTCGGAGCGCATGAGCACCACGTCGGCCGAGCCTATGGCCACGTCCGTGCCGGCGCCGATGGCAATGCCCACGTCGGCGCGGGCCAGGGCCGGCGCGTCGTTGATGCCGTCGCCCACCATGGCCACGCGGTGGCCGGCGCGCTGCAGCTCGCGGACGCGCAGCTCCTTCTGGCTGGGCAGCACGCCGGCCACGACCTCGTCGGCGCCGACCTTGCGGGCCACGGCCTCGGCCGTGAGGCGCGCGTCTCCGGTGAGCAGCAGCGTCTTGGCACCCAGGGCGCGCAGGCGAGAGACGGCCTCGGCACTTGTGGGCTTCACGGGGTCCGCCACCGCCACCAGACCGAGCACGCGGCCGTCCGCGCAGAAGAAGAGCGGTGTCTTTGCCTCGGCGGCCAGCTCGTCCGCTCGTGCCGCCATGGTGCCCAGGCCAATGCCCTCGCGCTCCATCAGGCAGACGTTGCCGGCAAGCACGCGGACGCCGTCTACCGTGCCCGCAAGGCCGCCGCCGGCCACCTGCTCGAAGCCCTCGACGGTCGCGTCCTTCTCCACGCCCGGGTGGGACTCATCGGCGTAGGCGCAGACGGCCTCCGCCAGGGGGTGCTCGCTCTTACGCTCGAGGGCGACGGCGGCGCGCACGAGCTCGGCCTCGGAGACGCCCGGCGCAAGCTCGACGTCGGTCACGCGAGGCTTGCCCGCCGTGACGGTACCGGTCTTGTCCAGCACTACGTAGTCCACTGAGCAGGCCGTCTCAAGGGCCTCGGCGGACTTGATGAGCACGCCGTTTGCAGCGCCGCGGCCGGTGCCCACCATGATGGCCGTGGGCGTGGCCAGGCCCAGCGCGCAGGGGCAGCTTATGACCAGAATTGATATGGCGTGGTTGAGGGCCGTGGCAAAGTCATGCGAGATGAGCATCCAGGCCACGAAGGCCACCGCGGCGATGGCCATGACCACCGGCACGAAGACGCCGGCGATCTTGTCGGCCATGCGCTCGATCGGAGCCTTGGAGCTTGTAGCCTCGTCCACCAGGCGAATGATGCCGGCGAGGGTGGTGTCCTCCCCCACCGCCGTGGCCTCCACGGCAATCCAGCCGCGACCGCTCACGGTGGCGGCGGTCACCCGGTCGCCCACGCCCTTCTCCACGGGGACGGGCTCTCCGGTGATGGCAGACTCGTCGATGGAGGCGGCCCCCTCAAGCACCACGCCGTCCACGGGCACCGACTCGCCGGCACGGACGATCACGCGCTCGCCGGCGCGGACGTCCTCGGTGGGCACGCTCACCTCGGCACCGTCGCGCACCACGGTGGCCGTCTTGGGGGCCAGGTCCATGAGCGTGGCGATGGCGTCGCAGGTCTTGCCCTTGGCGCGGGCCTCGAAGTACTTGCCCAGGTCGATGAGGGCCAAGATCATGCCGGCGGAGTCCAGGTAGAGGCCGTGCATGGCCTCGTGGGCGGCAGCCATGTCCATGGCGCCAAAGGCCCAGGCCATGCGGTAGAGCGCCACCACGCTGTAGGCAAAGGACGCGGCCGAGCCCAGCGCGATGAGCGAGTCCATGTTGGGCGCGCGGTGCCAGAGCGTCTTGAAGCCTGTCACAAAGTAGTGACGGTTGACCAGCAGAATGGGGATGCAGAGCAGAAGCTGCGTGAGGGCGGCGGCCATCATGTTGTCCATGCCGTCCAGGCCTGGCACCTCCGACCAGCCAAACATGGGCCCCATGGCCACGTAGAAGAGCGGCACGCTGAAGGCGAGAGACACCACGAGCTGGCGGAGCTTCTCGTCTGCAGCCTTGCGAGCAAGCTCGCCGGGGGCAGGCGCGGCCGCGGCGCGGCCAGCAGATGCGCGGCGCAGCGCCCCGTATCCGGCGTCCTCTATGGCGGCCACCACCGCGGCGGCCGTGGCGTCCGTGCCGTCAAAGTCCAGCTCCATCGAGTTCTTG
Source organism: uncultured bacterium (assembly GCA_905215465.1). Classification (GTDB taxonomy): domain Bacteria; phylum Actinomycetota; class Coriobacteriia; order Coriobacteriales; family Atopobiaceae; genus Paratractidigestivibacter. The sequence goes on along the minus strand of CAJMPT010000017.1, from coordinate 24,688 downwards.
AGCAGGTTGACGTTGGCCTCGGTGACGCCTGGCACGCTGCCAGCCGCCTTCTGCACGCGGGCCGAGCACGCCGCGCAGGTCATTCCCTGGATGTCAAAGGTCTCCCTCAACAAGATCACCTCACATGAACTTCTTGAAGAGGCCCATGACCTCGTCTACGACCTCGGTGTCACCGGCCTGGACGCGCTCGACCACGCAGGTCTTCAGGTGATCTTGCATGACCTCGCGCGAGACGGCCTTGACCGCGCTCTCCACGGCGGCCAGCTGAGTGAGGACGTCTCCGCAGTAGCGGTCCTCCTCGACCATGGCCTTGATGCCGTTGAGCTGGCCTATGGCACGGTTGAGGCGACGAGTCACGTCCGCCTTGAGTTTCTCCGAGCGCGGCGTGTGCTTCTGGGCGCCGCAGTGGCAGCAACGCTGCTCTGCGGGCTTCTGGGCGTTCTGGCCGTCCTGGGGCATGGTGCCTCCTCGTTGCTTGGCTGATACCCCCATAGGGTACCCAACAAGGGTTGGTCTATACCCCTTGGGGGTATCAGTCAAGCGAGAGGCCCCTACGTTCCGCTACTCCACCTCGTCGGGCTCCACGGCGTCCTCGGCACCCGCTCCGGCGGCAAGCCCCTTGGCCTCCCGCTCGGCCGCGGCCTCGGCAAACTTGGCCTTCATCGTGGGGTTCTTGCGCGTGAGCTTGCGAATGGTGAGCCCGTCGGCCTTGTCGTTGGCAAGGCGCAGCTGGCGCTCGGAGGAGGTGAGATTCTCCTTGACCTTGTTGAGGTGGTCGATGGTCTTGTCGATCTCGTCGATGGCCGCCTGGAACTTCTTGCTGGCCGTCTGGTAGTTCTTGTCAAAGCCCGTCTTGAAGGTGGTCAGTGCATCCTCAAAGCCCGTGATGTCGATGTTCTGCTGGCGGATCTCCTCAAGCTCGCGACGGGCGTCCACGGCGTTTCTGCCGGCGTTGCGCAGCAGCGAGATGAGCGGCAGGAAGAACTGCGGGCGGATGACGTACATCTTCTCGTACAGGTACGAGACGTCCACGATGCCCGCGTTGTACAGCTCGCTCTCGGGCTCCAGCGTGGAGACGAGCACGGCGTACTCGCAGCCCTTCTCGCGGCGGTCTTTGTCGAGCTTCTTGAGGTGGTCCTCGTTCTTCTTTCGGTTGGTGGAGTTGTCGTCCTCGTTCTTCATGTCAAACATGATGGAGACCACCTCCACTCCCGACTCGTCGACCTCGCGGAAGATGTAGTCGCCCTTGGTGCCGCCCACCACCTCGTTGTCCTTGTGGAACTCGGCCGTGGGGAAGGCCATCATGCGCACGCGGTTGAACTCCATCTCGCAGTGCTGCTCGAGGGTCTCTCCAATGAGCTTGACGGACAGGCGGCTGCGCTGGCTGCGCAGGCGCTCGATCTCATCGTCGCGGTCGCTGATGGTCAGGTCCTTGGAGCGGAGCTTCTCGGTCATCTCCTGCCTGAGCTGGGCGGCCACCTGGTCACGCTCCATCTGGGCGGCCGTGACCTGGCCCTCGAGGGCCACGATTTTCTCGCCCTGCTCGCTGGTGGCCTCGCGCACCGCAAGGGCCTTCTCGCTGGCAAATGCCTGCTGGGCCGCCTTGGCCTCGGCCTCCAGCTCGGCGATGCGCTGGTCCCTCTGGGCAAGCCCGGCCTCGACCTCCTGGCGCGCCGTAAGGCGGGCGTTCTCCACTCGGGCCTCTCCCTGCTCCACCTGGGCCTGTAGCTTGGCGATAAGCGCGTCCTTCTCGCCCATCTGCCGCTGGGCCTCAGACTGGACGCGGCTGAGCTGGGCCTGCGCGGCCTCGCGGACCTTGGCGCTGGCCGCCGCGACGGCAGCCTCGCGGTTGCGCTCCTCCAAGCGCACGCGTTCCTCGATCTCCTTGTTGAACTCCGCGTCGCGCACCTGCTTGACTATCTGGGCGTACTCGGTCTCGTCGACGGTGAACGCCTCGCCGCAGTGCGGGCACCTGATCTCAGCCATGGCAACCTCCCGTTTGGATTCCAGACACCCCTAGCCTACACGCCCCACCGGACATTAATTGCGGACAAGGGTGCCTTCCCCGCGACCCCGCCCGGCGCAGTGTACAAAATAACAATCAGAAGGCCCTTCTCGCCGCGTTTTCCCAGTTGGCGAGAAGGGCCTTTCATCTTTATGTACACTGGCCGGGCGCCAGGCGCCGCGTGCCGTCCTAGCGGCCGGAGGTGGTGCCGCCGTCGATGGAGAGGCACTCGCCGGTGATCTCGCGGGCAAAGTCGGAGGCCATGAAGACCGTGGCCCAGGCGATGTCCTCGGCCTGCTGCGCGTGGCCCATCGGGATCATGCTCTTGACGGAGGCGTTCCACAGCTCCTCGCGCTGCTCGGGCGTGGTGGTGTTCTTGACGTCCGGGTTCCACTCGTTGGCCATGCCGTCCAGGATCTCCTCCCACATGGCGGTACGGATGATGCCCGGCAGGATGGAGTTGACGCGCACGCCGTAGGGGGCGGCCATCTTGGCGGCGGACTGGGTGAGCGAGGTCACCGCGGCCTTGGAGGCGGAGTAGGCCTGCAGCATGTTCATGCCGTCGCGGCCGGCGATGGAGCTGACCGTGATGAAGTTGCCGGACTTCTGGCCCTCCAGGACCTTGAGGCCGTGCTTGAGCATGTTGACGGTGCCGCCCACGTTGATGCTGAAGAGGCGCTCGACCTCCTCGGGCTTGATGTACATGAGGTCCTGCAGGCAGATGACGCCCGCGGCGTTGACGATGACGTCGAGCTTGCCGCCGCCAAACTCCACGGCGTCGGCGATGAGCTTCTCAACGTCCTCCTCGACGGCCACGTCGCACTTGGTGAAGCCGGCGCGCACGCCCATGGCCTCGAGCTCGGCGACGGTCTCCTCGCCCTGCTCGACCTTGCGGTTGCCCAGGTAGACGTTGGCGCCGCAGCCGGCAAACTGTAGCGCCATCTCCTTGCCCAGGCCGCGGCCCGCGCCGGTGACAAGGACGGTCTTGCCGGTGAAGTCGATGTTCATTGCCATGCTAGTCCTCCTATGAAAGCGGCCCGGGAAGCCCCCGCTTCCCGCTCGGCCAAGGCCAAACATAGACCCTTGAGTCCGCTCCAAGGCAACGCGCGTCTACGCCAGCGGATGGGGCGAGTCCGTCAGCGGTAGTGAGAAGGTTCCCAGCTCAAACGGGGTTTCTCTCGCGCTGTGTAGTGTACATAAAGACAAAAGGCCCTTCTCGCCAACTGGGGAAACGCAGCGAGAAAGGCCTTTCGATTGTCAAAATGTACGCTATTGCAACGATGTCCTAGCGCTGGCGCTGATTGTAGCCGTAGCCCTCCTGCTGTTGCTGCAGCCACTGCTGGAACTGCTGGAGCAGCTGGGAGTTGTCCTGGCCCGTGCCGTTGCCCGTGCCGTTTCCGTTGACGTAGGAGTTGATGTCGCTCACCGGCTGGTTGTTGGCCTCCTCCTGCTGCCTCTGGAGCTCCTCGTCGGAGCCCAGGGTGACGTCGAAGGTCTTCTGGTCGTTGCCGCGCATGACCGTGACCTGGACCGTCTCGCCGATGCTGTGGGAGCGCACGGCCAGGATGGCGCCGTCGGCAGAGGTGACCTGCGTGCCACCGATGCCCACGACGATGTCGCCCTTCTGGATGCCGGCCTCGTCGGCGGGGCTGCCGGAGGTGACCTCGGCCACGTAAGCGCCCTGACTCACAGAGAGCCTGTTGGCCTTGGCGTTCTGCGCGTTGACCGTCTGCATGGAGAGGCCGATGTAGGCATGGGTGACCTGCTCGCCGTTCACAATCTTTTGGGCCACGTCGACGGCGTAGTTGCCCGGGATGGCAAAGCCAATGCCGGCAAAGCTCTCGGTGTCGGAGGAATAGAGCGTGCAGATGCCCACAAGCTGTCCCTTGTCGTTGACCAGGGCGCCGCCGGAGTTGCCGGGGTTGATGGCCGCGTCCACCTGGATGAGGTTGGTGTAGAGCGTGTTGCCCGAGCTGGACTGCATGAGCTCGTTGCGCGTCAGCGCGGAGACGATGCCCTGCGAGACAGACTGCTCAAGGCCAAACGGGCTGCCCACGGTCATGACCCAGTCGCCCACCTGCAGGTCGGAGGAGTCCCCCACCTCAATGGGGGTAACGGAGTCTCCCTGGAGGTCGGCCTTGATGACGGCGAGGTCACTGGAGCTGTCGGTGCCCACGAGCTCGGCGTCGTAGCTCTTGCCGTTGATTGTCACGGTGATGCTGTCGGCGTCCTCAATGACGTGGTTGTTGGTGATGATGTTGCCATCGGTGTCCAGGACCACGCCCGAGCCCAGGCCCTCGCCGGAGTCATAGGTGCAGGAGACCGTGACCACCGACGGCAGGGACTTGGCGGCCACCGCCGTGGCCGTGGAGGTGTCGTTGTCGGACGGGTTGATGGTGATGGACTGGTTGGAGCCCGAGGTGAAGGTGGCGCTCGTCCTGCCGATGACACCCGTGCCCAGAAGCACGCCCGTCAGCACCGCTGCGCCCACCACGCCGCCGGCGACGCCCAGAAGGACGGCCTTGACGCCCGGGTGGTGCGGGCGGGGCTTTTTGGGGTCGGCGGGCTTCTCGCCGGAGGGCGATGCCTGACCGGCCGTGTCGGCCGCGTGGGCCGCACCGGTGGAGTCCGCGTGCGGGGCCGCCTGCGCGCCGCCGAGCTCGACGGGGATCGGAGGCCTCTTCTGCGTGGGCTGCGCGCCTTCCTCGCCAGGTTGCTGGGGCATGCCGCTAAAGTTCTCGTCCATGGTGATTCCCTCTCTCTGGCGCGCACCCGCTCGGGACCGGCGCCGGTCGTTCCATCAACGAATGTACCCCACGGGCAGGAGGGGTTTCTCGCCAACGCGCATTGCCACGCCGCTGGCACGACCCTTTTTGCTTCCTGAAAAAAGGCCGCCCCCTCTCGGAGACGGCCCCAAATCTTGCATATGCGCAGATGAGAAGCCCCTAGATGCGGAAGAGGTATCCCACGCCGCGGATGGTGACGATGTGGCTTGCCACCTGTGGGCCCACCTTGGAGCGCACGCGCCTGATGTGGACGTCCACGGTGCGGGTGCCGCCGCAGTACTCAAAGCCCCAGACGCGGTGGAGCAGCGTCTCGCGCGAGTAGGCGCGGGAGGGGTGCGTGGCTAGGAAGCTCAGCAGCGAGTACTCCATGAGGGTGAGGTCAACGGGCTTCTCGTCAATGTAGACCTGGTAGGTTGCCAGGTTGATGGTCATGTTGTCCACGGTGACGATGTCTGCCGGGGCACTCTCCTCCCCGGGCCACAGAAGCAGCGTGCAGCGGACCTCCAGCTCGGCCGCGCCGGCGGTGGAGAGGATGAAGTCGTTCTTGCCCTGCATGGGCATGTGAAGGGTGGCCAGCTTGTCCGGGTCCTGGACAAAGAGCATGGGGATGAAGCCATTCTCGGCCACAAAGGAGTCCACGGCGTTGAGGGTGTCCTGGCTCATGCCCTCCCCGTCCAGGATGACGAGGTCAAACTCGTGCCCAGAGGAGATGGCCTGCGGGAAGGTCTCCTCGTTGGCTAGCGCAATGGAGACGTCGACAGCATGCGACAGCTCGCGCATGCGGTCATGCAGTCTGGTGGTGGCAGAGACAAGCAGGATGTTCTTGTGATGCACCCTCGGGCCCCCTGTGCTGTGCGGACATATATTCTTCAGAAGACTACCACACGCGCGCCAGACCGCGTGCCAGCGCCACAAAAAAACAAATGCGCCCCAGCTCAGGGCATGAGCTGGGGCGCAGGGCGCAAGATTTGCGGCACAAAACGGCAAAATCCGGGCCGTCCGTGCGTGCGTGAGCTCGGAAGGCTACTTGATGGAGCCGAGAAACTCCGCCGTGCGGGCGTTCTTGGGTCGGTCGAAGACGTCCTCGGGGAGGCCCTGCTCCACGACGACGCCCTCCTCCATGAAGACCACGCGGTCGGCCACGTCGCGGGCAAAGCCCATCTCGTGGGTGACGACGATCATGGTCATCCCGGAGTTCTCCGCGAGGTCGCGCATGACGTCCAGGACGCCGCGCACGAGCTCTGGGTCAAGCGCGGAGGTGGGCTCGTCAAAGAGAAGCACGTTCGGGTGCATGGCCACGGCACGGGCGATAGCCACGCGCTGCTGCTGGCCACCGGAGAGCTGGGCGGGCTTGAAGTCTGCGCGGTCGGCCAGGCCCACGGCGGTGAGCTGCTTCATGGCCTCGGCCTCGGCCTCCTCCTTGCTCTTCTTGAGCACCTTGGTCTGGCCGATCATGACGTTCTGCTTGGCCGTGAGGTGCGGGAAGAGGTTGAAGCCCTGGAAGACCATGCCCACGTCGCGGCGGAGCTTGTTGACGTCGGCGTTGCTCTTGCCGGTGATCTCCTGGTCCTCGATGAGGATGTGACCGGCCGTCGGCGTCTCAAGCAGGTTGATGCAGCGCAGCATGGTGGACTTGCCGGAGCCGGACGGGCCCAGCACGACGACGACCTCGCCGGGCCAGACGTTGATGTTGACGTCCTTCAGGACCTGCGTGGCGTCAAAGCTCTTGTTGAGGTGCTCGATGCGCACGATGGGGTGCTCGCCGGGCGTGAAGTGGTGGCGCGTCAGGCCCTGGTCGGCGTCCCAGGCAATGCGGGCGGCCTCCTCGGCGGGAAGCGCGGGCGGCACCTGTACGGCGGGCGCGTGCGAGAGGATCTTACTGGACATCGGCGGCCTCCTTCAGCTGGGCCTTGGCCTTGGGCCTGGGGCCCTCGCCGCGCTCGGAGCGGGCGATGCGGTTCTCGACGATGCTGACGACCTTGATCAGCGGCAGGGTGACAATGAGGTAGAAGATGCCAGCGGCCACGTACGGCGTGATGTTGCCAGACACCGTGGTGAGGTTCTTGGAGAACATCATGAGCTCCATGACGCCCACGGAGGAAAGCAGCGAGGTGTCCTTGAAGGAGGTGATGAAGTCACTGGTCACGGTGGGAATCACGCGACGCACGGTCTGTGGCAGGATGATGGTGAACATGGTCTGGACGTAGCTCATGCCCAAAGAGCTCGCGGCCTCGTACTGGCCCTGCGGGATGGACTGGATGCCCGCGCGGAAGATCTCGGCCAGGTAGGCGGAGGAGTTGACGGCCATGACGATGATGCCCAGCAGGTTGTTGTCGATGTTGATGCCAACCATGGGCAGGCCGAAGAACATGATGTAGATCTGCAGGAAGAGCGGGGTGCCGCGCAGGATGTTGATGTAGACCACGGCGATGGCGCGAAGCAGCCGGTGCTTGGAGATCTTGAGCAGCGAGAAGAGCAGGCCGAGCGCAATGGCAAACGGGTAGGCCGCGATGACGATGCCCAGGCACAGAAGCCAGCCGGGGAACAGCGACGAGAAGGACGTGACCAAAAGCTGCGGCTTGAAGAACATACCGAGGAACTGGTTGGAGTTCCACGCCTCCACCCACGCCTGGTTGTCGAGCCAGTTGACGATGGACTGCAGCGGCGTGTTGGCGATGACCGTGATGGACGGAGAGGCCGCGAGCTCGTGGCTGGCGCCGTCATCGGTGGTGTAGGAACCGGTGACCTGGTAGTCTCCGCCCTCGCCGGGGAACTGCATGTCGGTAACCTCGAGGCGCAGGAGCGACCCCTCGGGGATGCTCGCGGCAAAGCTCACGGTGATGCTCTGGCCAGAGGGTGCGGCGGTGCCGTCGACGTTCACACGGTTGAGGCCCTCGAGCACGGTGATGCGCGTGGTGGAGCCGTCAAAGGTCGCGCCCTCGGGCAGCTGCAGGGTCACGGACGAGACGTCCTCGCCGGACTCGACCGTTCCCTCCCAGGTAAGGCGCGTGTTCATAGCGCCGATGACGCCAGAGCCACCGTCCTCGTTGGGCTTGGCGGTGGCCTTCTCGGTGGTCATGGCAAGCGCTGCCTGCGGGGTGGCCAGGGCCACCCCGCAAGACGCCACGAGCACCGCGGCAAACAGGGCCGCCAGCGCGTGCGCCAGACCGCCTCTCTTGCTCGGGAGCTGCATCTTCTCTCCATTCATAAGCCGTGGGCGGAACCCCTCTGAGGAAGGGTCCCGCCATCTTTTCTACCTGCTGAAACGCTGAGATTGAGCCTTGTGGCGGCCTAAATCTCGGAGCCGAACCACTTGGTCTCGATCTCCTTCATGGTGCCGTCGGACTTCATATCCTCGAGGGCCTTGTTGACGGCCTGGGTGAGCTCGGGGTTGTCCTTGGAGACGGCGATGCCGTACTGCTCGCCGGTCGGGATCTCCTTGACGATCTCAAGGTCAGAGAAGGACTGGGCCAGCATGTAGGAGGCAACGGGAAGATCGACGACCATGGCCTGGTAGAGGCCGGTCTGGACGCCGGTGAGGGCGGCGGTCACGTCATCGACGGGCACGCGGGTGGCATCAGGGAGGTTCTCGCCGATCCACTCGTCGCCAGTGGTGCCGCCCTGGCAGACGACCTGCTTGGAGGCATCGTTCAGGGTCTCCTCGGTCTCGGAGGAACCCTTGGCCACGACGATGGCCTGGTTGGAGTCAAGGTAGGGCTCGGAGAAGTCGACGGACTCCATGCGCTCGTCGGTGATGGTGATGGCGGCGATGGAGACGTCGGCCTTGCCGCCCTGCTTGATGATGGGCACCAGGGTGTCGAACTTCTGGTTGGGCAGGTAGGAGGCGGTGAGGCCCATCTTCTCGGCGACGGCGTTGATGACGTCGACGTCAAAGCCCACGGGCTCGCCGGTCTTCTCGTCCATGTACTCGAAGGGGGCAAAGCCCAGCTCGGCGACGACGGTGAGCTTGCCGTCCTCGATGAGGGTCATGCCCTTCTTCTTGTCAGACTTGGCGTCGGAGGAGGAGTCGGTGCTGGTGGCGTTGGAGTTGCCGCAGCCGGCAAGTGCGGCGCTGGCGGCGACGGTGCCGAAGGCGGCCAGGAACTCGCGACGGTTCATGTTCATCTTCATGGTGGGTCCTTTCCCAGGGATGGCTAGGGCGTCTGCCCGGTTACTGAAATGCAGGCGAGAAGCGCGCCTCTCGCCTGCAAAGGATTGCTACATTGCGGAGCCGAACCACTTAACCTCGAGGCTCTCGATGGTGCCGTCGTCCTTGAGGGCGGCGAGCGCCTCGTTGATGGCGGAGGTGAGACCGGCGTTGGACTTGGAGACCACGATGCCGTACTGCTCGCCGGTCGGGACCTCGATGGCCACCTGGCAGTCCGTGAAGGAGTTGCTGCAGAGGTACTTCATGACGGGCAGGTCGGCGGAGGCGGCGTCGTAGATGCCGGTGGAGACGCCGGTGACGGCCTGGACGGGGTCGTCCAGGGAGACGATGGTGGCCTTGGGCAGGTTCTCCTGGGCCCAGGCCTCGCCGGTGGTGCCGGACTGGCAGGCGATCTTCACGCCATCGGCGTTCAAGGCCTCGGTCGTGGCCTTGTCGGAGTCAGCCTTGACCACCACGCCCTGGTTGGAGTCGATGTAGGGGTCGGTGAAGTCGATCTCCTGCTTGCGCTCATCGGTGATGGTGAAGTTGGAGACGCCGCAGTCGGCCTTGCCGCCCTGCTTGATGAGCGGAATGATGCTGTCGAACTTCATGGCGGGCAGATACTCGCAGGTGAGGCCCATCTTGGCCGCGACGGCGTCCATGAGGTCGACCTCGAAGCCCACGGCGGTGGTGCCGTCCATGTAGTCAAACGGGGGGTTGGCCAGGTCGGAGGCAACGATGATCTTGCCGTCCTGGACCAAGGTGTAGCCAGCGGCGTTTGCGGCATCGGTGCCGGAGGTGCTGCCGGCGCCGGAGTTGCCACAGCCTGCGAGCACGGCTGCGCCAGCCGCAACTCCAAGGCCAAGAATGAAGTTGCGGCGATCGAGGGTCTTGTTGAGGTTCATGCTGGGATTCCCTTCCCAAAAAAGCTTTGGCGCGCGGTCACGCCCTTTCCCGACGGAAGGCACGAGGTCTTCCCCGTGTCAGGGCATGCGCCCCGTCCGTCGCCTGACTGACCAGTTTGCGCCAGCTTGCTTTAAGCCTCCGTACTACCAGTCTTTCTTTACACGATTGACATATTGGCGCCGCGTTTTTGCACGAATCTGCATATTATTGGTGAGAATGCACTAATTGATGCATATGAATCTGCACATTACCAGATAGTTGTTGTGCCTTATGCATAGCGATATTGGGTGCATGCAGGAGCGAAGATCACTCATGGCCCCACCTTGATGTGCAAAGGGCGGCGCCCCGGTCACACGGAACGCCGCCCTCACAGCCTATGGATGCGCCCGTGGGACGCAACGGATTAGAAGCCGCCGTAGTAGCGCTCGCGCTCCCAGTCCGTGACCGCGGTGCAGTAGTCGTTCCACTCGCGCTTCTTCTCCTGCACCAGGTAGTCAAAGATGTGGTCGTCCAGCACCTCGCGCATGAGCTCGGACTCCTCGAAGTTCTGGATGGCCTCGCCCAGGGTGCGCGGCAGACGCCTAATGCCCTTGGCCTCGAGCTCCTTGGGGCTCAGCAGGAAGGTGTCGCGCGTGGACTCCTCGGGCAGGGACAGCTCCTCCTCGATGCCCTTGAGACCGGCGGCGATGGTGGCGGCCAGCGCCAGGTACGGGTTGGCGGTGGGGTCGGGGCTGCGCAGCTCGATGCGGGTGGAGACGTGCTTGCCCGGCTTGTGGGCCGGGATGCGCACCAGGGCCGAGCGGTTCTTGCGGCCCCACGTGGCGTAGTTGGGGACCTCGCCCGTGGAGATGAAGCGCTTGTAGGAGTTGACGGTGGGGTTGGTCACCAGCGTGAACTCCGGCGCGTACTTGAGGATGCCGGCCACGTAGTGCTGGGCCAGGTCAGAGAGGTGCGCCACGTGGTAGTCCTTGGGAGCCCAGAAGAGGTTCTCGCCCTCGTGGCTGAAGAGGGACTGGTACAGGAACATGGCGCTGCCCGGCTGGCCCGCGACGGGCTTGGGCATGAAGGAGGCGTACATGCCCTGCTGGGCAGCCAGCTGCTTGATGACCAGGCGGGCGGTGACGATGTTGTCGGCGCAGCTCACGGCCTCGGTGAAGCGCAGCTCGACGCCGTTTTGGGACGGGCCCGCGGCGTGGTAGGAGTACTGCACCGGGATGGACATCTTCTCGAGCATCAGCGTGGTCTGGCGACGCAGGTCGTTGGCATTGTCCATGGGCGTGAGGTCAAAGTAGCCCGCATCGTCCTTGGGCCTGAGCTCGTGCTGGCTGTCGGAGTAGAAGTACTCAATCTTGGGTCCCACGTTGGGGATGTAGCCCATCTTGTCGGCCTTGGTGAAGACCTTGAGCAGGCAGTTGCGCGGGTCTCCGTCAAACGGCTCGCGGGAGGGCGTGTAGACGTCGCAGAAGACACGCGCCACACCGGACTCGCTCGGGCGCCACGGCAGGAGCGTGAAGGTGTCCGGGTCCGGGAAAGCCAGCATGTCGGACTCCTCCAGCGACACGAAGCCGTCGATGGACGAGCCGTCAAAGCCGATGCCCTCCTCAAAGGCCTCCTCCAGCTCCTCCGGGGAGATGGCAAAGGACTTCAGGTTGCCCAGGACGTCGGTGAACCAAAGGCGGACAAAGCGGATGTCTCGCTCCTCGACGGTGCGAAGTACGAAGTCGATGTCCTTCTCGCTGCTCATGCAGACTCCTTCCAGGGGTCGGCGGGGAAATTCTTCAATCTGGGGTAGGTTCGCACAAGCGTGTTACGCATGTGTTTCATCCGACCCCAGACCCGCTCACCTCACAGAATCCGCCGCCCACGCGCCCAGCAAGAAGGGCCTCCCGCGCCGCGGCTACCTCTGGCAGTCGCAGGACTTTGCACGCGCCAGGGCGCGGTCGGCGTCGGCCAGCATGCGCTTTGCCGCCGAGCAGTCCCCCTTGCCATGCGCCGAGCAGCTCCCGCCGCACTCCGAGCAACCGCTCTTCCGGCTCTTGCGGAGATAGCGCACGCAGGCGATGAAGGCCGCCGCCACGGCGGCCACGACGATGATGTCGACGGGGCTCATGGTCCCTCCCCTTCCGGCCGCAGGGCGGCCATGCATCTGGAATCAATCCCAGCGAGAAAAACGTTAGTTAGCCTAGGGCAACTATACCCAACTGCGGCATACTATGTGGTTGGCGGCCATAGGTCGCTCGCAATGTTCGCGTAAATCCTAGGAGGAAACGCATGGCAGAAGACACGATGAAGCTCGTCCTTATCCGTCACGGCGAGTCCGAGTGGAACAAGCTCAACCTGTTCACCGGCTGGACCGACGTCGAGCTGTCCGAGACGGGCGAGAAGGAGGCCGCCGCTGGTGGCCGCGCCCTCAAAGAGGCCGGCTTTGACTTCGACATCTGCTACACCTCCCGCCTGAAGCGCGCCATCCACACCCTGAACTTCGTGCTCAAGGAGATGGACCGCGAGTGGCTGCCCGTCGTCAAGAGCTGGAAGCTCAACGAGCGCCACTACGGCGCCCTGCAGGGCCTGAACAAGGCCGACGCCGCCGCCGAGCACGGCGACGAGCAGGTCAAGATCTGGCGCCGCTCCTTTGACATCTGCCCGCCCGAGCTGGAGCCCGGCGACGAGCGCGACCCGCACACCCAGGAGCAGTACCGCGACGTCGCTCCCGACCAGCTCCCCTACACCGAGTGCCTGAAGGACACCATCGCCCGCGCCTGGCCGTTCTTCGAGGATGAGATCCGCCCGCAGATGCTCGCCGGCAAGCGCGTCCTCATCGCCGCCCACGGCAACTCCCTGCGCTCCCTGGTCATGAAGTTCGAGAAGATGACCCCCGAGCAGATCCTCGAGGTCAACATCCCGACCGGCGTGCCCCTGGTCTACACCTTCGACCGCGACTTCAACGTCGTCGACAAGCAGTACATCGGTGACCCGGAGACCATCGCCGCCAAGATCAACGCCGTCGCCAACCAGGGCAAGGCCAAGAAGTAGCGTAGAGCCAACAGCAAGGTGAGGGCCCCCGCCCTTCTCGCAAAGCTACGCGCCTTTGGCGCAAAGAGCTTTGCTGAGAAGGGCGGGGGCCTTGCTGTAGGACGCTGACTTCCAACGACCAAAGAACAAAGCGCAAAGAGCTTCGCCGGGAAGCCCAAGGGGCCTTTCTTGTGGAAAGGGGGCGCCCGATAGCCAACTCGGACGGGGACGTGGGCCTTGGGTAGAATGGATGGTTACGACTGACGTACGCGGGCGAGAAGACCGTGCCAGAGATTGGAGCGTTGATGGACGAGCGGGAGAAGGATCGCATCCGCGAGGAGTTCGAGGCCTCGCGCAGCAAGGGGGCCGAGCAGCACCAGGCACAGCAGGCGCAGGCTCCCCAGCAGGAGGGGCCGGCCGAGGGCTGCGTGATCAAGAACGTCATTGGCGTGGTCTCCGGCAAGGGTGGCGTCGGAAAGTCCCTGGTCACGGGCATCCTCGCACGCGAGCTCTCCCGTCGCGGCGCCAAGGTGGGCATCCTGGACGCAGACGTCACCGGCCCGTCCATCCCCAAGATGTTCGGCATGTCCGGCTGCCACGCCTACGCGCAGGACAACCTGCTCGTGCCGCTTGAGACCAAGGGCGGCATCAAGGTCATGAGCGCCAACCTCGTGCTCGAGAACGAGGACGACCCGGTGCTCTGGCGCGGGCCCGTGGTGGCCGGCGCCATCAAGCAGTTCTGGGGCCAGTGCGCCTGGGGCGAGCTTGACTACCTGCTGGTGGACATGCCTCCGGGAACCTCTGACGTGGCGCTCACCGTCTTCCAGAGCCTGCCCGTGGAGGGCGTCGTCATCGTGAGCTCGCCGCAGGACCTGGTCCAGATGGTGGTGGGCAAGGCCGTCAAAATGGCCAACATGATGGACGTCCCGGTGCTGGGCCTGGTGGAGAACATGGCCTACGTCACCTGCCCCCACTGCGAAGAGAAGATCTTCCCCTACGGCCCCAGCCGCCTTCAGGAGACGGCCGACCACTTTGACCTGGTTGCCCTGGGCCAGCTGCCCATTGACCCGGCCCTGGCCGCCGCCTGCGACGCCGGCACCTTCGAGGAGAGCGTGCCCAACGGGCTTCTCCCCGAGGCCGTCCAGACCGTCATCCAGGTGGCCGAGCTCACCGCGGCGCTCACCGGAAGGGACGCCTAGGCACATGGCGGGCCGCACGCACGCAAAGAGACCCTCCCGCGCCGAGCTGCGCGAGCGCGCCCTTGCGGCCGCCTCGGCCGTCGGGGTGCCCGCCGCCCGCGACGTGGTGGTCGCGGGCGGCGGCGCCTCGGGCCTGGTGGCGGCCATCGCGGCCGCGGAGGCCGGCGCCCGCACGTGCGTGCTCGAGCAGGACCTCGAGTGCGGCCGGAAGATTCTGGCAACGGGAAACGGCCGCTGCAACTTTGCCAACGAGGACCTTGACCCCGCACGCTACAGAAACGGCGCGTTTGTCGCCAAGGTTGCGGGCGCCCGGTGGCTGGAGGAGATCCTGGGGTTCTTTGCCGCGTCAGGCCTGGCCTGGGCCTCAGAGGAGGGCAGGCTCTACCCGCTCTCTCGCCAGGCGGCCTCCGTCAGGAGCGTCCTTCTGGCCCGCGCCCGCCGCGCCGGCGTGACGCTCGCCCCCGCCCGCAAGGTCACGTCCGTGGCACCCGCGGCCGGCGCCTGGAAGGTCTCCTTCTCCCCCGCCGCGCCAGGCGAGAAGGGCGCCCCGCAGGCAGGAGGCATTACCGCCAGGGCGCTCATCGTTGCCTCGGGCGGCGCCTCCAAGCTCGCGGGTGGCCTAGGCCTTCCCGCCGTGGCCGAGGAGCCCGTGCTCTGCGCCCTGGCCTGCGCTCCCCTGCCGTTTGGGGCCGGCGTGCCCGACGGACGCACTGACACCTGCAACGCTGCCCTTGACCTGCAGCTCGTTGACGGCCGGCGCGCCCGCGCGCACGCCACCCTGCTGCGCGCGGGCCGCGAGCTCTGGGGCGAGGACGGCGAGGTGCTCTTCCGCCCCTGGGGCCTCTCGGGCATCTGCGTCTTTGACCTCTCGCGCCGTGCGCAAGCCGGAGACGTCGTGGCACTGGACCTCACGTGCGGCCTGACCAAGGGCGAGCTTGGCGCCGCCGCGGCCACGGGCACGGCCGACGGCGTGCTCGATCCGCAGCTGTCCTGCGCCCTGGGCGCCGCGCCCGGCAACGACGCCTCCGCGCTTCTCGCCTTGAGGCGCGCCCGTGACCTGCGCTTCTCCGTGACCGGACGGACCGAGACCGAGCGCGCCCAGGTCACCCGCGGCGGCCTTGACGTTGCGGGCTTCTGCCCCAAGACGCTCGAGTGCGCCACGCTGCCCGGCCTCTTTGCCTGCGGCGAGGCGCTTGACGTGGACGCGGACTGCGGCGGCTTCAACCTCGCGTGGGCCTGGAGGAGCGGCCAGGTGGCCGGCGCCTCCGCGGCCGCGCTCGCACTCTCACAGAACAGGAAGTGACCACGATGCTCGAGGTCTCAGGCATAAGGATCCACCTCACGCAGCTCGACGGAGGCGACGAGCGCGAGCTCGCGCTCTGCAAGAAGGCCCTGGCCAAGAAGCTCCGCGTCAACGCGTCGCAGCTCAGGGGCGTCGAGCGCCGACGTCGCTCCATCGACGCGCGCAAAAAGGCAGACATCACGCTCACCTTCACCCTGCGCACCGAGCTTGCGGGCGGCCCCTCCCAGGAGGCGGCCGTCCTCTCCAAGCTCGCCCGCTCCCACGCCGAGAAGGGCGTGCGCCTGGTGGACGAGGAACCCTTCGGCTGGCCCGAGGCCGTCGCCGCCGGTGCGCTGCTCGACGAGCGCCCCGTGGTTGTGGGCGCCGGCTGCGCGGGCCTGTTCTGCGCGCTCTCCCTGGCGAGGGCAGGCCTTTCTCCCCTGCTCGTTGAGCGCGGAGACGACGCCACCCGCCGCAGCAGGATGGTCGAGGCCCACAACGCCACCGGCGAGCTGGACGCGGAGAGCAACATCCAGTTCGGCGTGGGCGGCGCGGGCACCTTCTCCGACGGCAAGCTGCAGACGGGCACCAAGAGCCCGGCCCACCGCCTCATCCTGGAGACCTTCGTGGCGGCCGGCGCCCAGCCGCAGATCCTCTGGGACGCCAAGCCCCACGTGGGAAGCGACGTGCTGCCGCGCGTGGTTACCAACATCGTCCGCATGATCGAGGAGGCCGGCGGCGAGGTGCGCTGCCGCTGCCGCATGAGCGACCTGGACGTCACCGGCGGCCGCGTGCGGTCCGTGACGCTGACCCAAACGGCCGCCGACGGCTCCCAGACCGAGGAGCGCGTGGCCGCGAGCTGCGTCGTCCTTGCCTGCGGCCACTCCGCGCGCGACGTCTTTGAGCTGCTGCGCGAGCACGGCGTGCCCATGGAGCGCAAGACGTTTGCCATGGGCGTGCGCATCGAGCACCTGCAGGCGGACATCGACCGCGCCCTCTACGGTCCCGCCGCCGGCAGCCCAGCCCTGGGCGCGGCCCCGTACAAGCTCTCGTGCCACCTGCCGAGCGGCCGCTCCGCGTTCAGCTTCTGCATGTGTCCCGGCGGCTACGTGGTCTCGGCCGCCAGCGAGCGCGGCGGCGTTGTCACAAACGGCATGAGCCTCTCGGACCGCGCGGGCGCAAACGCCAACTCCGGCCTTCTGGCAAACGTCTTCCCCGACGACCTGCCGGGCGACGACGTGCTTGCCGGCATCGAGCTGCAGCGCCGTTGCGAGCGCGCGGCCTTTGAGGCGGGCGGCGGGGCCTACGTGGCCCCCGCCCAGCTGGTCGGAGACTTCCTTGCGGGCGCGTCCTCCTCGGCAGGCGGACGCGTTGCCCCCACCTACCCCCGCGGCGTGGCCTGGGGCAGCATCGAGGGGTGTCTGCCGGACTACATCACGGGGACGCTGCGAGACGCCCTGCCCCGCATGGGACGCCAGCTCCACGGCTTTGACGTGGCTGACGCCGTGCTCACGGGCGTGGAGACCCGCTCCAGCTCACCGGTGCGCGTCACGCGCGGCGCGGACGGCCAGAGCGTGGGCGTGGCCGGCCTCTGGCCCGTCGGCGAGGGCGCGGGCTACGCGGGCGGCATCATGAGCGCCGCCACCGACGGCATCATGGCGGCAAGGAAGGTGGTCGAGGCGCTGGGCGCGTAATAGCGCTTCGGATTAGCGTACATAATAACGAGGAGGCCATTCTCGCCTGCAGGTCAGACCAGGCGAGAATGGCCTCCTCTTGTGATTATGTACGCTAAAGCAACGGGTTCAGCGCCACTCGCTATTCGTCGTCGTCCGGCAGGTACTTGGCAAACGGCCCCTTCTTGGTGGGGTCGAGCTCGGCCAGGCCCAGGGCGTACAGGAAGCCGAAGATCACGATGACCGCCGGTGCCACCATGGATAGGTAGACCACGATGACCACCGGAACGGTGGGACCGATGCCAAAGAGCATGGGCACCAGGGAGAGCACCAGCACGGCCAGGAAGAGCGCCGAGACCACGCGCAGCGCGTTGCGGGCGCCGCGGCCGAGCTTGATCTTCTTGAGCCCGACAAAGGGCAGCCCCAGCAGGGCACCAACGGCAAAGAGGATGACGGGGCCGGACTCAACGGCCATCACCTGCAGGAAGGGCGACCCCATTACGGCGTAGTAGGTGTCGATGACCTCGCCGGAGCGGTACCAGACCTGGAAGGCGGCGCAGACCGCGAGCAGGATTCCCCAGACCACGGCGTTGGCGATAAGGACGTTCTTCTTCATTGGGTTTCTCCCCTGGTTTGGTGGGGTATGCTCATATGAGCTCCTATATGTTCGTCGGTCTAGTATACCCGCAGGCGCCAGACGCCTGCAGAGTGGAGGGAGAGGGCACCGTGGCAGCAAGTACGAGGCAGACGCAGCGCTCCTACAGCGTGGGAGAAGAGATTGCCAACTCCGTGAGCCACGGCGTGGGCGCGCTTCTCTCCATTGCGGCGCTGGTGCTGCTCGTCGTGCGCGCCGTGAGCCACGGCGGCGGCGTGTGCCTTGCCGCGGCACTGCTCATGGGCATCGGCCTCATCGTGGAGTACCTCTTCTCGACGCTCTACCACGCCATTGCGCCCGCAGGCGCCAAGCGCGTCTTCCGCGTGCTTGACCACTGCGGCATCTACCTGCTCATAGCCGGCAGCTACGCGCCGTTTGCGCTGGTCGTGCTGGCCGACTACGACGGCCTCAGGCTGGGCATCGTGGTCTGGGCCATTGCTCTCGTCGGCATTGTGGCCGAGTGCCTGCTGCGCGAGCGCCAGCCCAAGTGGCTGAGCGCCCTCATCTACGTGCTGCTGGGCTGGGCGGTCATCTTCCGCGTGGGCACCCTCTGGCAGGTGCTGCCCTCCCCTGCCTTCTGGCTCCTCGTGGCCGGCGGCCTCTCCTACACCGTGGGCGCATTCTTCTACCTGCCCAAGCACGTGCCCTACCTGCACTTTGTCTTCCACCTCTTCACCCTGGCCGGCAGCGTCTGCATCACCCTCTCCGCCCTGCTCTTCGTGCTGTAGGGAAACTTCCGACCACACGGCCTTCTCGTCAGAAAAACCGAGCTGGGTGTTTGGAGAAGAACGCCCAGGTCGGTATTTGTGGTCTTGAGACCAAAGAAAGCGACCTGGGTATCCGGCGAGGAATACCCAGGTCGCTTTTTGTGGCAGCCGCTGCGGCAGCCCTTGTGTCAGCCGCTATGCCAGCCGTCGAGAAGTGCGTTTCTCGCCTGGATCACCCGGTGTTCTGCAGGCCGGCGGCAACGCCGGAGACGGTGCAGAGGATGAGGTAGATGAAGCGTTCGCGCTCCTCGGGCGTGAGCTTGTCGCCCTTGGTGCGCAGGGTCTTCAGGGCCTGCGCCTGCGTCACGGAGAGGACGTTAACAAACGGCAGGCGCATGCGAATGACCGGGCCCAGGACGCGACGGTTCTGCAGCGGCCACTCGTCGCCCACGATGGCCAGGACCCACTTGCGGGTGAGCTCCATCTCGTCCAGGACCTTGCTCGAGAGGTCCTCGCGGCCGCCCATCTGCAGGTAGAGCTTGCCGATGCGCTCGTCGGTCTTGGAGATGGACATCTCGATGTTGTCGATGAACGTGGTGAACAGCGGCCACTCCGCGTAGGCGCGGCGCAGCTTGTCCAGGTCGCCCAGGCGCTCGCAGGCGGTACCTAGACCGTACCAGGCGGCCAGGTTGATGCGCGCCTGGCTCCAGGAGAAGATCCACGGGATGGTGCGCAGGTCGTCGAGGGACTTGGCGCCCAGGCCGCGCTTGGCCGGGCGGCTGCCGATGGGCATGAGGCCGATCTCGGTCAGCGGCGTGACGGTAGAGAACCACTCGGCAAAGCCCTCGGTGTTGAGAAGGTCGAGGTAGCGCTCGCGGGAGTACTTGTCCAGGGCCGCGGCCATGTCGGCGTACTTGGCCGTGGACTCGGTGTTGACCCACTCGATGGAGGGCGCCGACTGCAGCAGCGTGGCGCCGGCGACAGACTCCACGTGGCGGCGGGCCAGCGTGGGGTCTCCGTAGCGGGCGAAGATGACCTCGCCCTGCTCGGTGAGCTTGAAGCGGCAGTTGACCGAGCCCTTGGGCTGCGAGAGGACGGCGCGGTTTGCCGGGCCGCCACCGCGGCCGACGGCACCGCCTCGGCCGTGCATGAGGATGAGGTCGATGTTGTTCTCCTCGGCCCACTGGGCAATGGCGGCCTGCGTGGCGTGCAGGACCAGCGTGGCGCTGGTGGGACCGGCGTCCTTGGAGGAGTCGGAGTAGCCGAGCATGACCTCCAGGCGGCGGCCCGTCTGGGCCATGCGGCGCTGGACCTCGGGGAGCTTGATCATCTCGTCAAGGGTCTTGACGGCGTTCTCCAGGTCCTCCACCTGCTCGAAGAGCGGGATGACGTCGAGCACGGGCACGTCAGCCTCGTGCGCGAAGGCAAGGTGGGCAAGCTCGTAGACGTCAGCGACGTTCTGGGCGCTCTTGGTGAAGGAGATGATGTAGCGGCGGGCCGCCGCAACGCCGTTCTTGCGCTGAATCTGGCCGATGGCGCGGAAGGTGTCCAGCACCTCGCGGGTCATGGGCGCAAGCTCGCCGCGCTCGCCCCAGCGGCCGTGCTCGCGGATGTCGGCGAGGGCGCGGGAGTGGACCAGAGAGTGCTGGCGGAACTCCATCTCCACCATGTGGAAGCCGAAGGTCTGGGCCTGCCAGATGAGCTTCTGGATGGGGCCGTAGGCCGTGCGGGCAGCGCCCGCCTTGGCAAGCGACAGCTGGACGCAGCGCAGGTCGGAGATGAAGTCCTCGGCGCTGGCGTACATGATGTCGGCGGTGCGCACGATGGTGGCACGCAGGCGCTCGGCAATGACCAGCATGCAGGCGCGGTGCAGCTCGGAGGCCGAGATGCCGATGGCGCGGGCCGTGATGGCCTCGCTCATCTCGCGCTGGTGGTTCCAGAGGTTGACCAGCTGATCGGAGGGGGGCGTGGAGGCCACGTCCAGCGTCAGGTTGCGACCGATGAAATGCGTGGCGTCGGCCAGCGTCTCTAGCATGTGGACGCGGAACTTCTCGGCCACCTGGCGGCTCACCTTTGCGGTTACGTTGGGGTTGCCGTCGCGGTCGGAGCCGATCCAGCTGCCCGGGTGGAAGAACGCGGGGCAGACGGGCGGCACGGTGCCGGCCTTCTCGCCGAGCTCCCAGTCGTCAAAGCGGCGGTAGACCTGGGGCACCATCTGGAAGAGAGTGCGGTCGAAGATGTCGATGACGGTGTCGGCCTCCTCCACGGGAGTCGGCTTCTTGTGGGCGATGGGAGAGGTGCGCACCAGGGCGTCGATCTCCTGCAGGAGCTGGCGCTCGTTCTCGGCCAGGGCGATACCGCCCAGCTCGGAGCGCTGCTGCAGCAGGCCGGAGATGCGGCGGATCTTGCCCTCGACGGCCTTGCGGCGGGCCTCGGTGGGGTGGGCGGTGAAGACCGGGTGGAACTCCAGGCGGTTGAGCAGCGCCATGGCCTTGCCGCGGCCGCACTCGTCCACGAGCTGGCGGTAGGCCACCGTGATGTCGTTGATGGGGTCAGCCTCGGCCGTGGTGGGCACGGTGCGCTCGCGCAGGCGCAGGGACTCGTCGCGGTAGTTCTCCTCGCAGATGTTAGCGAGGTGGAAGTAGGCCACGAAGGCGCGCATCAGCATGGTGGCGTGGGCCTCGTCCAGACCGTTGATGACGCGCTCCAGGTCGGCAAAGGCCTCGGTCGCCTCCTCAGTGGCGCCGTCCTCGTCGTAGCTCGCCTTGATGGCGTCGTCCAGAAGGACGTCAAAGGTGGCGCGCATCTCGGGGTCGCTCTCCTCGAGGACCTTGCGCACCAGGCGCAGGAAGAGCGCCATGTTGCCGCGGATGGACTCCGGGACGTCCACGGCGGAGAGCGTGGCCTTGGCGGCCGTCTCCTCGACGAGGGCGCTCGCGGGCAGCGCGCTCTTCTCGACCTCAGGCGTCGAGGCGGGGGCGACTGCAGGGGCAGCCGCGGACGCTAGGCTCGGGTCCTTTTGTGCTTGCTTGTCAGCCAACGTGTCTCCTTGCGACAGGCCGCCTGTGGGCGGCGTCCGACCAACCTTACACTACGATACCCGCCCGCGGCCTCCAAGGCGTCGCTCACTGCATGGCGAAACTCATTGTTCACGCGCAGAAGCTACCGTTTGCCGGCGCAAACCGACCTCTGGTCTACAATCAGGTGACCAAGTCGTTAAATCAGGAGGCTCCCTACATGGCGCAGATTCCCCAGCGGAGAAGCACGTCCGACACGCCCGTCACCCCGGCAGGAGCCCCGGACAAGGCCCCGCGCTACGGCGTAGAGACCAAGCGTGGCATGGCCGGGCGCCTGGGAGGGCTGGGACGCCCTGGCAGGAGGGCCGCGGGCGCGCGGGCTTCTCGCCAGGCGGCGGGTCGCGAGCAGAGGGGCGCTGCGGGCAGCGGGACGGGCGCAAGCGGCAGGGCCGCTGCCCGCAGCGCCGGCAAGGCGGCGCCCAAGGAGAAGCAGCCCGGGTTTCTCTCCCGCGCGGTCAACAACTGGTGGAACCGTCTTCTGGGCGCCGTCTTTGGCGGTGGCCTGGAGGACCAAGGCGAGCAGTACCTGGCGCACCAGACCACCCGCGACTACGTGCTCAACACGGCGGGCCAGGCTGCCTGGGGAGGCCTCTTTCCGCTTCTGACGATGGTCTGCACCTGGTTTGTGGGCGCCGAGCAGGCGGGCCTGTTCTCCATGGCCTTCACGGTGGGAACGCTGCTGCTGTTCCTTGCCAACTTTGGCGTGCGCACCTACCAGGTCTCCGACCTCGACGAGCTGCAGTCGTTCAAGGACTACCAGATCAACCGCCTCATCACCTGCGGCCTCATGCTGCTGGTGGGGTTTGGCTACTGCAAGGTGCGCGGCTACGCCGAGCCCATGATCTCCATCTGCATGGGCGTGCTGAGCTTTCGCGCCGTTGACGGCCTGGCCGACGTCTACGAGGGGCGCCTGCAGCAGAAGGACAAGCTTTACCTGGCCGGCCTCTCGCAGGGCCTGCGTTGCGCCGCGTCCTTCCTGGCCTTCTCCATCGTGCTCTTTGTGACCCACAACCTGGTGTTTGCCTCGTTTGCCATGGCCGTCGCCGCCGTGGCGTCGCTGCTGCTGCTCACGCTGCCGCTGGCCTACCTCGAGACCGAGAAGAGCCTGCCCGCCACCTTCCGCGGCGTTCGCGAGCTCTTTGTGCAGTGCTGGCCGCTCTTCCTGGCGCTCTTCCTCTACAACGTCATCGACTCGGTACCCAAGTTTGCCATGGAGGGCAGCCTCTCCTACGACAACCAGCTCTACTACAACGCCATGTACTTCCCGGCCCACTCCATCCTGATGGCGGCCGGCTTCATCTACAAGCCGCAGCTCGTGCGTCTGGCGCGCATCTGGGAGGATTCCGAGAAGCACCGCAGGTTCGACCTCGTGGTCCTGGCCATGATCGGCGTCATCGCGCTCATCACCGGCGCCATGGCCCTCTTCATGGGCTGGGTGGGCATCCCCCTCATGGGCCTCATGTACGGCCTGGACTTCGAGCAGTTCAGAAGCCTCGTCTTTGTCATGGTGGCGACGGGCGGCGTCTGCGCGTGCATTGACTTCCTGTACCAGATCATCACCGTGCTGCGCGCCCAGGGCGAGGTCACGAGGCTCTACCTCATCGCCTTCGTCTTCGCTGTGCCCGTGGCCATGCTGCTGGTCAACTTCTCGGGCCTCTCCGGCGCCGTGGTGGGCAGCCTCGTGGTGA
Source organism: uncultured bacterium (assembly GCA_905215465.1). Lineage (GTDB taxonomy): Bacteria > Actinomycetota > Coriobacteriia > Coriobacteriales > Atopobiaceae > Paratractidigestivibacter. The sequence continues at coordinate 1,551 of CAJMPT010000017.1, read as the reverse complement.
TGTCCATCCTGCTTTTGCTGCTGGTGACCGAGTACCTGACCATCCGCAAGCGCCTGGAGTAACCCTCACAAATTGGGGACGTGTTCGTTTTTGCGCAAAGAGGGGACGGGTTCGACCGTCCCCTCTTTTGTTGCCTATCGGCGCTGGGCGGCGCCGGGCAACCTGTCCAAATTTTGCGCAGATTTGAACACGTCCCCAATTTGGGGGGCAGCGGGCTACCTCAGGCTGGCGTGGCGCTCCTCGTCCCACCAGGTCAGACGGGCGATGTTGCCCTTGATATGCTCGCAGGAGGCGTGAAGCTCGGCCTGCTCCGCCTCGGTGAGCGAGAGCGTGATGACCTCCTCGGCGCCCGCGGCGCCCACCACGCACGGCAGGCTGGTGTAGTGGCCGGACTCGCCGTACTCGCCCGTAAGCAGCGTGGAGCAGGCCGTGACCAGATGCTCGTCGGAGACCACGGCGCGCACCAGGCGCACGGCGGCGTTGGCAATGGCGTACTCCGTGCATCCCTTGCCCGCGTAGGTCACGTAGCCGCCAAAGCGGGCGTCCTTCTCGACCTGCGCAAGGTCGAAGCCAAAGCGGTCGGGCTGCTCGGCGGCGAGCTCGACCAGCGGCTTTCCTCCGAAGTTGACGGCAGACCACGCGGCAAACTGAGAGGTGCCGTGCTCGCCCAGCATGTAGGCGCAGATGGAGCGCTGGTCCAGGTTGACGTGGCGGGCAATGGCGTTCTTGAGGCGCGCGGAGTCCAGGGCCGTGCCGGAGCCGATGATACGGCGCGGGTCGTAGCCGGTGAGGTGCCAGATCTCCGTGGCAACCACGTCGCAGGGGTTGGAGATGGTGACGATGACGCCCCCAAAGCCGGCGTCCACCAGGCGGCGCGGCCAGGTGCGGGTGATCTCGGCGGTCACAAAGAGCTCGCCGTCGCGGTCGCCGGCGGCCTTGGCCACGTCACCGGCGGCGTTGACCACCACGTCGCAGCCAGCGAGAAGCTCGTACTTCTCGCCACAGTTGACCACGCGGCAGTTGTGCGGGTAGAAGCTCATGGAGTCGGTGAGGTCCTGGCACTCGCTCTCCAGCTTCTGCGCGTTGATGTCGGCGAGGTAGAGCTCGTCTGCCACGCCCTGCATGAGCAGGCTGTTTGCCACGTGCGCGCCCACGTGGCCCTGTCCGATGACGCCGATCTTGCGAATGAGTGCCACGCTGGCTCCCGTCTCTTGTCCCCTAGGCGCGCCGGCGGTGCGCAAGCGGATTCTAGCGCGGCCACGTGACCAACGCGTGACGGAGAGCGTCCCCGGGCCCCGGCGAGGCCTACCTACCCGGGCAGCTGCCCCGCGTAGATGGTCTTTCCCATGTTAAAGAGGTAGGCGGCGGCGCAGACCACAAAGAACGCGGGCAGATTGGCCCAGCCAAAGACCTCTCCCCCGATGAGCAGCGACGCGAGGAAGGTATTGGTGGCCGCGCCAAAGACCGCGGCGTAGCCGAGCGCGGCCGCAAGCGCCACGGGAAGCCCCAGCGGCCCGGCCAGCGCCATGCCCAGACACGCGCCAATGGAGA